>NZ_CP146101.1:7562500-7862500 GCF_037023745.1 Streptomyces sp. SCSIO 30461
AACCGGGGTGTTCGGCATGACCCGGACGACGGGGGTTCCGGCAGCGAGGCGGCCCTCGATGGTGGCGGTGGTGATACCGGCCGCGGCGCTGATCACCAGGCGGTCGGGGGCGACATGCGGGGCGAGTTCGTCCAGCAGCCGGTCCATGTCCTGGGGCTTGACCGCCAGGATGAGGGTGTCGGCACGCTTGGCCGCTTCGGCGTTGCCGACGACCTCGACTCCATAGCGGTTGCGGAGTTCCTCGGCCCGCTCCGTGCGCCGGGCGGTGACCAGGAGCGCGCCGGTCGGCCAGCCCGACCTGATCATTCCGCTGAGCAGGGCCTCACCGATCTTTCCGGTTCCGAGCACTGCGACGGTCTGGGGCATGCGGGTCACCTCGCCAGAGTGGTCCATGTCCGCGGTCCGTTCGTCCGTGGACATGGACATCCTTGCACCGTGCAGCTGCCGGGGTCGGCGGTGTCCGATGGGCGGTCCCCCGTGCGGTCATGCCGTGCGGCGACGGAGGGTGGCCGCGCCGAGAGCGAGCACCAGGAGCGCGCAGCCGCCGACGACTGCGGCGTCACGGATGAAGTCCCCTGTCATGTCGGTGTGGCGGAGTACCTGGTTCATACCGTCGACCGCGTATGACATCGGCAGCACGTCCGAGAGTCCTTCGAGCACGGGCTGCATGGTGTCGCGAGGTGCGAACAGTCCGCAGAGCAGCAGCTGCGGGAAGACCACGGCCGGCATGAACTGGACCGCCTGGAACTCGGAGGCGGCGAAGGCGGAGACGAAGAGGCCGAGTGCCGTTCCGAGCAGGGCGTCCAGCAGGGCCACGAGCAGCAGCAGCCAGGGCGAGCCCACCACGTCGAGGCCGAGGAACCACAGCGCGAGGCCGGTGGCCAGGGCTGACTGGATGACGGCGAGTAGTCCGAAGGCCAGTGCGTAGCCGGCGATGAGGTCGCCCTTGGCCAGCGGCATGGCGAGTAGCCGTTCGAGAGTGCCGGAGGTGCGTTCGCGCAGGGTGGCGATGGAGGTCACCAGGAACATGGTGATCAGCGGGAAGATCCCGAGCAGTGACGCGCCGATGGAGTCGAAGGTGCGCGGGCTGCCGTCGAACACGTAGCGCAGCAGGAAGAGCATCACGCAGGGCACGAGAAGCATCAGCGCGATCGAGCGCGGGTCGTGGCGCAGCTGGCGTAGCACGCGGGCCGCGGTGGCGAGGGTGCGCGAGAGGGAGCGTGCGAGGCGGGAGTGTCCGGGGCCGGTGGCGTCGGGCGCCGGGCGATTCGTGCCCTTCGCCGTGGCGGTGGCGGTGGTCGCGGGTGACGGGTGGGCGTTCATCGGGCTGCCTCCTGGAAAGCCTTGGCCGTGTCCACGAGGTGGAGGAAGGCGCCCTCGACGGTCCGGGTGTCATGGCGGTGGCGCAGGGCTTCGGGTGTGTCGTCGGCGAGGAGTTCGCCCTCGCGCAGGAGCAGCAGCCGGTGGCAGCGTTCGGCCTCGTCCATGACGTGCGAGGAGACCAGGATCGTGGTGCCGCGCTCGCCGGCGATGCGGTGGAAGAGGTCCCACAGGTCCCGGCGCAGTACGGGATCGAGGCCGACGGTGGGCTCGTCCAGTACGAGCAGCTCAGGGGTGCCGAGTAGGGCGACGGCGAGCGAGACGCGGTTGCGCTGGCCTCCGGAGAGGTTTCCGGCGAGGACATCGGCGTGACCGGTGAGGTCGACGTCGGCGATGGCCTGGGTGACATGGGTGCGGCGGCGTTCGGCGGCCGTGCGGCCGGGGTCGAGGATCGCGACGAAGTACTCCAGGTTCTGGCGAACGGTCAGATCGTCGTAGACGGAGGGCGCCTGGGTGACGTAGCCGATGCGGGAGCGGAGCGAGACGTCGCCTGCGGGCCGGCCGAGGACCCGGAGGGTGCCGCCGACCTGGGCCTGGGTGCCGACGATGGCGCGCATGAGGGTCGACTTGCCGCAGCCCGACGGGCCGAGCAGGCCGGTGATCCGGCCGCGCGGCACGTCGAAGTCGAGCCCTCGGAGCACTTTCCGGGTGCCGCGGATGACGGTGAGGGCGCGGGCGTGGATGGCCGCTCCCTCGGTGTTCTCGGCGTCCTCTGCCTTGTCAGTCGACCCCGGAGCATTATTCATCATGCGATGAATAATGCTCCGGGGTGCCGGGGGCGTCAAGGCGTTCGGCGGCACGCGCCGGGCCCGACTCAGGACATGCCGGGGACCAGCGGCACCACCCAGGGCCGCTTGGCGGCAAGCCGCAGCGTGCCGACCGTGGAGCGCACGATCCGTTCCTTGACGAGGGCTGCCGGGGCGCCTTTGAGGAATCGGTCACGCGGGCTGTCGTCCGGGCGGACGAACTGCACCAGCCCGTCATGGCGGCCGAGGCTGACGCACTGCAGCAGGAACCCGAAATCCAGCGGACGCGGCCGACTGCCGCGGAACTCGGCGATGAGCGAGGTGGCGACGTGCGAGCCCGTGGGGATCGCGGTCGCGCACGCCATGCGCAGTGCACCGGCTTTGGGCGAGTGGGCTGCTGCCGCGTCCCCCGCGACATACACCTCCGGGTGGGACAGGGAGCGCAGCACGCCGTCGACCGCGACCCTGCCGGAGGGGTCGATGGCCAGCCCGGCGGCTGCGGCGAGTTCGCTGTTGGGCGCCATCGCGGCCGTCCACACCACCTCGTCGGCGTCGACGTCGTCGGCATGCGCGACCCGGTGACCTTCATGGACGCGCACGCCGCGAGCCGTCAGCACGCCGCGCACATGGTCACGCCCACCTGCTGACAGACCGGGGCCGATCTCGGCGGCCGAGTGCAGCCGGACACTCCAGCCGGGATGAGCCTCGGCAAGCTCGGTGGCGAGCTCGATACCGGTGAGTCCGCCGCCGACGACCGCGAGTGAGCCGGGACCGTCCAGCAGCCGCTTGTGCAGTGCTTCCGCCGACTCCGGGGTGTGGACACGCCCGCCGATGTCCGCGGGCGCCGCTGACGTACGGCTGCCCAGTGCGTAGACCAGCCGGTCATACGGGACACGGTGACCGTCGTCGGTGGTCACCGCGCGTGCGGCGAGGTCGATGGCGATCGCACGGGCCGGGATGTGCCGGATGCCGGTGGAGTGCAGGAACCCGGCGAGCGAGTGCGTGGCGTCGGGGCGGCCGGCGGCGAGCTCGTGCTCGCGGATGCGCTCGCTGAAGCGGTCGCTGGGGTCGACCAGGGTGACATGGGCGTGCGGGGCGAGCCGCAGTGCGGCCATCAGCCCCGCGTAGCCCGCCCCGATCACCAGAACCCGCGGCGCGTTCTCGTTCGCGATCTTGTTCTTCTTCTTCGTCGTCATACAAGGGGGACGACGCGGGTCCGGGAAGTGTGACACTCCCCCGGGCTGCTACTCCGACGCCAGGTGTCGCAGCTTGTCGGGGTTGAGGACGGCGTCGACCTCGGTGATCCGCCCGTCGAGCACCGTGAACGCGTACACGCCGGTCATTCCGGTCGCCGTGTCGGTGAAGACCAGTCCGGGAGCGCCGTTCACGTCCCGTACCGTGAACGCCATCGACGCCGGATCGAAGGCGCGCATGAGCCCCTGGGTGAAGCGAGCGACCTTCACCCGGCCCAGCACCGGCACCCTGGCCGCGCTGACCTTTCCGCCACCGTCCGAACGCCAGACCACATCCGGGTCGAGGATCTCCAGCAGGCCTTCGAAGTCGCCACCCAGCACCGCCGTGAGGAAGGCGTCCACGGCGCGCCTGTGCTCGACGCGGTCGACCGAGCGGCGCGGCGCCTCGGCCCGCACCCGGCGGCGGGCCCGTGAGGCGAGCTGGCGTACGGAGTCGGGTGTACGGCCGACCGTCTCGGCGATCTCCGTGAAGGGCACGGCGAACACGTCATGGAGGATGAACGCCGTGCGCTCGGCCGGAGTCAGCCGCTCCAGGACGGTGAGCAGCGCCATCCCGACCGACTCGTCCAGAGTCACCCGGTCCTCGGGCCCTGATTCGGTGACCACAGGTTCGGGCAGCCAGGGGCCGACGTAGGCCTCACGGCGTGCCCGGGCCGAGCCGAGTTGGTCGTAGCAGATCCTGCTGACGACGGTGGTCAGATACGCCCGTGGGTCCCGGGCTTCCCCATCGGGCAGGCGCTGCCAGCGCAGCCAGGACTCCTGTACGGCGTCGTCGGCGTCCGCGACCGACCCGGTGATGCGGTAGGCGATGCCCCACAGGCGGTCGCGCTGCTCCTCGAAGAGTGCGAGCTCTGCCATGGTCCGGCCTTCCCTCCTGCGCGTGCGCTATGTCGACAGAGGGACGCCGGAGTGCCGAGAAATGTGACATCCGACCTCAGCTGCCGGGCTTCGGCTTCCTCTTGCGCCGGGCCGCCGGGTTGCCGGTGCGGCTCACCCTGCGCTTCTCGTACTGTGCGCGTGCCGTCCCGTACTCGGTGCGGTGCAGCTTCTCCCCGGGAGCCTCGGTGAGGGAGCGGAGGAAGTAGGCGAGCAGCGAGCCGATGAAACCGATCATCTTCAGGCTGCGCAGCGCCTCGTCCCGCGCGGGGTCCGCAGGGCGCCGGGTGAAGCCCTCCCAGGTCTTGCGGAAGGCGAGGGCGCTGCACACCGCGAACGTGACGACGAGGAGCAGGTTGACGAAGCCGCCCATGTCGCCCGCCGCCAGGCTCTGGTAGGCGAAGCGCAGGACGAGGCAGCCGGCGGTAGCCGCCGCCAGCGAACCGGCGGCGACGGCGACCCGGCGCATCGTGTAGCCGCCGTCGTGGGCGACCCAGGTGGTGCCGAAGAAGCGAATCGGCTCGGGCTGCGGGCCGCTGCTCCCATCGCCCTCGCCGGTCCGGTCGCCCCCGCGGGTGCCACTGCTTCGGTCGTCGTCGTGGTTCTCGCTCACGAGATCGATTATCTCCGGTGCGAGCGAAGGAACGCCGGGGGCGAGGCGTCAGGTGCAGCGGCTCGCCACATATCCGTCGCTGCCCGTGTTCACGTAGGCGTCGGAGACGAACTCGCCGTTGGCGATGTTGTCCCAGAGGTTCGAGGTCCCGTACGGGCCGGTCACCCGCTCGCCGGGCTTCTGGCAGTTGATCGGAACCTGGGAGCCGTACGGCAGCACCCTGAGGATCTGGTAACGCGTGCCAGGCCCGCTGCGAACATTCAGGCGGTAGCCCGGGGCGACCGGGTACCGAGGGACGGCGTACGACGCAGCGGCCCCCTCGTTTCGTTCGGCACCTTCGGTCTCCTCGACAGCCATGACCGGCCTCCCCCACTTGATCCGGCACTGGCCGGCATCTGCTGACAATGGCTCAAAATGCGTGCGCCGCGCAGGCTAGCAAGCCGCCTCGGTCTCGCACGAACCATCGACTAGGCTCCGTGCGTCGCGCGTGCGCAACGACGAACACGGGGGTGGGCGATGCCACCGCTGCGCAGCACCGGGCCGAATCCGGAAGCGGAACGGCCGACCGGGCCGGAGCAGCCGGAAGACGCCGGGCAGTACCGGCTCGGGGACTGTCTCGGCTCGGGCGGCATGGGTGTCGTACACCTGGCCACATCCGCGTCGGGGCTGCGCCTCGCCATCAAGGTCGTCCATACCGAGCACGCCTCGGATCCCGAGTTCAGGGCGCGTTTTCGGCAGGAAGTGGCCGCGGCTCGGCGGGTCAGCGGTGCTTTCACCGCGCCGGTCGTGGACGCCGATCCGGATGCGCCGAGGCCCTGGATGGCCACGCTGTTCATCGAAGGCCCGACCCTCGCCGAGCGCGTCAAGCGGAACGGTCCGCTGGGGCTCGGAGAGCTGGGCAGGCTCGGCGCAGGACTGGCCGAGGCCCTGCGGGACATCCATCGCGCGGGTGTCGTGCACCGCGATCTCAAGCCCAGCAATGTGCTGCTCGCCGCCGACGGGCCGAAAGTCATCGACTTCGGGATCTCGCGCCCGTCGGACAGCGATCTCCGGACCGAGACGGGGAAGTTGATCGGCACCCCGCCGTTCATGGCTCCCGAGCAGTTCCAGCGCCCTCGCGACGTCGGTCCCGCCGCCGATGTGTTCGCGCTCGGGGCGGTCCTGGTGCATGCGGCGACCGGACGCGGGCCCTTCGGGTCGGACAGCCCGTACATCGTGGCGTACCAGGTGGTGCACAACGAACCGGATCTGGCGGGGGTGCCCACCGAACTCGTACCACTGCTGACGCGCTGTCTCGCCAAGGAGCCCGAGAACAGGCCCACTCCAGGTGAGGTGATGGCAGAACTTCGATCACCGGTCGGCGAGGTCGACACCGCCTTCCTTTCGCGGGTGGCAGCGGATCTGCCGGACCGGCCGGACCCTGAACCGGAAGCCTGCGCCGGCCCCGCACCGCGGAGCACCACGCGGCTGCGGTTGCGGCTGCGCTACGCCGTCGTGGGCCTCGCCGCCGCCGGTCTGCTCACCGCCGCCTACACGGGTATCCGCGCAACCGGTTCGGACCCCGTTCAGGCCTCGTCCGGGGGCGCCGAGCCCGACACCGGTAAGACCGCCACCGCACCCTGGCGGAGCAGCTTCGCATCCGGCAACACGGCAACGGCCGGGGACGGAGGCGGGGGTTCACGGGCCACTCCCGCGTGTGTCTCCGACGGCACCGGCCTGTACTGCTCGGCACCGGGGGTCATGGCCGCGCGGCTGTCGATGGCGGGCGGCACGCGGCTCTGGTCGCGCCAGGCGCCTGTCGGCGCCGGCACCACCGACCGGGCGCCCTTGCTGTCGGACGGGCTGCTGTACGTCTCCACGAACGGGGGCAGACGACTCGATGTCCTGGACCCGGAGACCGGCGCCACCCGCTGGGGCCGGGATCTCGGCGCGTACGCGCCGGTTGCCTTCAGCGGGGGGATCATATTGCTGATGGGGCCGGACGGGAACGTGCGGGCGCTCGACGGTGCATCGGGCAGGGAGCGCTGGCGGGCGCGGCGCGGCGGGCCTGGTACACAGTGGATGTCCGCTCCGGAAGGCTCACGAAGCTCCGGGACGCCCGGGGAGATCTTCGCCGTCACACCGGAACCCGAGGGCCGGAGCACGCTCGTCCGGGTCGTGGCAGTGGACAGCGGTGAAGTGCGCTGGGAGAAGCAGCTCAAGGGCACGCTGAAGCCCGTGGCGGTGGACGCTCCGGGTACGGGCGGGAGTCAGGGCTCGCTGCTGCTCACGGAGGATGACGACGGCTTCACGAGCGCGCTCGTCCGTCTCGACTCCCCATCGCGCCAGGCGCGGCGTGTCCCGCTGCCGCTACGGGTCGACCAGGCCCAGGTGGCGTCCTCGGGCGGGACTGCCTACGTCGTGGGCGCGGGGGGCGCGCTGATGGCCCTGGACACAACGGCGGAACGCGGTGAAGCCGAGCGGTGGCGGCTGGAGACCTACCTGACCCGGTCGTCGCAGCCGACGGTCCACGAAGGCCGGGTCTATGTGAGCGGCGCCGACGGGCGACTGCTGGCGGTCGACGCCGAGCGGGGTGCCCTGCTCGGCCAGACCAGACCCCGGATACCCGCAGCGAGTGCGACCGTCGCCTCGTCGCTGCCCGCGCCCGTGGCCGTGGACGGCAGGGTCTTCGCCGGTGCCCCCGACGGCTCGGTGTTCGCCGTACCCGCTGCTGACCCCGCGCGCTGGTGACCGGCTTCGCGGTACGCGTGCACCCGCGAAGCCGGTCACCCCGCGCGAAGCCGGTCAGTCAGGACGGGCAGGCAGGCAGGGGCGGCTCAGCCCTGACCGGAAAGCAAGGGGCAGCTCAGTCGAGCTTGGAGACGTCCCGGACCGCGCCCTTGTCCGCGCTCGTCGCCATCGCCGCGTAAGCCCGCAGCGCTGCGGAGACCCTGCGCTCGCGGTTCTTCGGCGCATACACCCCGTCCAGCGCCTCCCGTCGGGCAGCGAGCGTCGCATCTCCGACGACCAGCTCGATCGAACGGTTCGGGATGTCGATGCGGATCAGATCGCCGTCCTCGACCAGGGCGATGGTGCCCCCGGACGCCGCCTCGGGCGAGGCGTGGCCGATCGACAGGCCCGAGGTACCGCCCGAGAAGCGGCCGTCGGTGACCAGGGCGCAGGCCTTGCCCAGGCCGCGGCCCTTCAGGAAGGAGGTCGGGTAGAGCATCTCCTGCATACCGGGGCCGCCGCGCGGACCCTCGTAGCGGATGACGACGACATCGCCTTCCTTGATCACCTTGCTCAGGATCTTGTCGACGGCCTCCTCCTGGGACTCGCAGACCACGGCGGGGCCCTCGAAGGTCCAGATCGACTCGTCCACGCCCGCGGTCTTCACCACGCAGCCGTCGACGGCGAGATTGCCCCTCAGCACGGCCAGCCCGCCGTCCTTGGAGTACGCGTGCTCGACGGAACGGATGCAGCCGTTCTCGGCGTCGGTGTCCAGGGAGTCCCAGCGCTCCGACTGCGAGAAGGCGGTCGCCGAGCGCACGCAACCGGGCGCCGCGTGCCACAGCTCGACGGCTTCGGCCGACGGGGAGCCACCGCGCACGTCCCAGGTCTTGAGCCAGTCCGCGAGCGAGGCGGAGTGCACGGTGTGCACGTCCTCGTTGAGCAGCCCGCCTCGGTAGAGCTCGCCCAGGATGGCGGGGATGCCGCCGGCTCGGTGGACGTCCTCCATGTAGTACGTGCCGCCGGGGGCGATGTTCGGTGCGACCTTGGCCAGGCAGGGGACGCGGCGCGAGACCGCGTCGATGTCGGTGAGGTCGTAGTCGAGCTCGGCCTCCTGGGCGGCGGCCAGCAAGTGCAGGATCGTGTTGGTCGAGCCGCCCATGGCGATGTCGAGGGCCATGGCGTTCTCGAAGGCGGCACGGGTCGCGATGTTGCGGGGCAGGACGGACTCGTCGCCCTGCCCGTAGTAGCGCTTGGTGATCTCGACGACCGTGCGGCCCGCGGTCTCGTAGAGGGCCCGGCGGGCGGTGTGGGTGGCGAGGGTGGAGCCGTTGCCGGGAAGGGAGAGGCCGATGGCCTCGGTGAGGCAGTTCATCGAGTTGGCGGTGAACATGCCGGAGCAGGATCCGCAGGTGGGGCAGGCGTTCTCCTCGATACGGAGCACGTCCTCGTCCGACACGTTCTCGTTGACCGCGTCCACGATGGCGTTGATCAGGTCCAGCTTGCGAACCGTGCCGTCGACCAGGGTGGCCTGACCCGCCTCCATCGGACCGCCCGAGACGAAGATGGCCGGGATGTTGAGACGCATGGCGGCCATCAGCATGCCGGGAGTGATCTTGTCGCAGTTGGAGATGCAGATCAGGGCGTCCGCGCAGTGTGCCTCGACCATGTACTCGACCGAATCGGCGATCAGGTCGCGGGACGGCAGGCTGTAGAGCATCCCTCCGTGTCCCATGGCGATCCCGTCGTCCACGGCGATGGTGTTGAACTCACGGGGGACCGCGCCGGCGGCGAGGATCGCGTCGGAGACGATCCGGCCGACCGGTGCCAGGTGGGTGTGGCCCGGCACGAACTCGGTGAAGGAGTTGGCGACCGCGATGATCGGCTTGCCGATGTCCGCGCTCGCTACGCCCGAAGCCCTCATCAGGGCGCGGGCGCCCGCCATATTGCGGCCGTGGGTGACTGTGCGGGACCTCAGCTCGGGCATCGTCGCTCGCTCCTTTTGACAGTGCTGGCTCCATCGAGCCTACGCCGCTGCTCCAAGATCTGGACATCGAGTCCGCGATACGGGACGGTGTTCCGCCTTTCGGGCAACCCGGCACGCGGACCGAAAGGCGGACCCGTCGGGCGATCAGCTTCGATCGGCGCGCTGGGAGCGGACTCGTGCCCGCCTCAGTCCTCCGTCAGATACCGCTGAAGCGTGGGTGCGACCATCGCGATGATCTCCTCCGGGTCCGCGCTGACCAGCGGCTCCACCTTGATCACATAGCGCAGCACCGCGATCCCGATCATGTGCGACGCGGCGAGCTCGGCGCGGAACTTGGGGTTCGGCACGTCGAGGTCCGCCGCCACCCGTTCCAGCAGCCGCCGCAGGACGAATCCGCGCAGCACCTTCGCCGCTGCGTCATGCGTCAGCGCGGACCGGAGGATCGCCAGCAGCGGCGCTCTCGTCGCCGGGTTCTCCCAGACGCCGATGAAGTGGCGTACGAGTCGCTCGCCGATGTGCCCGGTGCCCTCTTCGAGGATCGCCGGTACGAGCATCGCGGGCTCGAAACTGACCTCGATGGCCGCGGCGAAGACCTCGTCCTTGGTGCCGAAGTAGTGGTGGACGAGCGCCGGATCGACGTTCGCGGCCTTGGCGATTCCGCGCACGGATGTCTTGTCGTAGCCACGCTCGGCGAACTCTGCACGGGCCGCCTGGAGGATGCGTTCCCGGGCACCCGGCCCGCTGTCCGCCTCCGTGCGGGCGGGACGGCCGCGACCACGCCGCCTCGGGGCGGCCGCGGCGGTCATGATCCGCCCGCGGTGCCGCCGAAGGCGTCCGCCTCCGCCCCTTCCGGCTCGTCGTCCGAGGCGGCGGCCGAGGCCAGATGCAGCCGGGTGAACGCCAGCGCCTCGGCAAGGTCCGCCTCACGCTCCGCCGCCGACATCGCCCGACGGGTGTTGACCTCGATCACGACATGCCCGTCGAAGCCGCTGCGGGCCAGCCGTTCCAGCAGCTCGGCGCACGGCTGGTCGCCGCGTCCCGGCACCAGGTGCTCGTCCTTGGCCGAGCCCTTGCCGTCGGCCAGATGCACATGCGCGAGCCGGTCGCCCATCCGGTCGACCATGGCCAGGGTGTCCGTACGGGAGGTGGCGGTGTGCGACAGGTCGACCGTGAAGTGCCGGTAGTCCTCCTTGGTGACGTCCCAGTCGGGGGCGTACGCCAGCATCTCGCGGTCGCGGTAGCGCCAGGGGTACATGTTCTCGACGGCGAACCGCACGTCCGTCTCGTTCGCCATCCGCCAGATCCCGGACACGAAGTCGCGCGCGTACTGCCGCTGCCAGCGGAACGGCGGATGCACCACGACGGTCGACGCGCCCAGTTGCTCGGCCGCGGCCTGCGCGCGCTGGAGCTTCACCCAAGGGTCGGTGGACCAGACCCTCTGAGTGACCAGCAGGCACGGCGCGTGGACCGCGAGGATCGGCACCTCGTGGTAGTCGGAGAGCCTGCGCAGCGCCTCCAGGTCCTGGCTGACCGGGTCGGTCCAGACCATGACCTCGACCCCGTCGTATCCGAGGCGCGCGGCGATCTCGAAGGCCGTCGCCGTCGACTCCGGGTAGACGGAGGCCGTCGACAGGGCGACCTTCGCATCCGGGATACGCACCACTGGATCTGGATCTGCCACGAGAGACAGATTACGGGCCCGGTGCTGCCGCGACTGAAGGTGGGGAGAGGGCATCAGTCGGACGTCAGTCCGTGGGCAGGTGGTCCAGGCGGCGCAGAATCACACCTTCGCGCAGCGCCCAGGGGCAGATCTCCAGCTCATCGACGCCGAAGAGGTCCATGGCCCCTTCCGCCACCAGAGCCCCGGCGAGCAGCTGGCCCGAGCGGCCCTCAGAGACCCCGGGCAGCATCGAACGCTGGGCGGAGGTCATGGTGGCCAGCTTGGGCACCCACTCCTCCAGGGCGGCGCGGTTCAACGCGCGCTGCACGTACAGGCCGTCGGCGGTACGCGCGGCGCCGGTGATACGGGCCAGTTGCTTGAACGTCTTGGAAGTGGCGACCACATGGTCCGGGCGGCCGAAACGGCTGAACTCATGGACCGTACGGGCGATCTGCGCCCGTACATGGCGGCGCAACGCACGCACGTCGTCGGGCTGCGGCGGGTCGCCCGGGAGCATCGCGGCAGTGAGCCGTCCGGCGCCCAGCGGCAGGCTGACCGCGGCGTCCGGGTCCTCGTCGATCCCCAACGCGATCTCCAGCGAGCCGCCCCCGATGTCCAGGACCAGCAGCCGGCCGGCGGACCAGCCGAACCAGCGGCGGGCGGCCAGGAAGGTGAGCCGGGCCTCCTCCTCGCCGGTGAGCACGGTGAGGTCGACCCCGGTCACGGTGCGGACGCGCGCCAATACGGCGTCGGCGTTGGTCGCCTCGCGCACCGCGGACGTCGCAAAGGGGAGGACGTCCTCGCAGCCCTTGTCCTCGGCGGCCTGGAGTGCGTCTTCGACGGTGGCGATGAGCTGGTCGACGCCCTTGGCGCTGATGGCTCCGTCCTCGTCGAGGAGCTGGGCGAGCCGCAGCTCAGCTTTGTGGGAGTGGGCAGGCAGAGGGCACGCACCGGGGTGTGCGTCCACCACCAGCAGGTGCACCGTGTTCGAACCGACGTCGAGGACTCCGAGTCTCATGAACGGAACGCTACTGCTGTCTCGCGCATACGCTTGACCCGTGCCAAAGACGAAAAAGACGAAGCAGGGCAAAGCAAACCGGGAGAGTGCCGGGCAGCCGGTGAAGCTCGGAAAGCCCGCGCAGTCGGTGGAATCCGTGGAGTCGGTGGAAACCGTCGGGTCAGTGGAATCCGTGGGGCCCCTGGAGCCCGGGCGGACCTCCGCACCCGGCCGGGCCGATCGGCCCGGCCGACCCGACGAACAGGGTCTCGACTTCCCACGCGCCTGGGTGGAGTTCGCCGACCCGGCGGACGACGAACAGGTCTTCCGCTGCGACCTGACCTGGCTGACCTCCCGCTGGAACTGCATCTTCGGCAGCGGCTGCCAGGGCATCCAGGCGGGCCGTGCCGACGACGGCTGCTGCACGCTGGGGGCGCATTTCTCGGACAAGGACGACCAGAAGCGGGTCGCCCGGAACGTGGCACGACTCACTCCCGAACTGTGGCAGTTCCACGATGTGGGCACCCGGACGGGCTGGACGCAGAAGGACGAGGACGGTGAGCTCCAGACCCGGCGCTGGGAAGGGTCCTGCATCTTCCAGAACCGCCCGGGGTTCTCGGGCGGCGCCGGCTGCTCGCTGCACATCCTGGCTCTCAAGGAGGGCCGCGAGCCGCTGGAGGCCAAGCCCGACGTGTGCTGGCAGCTTCCCGTGCGGCGCACGTACGACTGGGTCGACCGCCCCGACGACACCCGGGTGCTGCGGATCTCGATCGGCGAGTACGACCGCAGGGGCTGGGGCCCTGGCGGGCATGACCTGCACTGGTGGTGCACATCGGCGACCTCGGCGCACGGCGCGGGCGAGCCGGTGTACGTGACCTACCGCCCTGAGCTCGTGGAGCTGATGGGCGAGGCGGCGTACGGCGTACTGGTGGAGCTGTGCGAGGCACGACTGGCCAGGGGGCTGCCGCTGCTGGCCCCGCATCCCGCGGATCCGGCGGCCCCGAGGGACGGGCGTACCAACCCGGCCTGATCCCCGGGCGAACCATCTGCCCCGGCCTGCCTCCGGCCGATGCGGCCGACCCCGCCCTGCCCGCCTCGTCTGCGTGCATCGGGCGGATGCGGCTCACGCGCGCGGCCCCGGTGGCTGCCTCCGAGTGGGCGCCCCGGGGCCGGTGCGCGCCCGGCAGGAGGCCGCACACGGTCCGGGGAAACGCTTCCTCAGTTCGGTGACGGGGCCGACGGCTGCGCAGGATCGCCCGGCGGCGGCTCCGCGGGGTCGGACGGCGGCGGTGTCTCTCCGGGCGGGGGGTCGGTTGCCGGAGGCGGTTCGCTGGCGGGCGGTGGTTCCGTCGCCGGGGGCGGCTCCGGCATGGACGGTTCCTCGGAGGGCGGGGGCGGTTCGGCGGGCGGGGCCGGATCGGTCTCGCCATGCCCGTCCAGCTCCAGGACCGCGCCCGAGGGGTCGACGCCCACACGTGCCGTCCAAGGGCCTTCCGGCTCGGCGGCGTGGTCCACGTACACATGGACGGTGAAGGACTCCCCCGGCCGTAGGACGCCGGACGTGACACTCGCGTAGAGCCAGGGCGCGTCCGTCCACAGTGACCAGGACACCGGGGCGCCACCCGACGCGGTGAGGGTGATCATCGTCGTGTCGCCGGACGGCTGGGCCTCGACCGTGAGACGGCCCGGCCCACGCCCGAAGGCAGTGGAGCCGGTCAGCGGCTGCCCGGGGCTGATGACCTCGATGGACACCCCGCCGGATGTGGCGACGGGGTGGCTGCCCACGCTCACGGCTCGCCCGCCGGGACCGCGCTGCGCGTTGCCGGCGGTCTCGTAGTCGCCGTAGCCGCGGCCGTCACGGCGGAAGCCGTCCGGTCGCTCCGCACCGTCCTCGTCGGCGGCACCGTCGAGTTCCCCGGCGAACAGCGGGGAACCGCCTTGGTGGTCACCGTCGGTGGAGGTACCGCGGTAGGCCCCCCAGAGCGCAAGCACGGGCGCGGCCACGACCGCCGCCACGACGGCCGTGGTGACCGCCCTGGTCCGCAACCGGCCGCGCTGAGCCGCGTGGCTCCTCGGGTCCACGGGGAACCCGTCCCGGCCGAAGCGCGGTGATCCGGCGCGCTCTCGCGGTACGTGCGGCATCGCCGCGTAGGCCTCGGCACGCGGCGCGGGGACGAGGGGCAACTGCCCGACCGGCCCTCCGAATGTCCGCCTCGGCGAATCGGGTGCGCCGGCCGGAGCCGGCGCCCCCTCCGCGCCTTCCGGCAGAGTGACCGATGAGCCGGGCCAGGGCCCGCCGGCCCCGGCGCGCTCGGCGGCGCGGCGGCAGCGCGGGCAGTCGTCCACATGCCGCACGAGTTCGCGCCGCAGACCGGCCGAGAGCAGCACTTGGTGGTCCTCGGTGAGCCTGGCGATCGAGGGGCAGTCGCCGGCCTCCACCACGGCGAGTGCCGCACGGGTGCGCTCCACCTCGCAAGCCGCGGACGCGAGCAGCTCACGGGTGCGCACGGGCTCCATGCCCAGTACGGCGGCGACTTGGCGCGGTACGAGGCGGTGACGTACGGCGAGCTCCAGCGCCTCGCGCTGCTCGGGGGTGGTGCCGGCAGCCTCCGGCCAGGCGAGCCTGGCCAGTTCGGCCCGATGCCGCTCGGCGACATCGGGCGGGATGGTGCGCACGGACTCCGTGGGCGCCGTCTCGTCACAGCCGGACCGCGCGGACCGGGCATGGGCGCGGCCCTGCGCACGGGAGCCGTGCGCACCGCGGGTCCCCTCGGCATCCGCGCGTAACCCACCTGAGCGCTTGCCGTGCGCGCCGCCGCCCGTGCCCCGACGCCGCCTGTGCCGCCGCTGCTCGGCGAGGGCTCGCAGGCAGGCCCAGCGGGCGAGCGCGTACAGCCATGCCTTGCGCTCGGTCTCGCCGCTCGGGCAACGCCGGTGCTGACGCTCGGAGATGGCCAGGACGTCGCCGAGCACCTCCGTCGCCGCTTCGTGGTCGCACAGCGCCGCCAGGCAGTAGGTGAACAGCCCGTCCAGATACGCCTCGTAGCGCGCGGGCGACGCCTGCACGAGGGTCTCGGGTGGTTCCAGCATGCTGCTCGTCACAGTTTGACCGTAGGCGCCGAAGGGCACTCAGTTCGCGCCACTTAGGGGCATTTACTCCTTACGGGTGAACGTTTCTGTTAAAAGAGGACCGGGGCATGTGCCCGGCGCGGATGCCCCGGTGCCAGGCGCCCTTCTCCGGCGCTCTCGCCGGTGCCTTCCCCCGGCGGCCGTCGTGCGATCGCGGCGCTCCCCCTCGGCCGCCCTCGGCCGATGTCAGTGGGGGCCGCTACGGTTCTCCGCATGGCTGCCCGTACGAAATCCGCGAAGGACCGGCCGTCCTATCGCTGCACCGAATGCGGTTGGACGACCGCCAAGTGGCTCGGTCGCTGCCCCGAGTGCCAGGCCTGGGGCACGGTCGAGGAGTACGGCGCGCCCGCGGTCCGTACGACGGCCGCCGGGAGGGTCACCAGCGCCGCGGTGCCGATCGCGCAGGTCGACGGTCGGCAGGCCACGGCCCGCACGACCGGTGTCGACGAGCTCGACCGGGTGCTCGGCGGGGGCCTGGTGCCGGGCGCGGTGGTGCTGCTGGCCGGCGAGCCCGGCGTGGGCAAGTCCACGTTGCTGCTCGACGTGGCGGCGAAGGCCGCGAGCGACGAACACCGCACCCTCTATGTCACGGGTGAGGAGTCGGCCAGTCAGGTGAGGCTGCGCGCGGACCGGATCCACGCACTGGACGACCATCTGTATCTGGCCGCCGAGACCGACCTCTCCGCCGTTCTCGGGCATCTGGACGCCGTGAAGCCCTCGCTGCTCATCCTGGACTCCGTGCAGACGGTGGCGTCCCCCGAGATCGACGGGGCACCGGGCGGCATGGCGCAGGTGCGCGAGGTGGCGGGTGCGCTGATCCGCGCGTCCAAGGAGCGCGGGATGTCCACCCTGCTGGTGGGACACGTCACCAAGGACGGCGCCATCGCGGGTCCGCGGCTGCTGGAGCACCTCGTGGACGTCGTGCTGCACTTCGAGGGCGACCGGCATGCCCGGTTGCGGCTGGTCCGGGGCGTCAAGAACCGTTACGGCACGACGGACGAGGTCGGCTGCTTCGAGCTGCACGACGAGGGCATCACCGGACTCGCCGACCCCAGCGGCCTGTTCCTGACCCGGCGGGACGAGCCCGTCCCCGGCACCTGCCTCACGGTCACACTGGAGGGGCGCCGCCCTCTGGTCGCCGAGGTCCAGGCGCTCACCGTGGACACCCAGATCCCCTCACCCCGGCGCACCACCTCCGGTCTGGAGACCTCCCGGGTCTCGATGATGCTGGCCGTGCTGGAGCAGCGGGGCCGCATCAGTTCCCTGGGCAAAAGGGACATCTACAGCGCGACCGTCGGCGGGGTGAAGCTCTCCGAGCCCGCAGCCGATCTCGCGATCGCGCTTGCTCTGGCGTCGGCGGCGAGTGACACACCGCTGCCCAAGAACCTGGTGGCGATCGGAGAGGTGGGGCTCGCCGGCGAAGTGAGACGGGTCACTGGTGTGCAGCGCAGACTCGCCGAAGCACACCGCCTCGGCTTCACGCACGCTCTCGTTCCGGCAGATCCCGGCAAGGTCCCGCCTGGTATGAAGGTCACGGAAGTCGCCGACATGGGGGACGCGCTGAGGGTGCTCCCGCGCGGGCGCAGGGCAGAGGCCCCACGAATGGACGAGGTACGCCGGTAGACTTTGCCCTGGTCTCGCCCATCCGTACGAGCCGGAGGAGAGCAGTGGCAGCCAACGACCGGGGCTCGGCCCCCGGAAAGTCCGGCGGAGGCTCCGGGGGGTCCGGCAAGGAGTGGCTGATGCGCGCCTCTCTGAGTGCGGTCGCTCCGGGCACCGCCCTGCGCGACGGACTGGAGCGCATCCTGCGGGGTAACACCGGTGGGCTGCTGGTCCTCGGTATGGACAAGTCGGTCGAATCGATGTGCACCGGCGGCTTCGTGCTGGACGTGGAGTTCACCGCGACGCGGCTGCGTGAGCTGTGCAAGCTCGACGGGGCCCTGATCCTCGACAAGGACATCACCAAGATCCACCGGGCCGGTGTGCAGTTGGTCCCCGACGCCTCCATCCCCACGGAGGAGACGGGCACCCGGCACCGGACCGCCGACCGGGTCTCCAAGCAGTGCGGTTTCCCCGTGGTCTCGGTCTCCCAGTCGATGCGGCTGATCGCTCTGTACGTGGACGGGGAGCGGCGGGTCCTGGAGGAGTCGGCCGCGATCCTGTCCCGGGCGAACCAGGCACTGGCGACCCTTGAGCGCTACAAACTGCGTCTTGACGAAGTCGCCGGGACGCTGTCCGCGCTGGAGATCGAGGACCTGGTGACGGTCCGCGATGTCACGGCGGTCGCACAGCGACTGGAGATGGTGCGCCGGATCGCCACGGAGATCGCCGAGTACGTGGTGGAGCTGGGCACCGACGGACGTCTGCTCGCCCTTCAGCTCGACGAGCTGATCGCGGGCGTGGAACCGGAGCGCGAGCTGGTCATCCGCGACTATGTCCCGGAGCCGACGGCGAAGCGGTCGCGCACGGTGGACGAGGCCCTGGCCGAGCTGAACGACCTGACGCATCCCGAGCTGCTCGAACTGCCCACCGTGGCACGGGCGCTGGGCTACAGCGGATCACCTGAGACCCTGGACTCCGCGGTCTCGCCGCGGGGTTACCGTCTGCTGGCGAAGGTGCCGCGGCTGCCCGGCGCGATCATCGAGCGCCTGGTCGAGCATTTCGGGGGACTCCAGAAGCTGCTGGCCGCGAGCGTGGACGACCTCCAGGCGGTCGACGGTGTCGGCGAGGCCAGAGCGCGCAGCGTCAGGGAGGGGCTGTCCCGACTGGCGGAGTCCTCGATCCTGGAGCGCTACGTCTGAGTTCTTCTCAGGTCCGGTCCCCGTCGGGGCTTTCGCCCCAGGGGACCGGACCTTGGACAACGCGTCGACCCAGTCCTTCCAGTCCTTCTAGTCCTTCTCAAGGCGGAAGGACGCGGGGACGATCTTCGCCCCGGGGAAGCTGGCCTCCACCAGATACGTGCCGGGCCGCGCCTGTCCCGCGGGCGGGGTGGCGCACTTGGCCGGGGCGCTGGGGCGCCGGTCCCAGTCGACGAAGTGGGACACGGTCGAGTTCGCCGGGACGCTCAGCAGCACGCTGCCACCGCCCTGCGGGCAGTCCTTTGTGGACCAGACAGCGTCGTCGGCGTCGTCGGTGACCGTCAGCACCGCGGCCTTGGGGCCGAAGTCCGCCTTGCAGGTGACGGCCGAGGTGTTCCGCGCGATGAGTTCGAAGCGCGGCTTCTCCCCCAGGGCGTACGAGATCTTGGCGCTGCGCAGCGTCAACTTCAGGGCGCCGGAGGCACAGTTCGGCAGGGGCGAGTTCGCGGGCACCCGCAGGCCGCCGCTCGCGCTCGGGTCGCCGTCGCCGTTCTTGCCGGTGCCTTCTTCGCCCTCCGCACCGCCGTCGGGGGCTCCGGTGCCACCGCCTCCGTCGCCCCCGGTGTTCCCGCTCGAAGCGCCTCCATCGGCTTCGTCACGGCCACCAGGCCGTTCGCTGATCGCGGGACCGGAAGGCTCGTCTCCGGGCGTGATGGAGGGCGCCGGACCCGCGCCCGGCTTGCCGTCGTCACCGGTGCCACTCCCTCCGTCACCGAAGCTGACCGCCCAGGCGACCAGCATGGCGAGCAGCGCGAGGAGGGTCAGCGCGACTGCCCTCCGGCGCCAGTAGATGGAGGAGGGAAGCGGCCCGATCGGATTGCGCAGAGATCCCACGTACCGAACTGTACGAGAGATCGGGGGCAACTCCCGCCCCACCCGCCGCCCATGGGGCGCGATTCTGTCGATCATCATCACGGGGTCGTAGGGGAGCGCCGTCGTATCGACCCCCTTCGTGTACATAGGTGAGTCCGGTGACATGTACGCCTCCCCGATCACCCGTCGAGGGCCCCGCCACCACCACGCGACCGCCACGCGACCGCCGGGCCGGCAACCGCTCCGGCGACCTTTCGGCAGCCTCTCGGCCACGGCACGGAGCGCATGCGCCGCAGTCGGCGCCCGCCGTGTCAGGATCGGAAGTGCCATGACTGCGACCGACATGCCATCCCCCCAGACCTCGCCCGCGACTATCGAGGACGCGACCGCGCTGCACTCCCCAGTCCTCGCCTGGTTCGACCAGCATGCCCGCGACCTCCCCTGGCGCCGCCCCGACGCGGGCGCCTGGGGTGTGATGGTCAGCGAGTTCATGCTGCAGCAGACCCCGGTCAGCCGGGTGCTCCCTGTGTACGAGCAGTGGCTGGCTCGCTGGCCACGCCCCGCGGACCTGGCCTCCGAGGCGCCAGGCGAGGCCGTACGGGCCTGGGGCAGGCTCGGCTATCCGCGGCGTGCGCTGCGGCTGCACGGCGCAGCGGTCGCGATAACGGAGCGGCACGGCGGCGACGTGCCCCGGGAACACGCGCAGCTGCTCGCGCTGCCGGGCATCGGGGAGTACACCGCGGCGGCGGTGGCGTCGTTCGCGTACGGGCAGCGGCACCCGGTCCTGGACACCAACGTCCGCCGGGTGCTCGCCCGCGCCGCCACCGGCATCCAGTACCCGCCGAACGCGACCACGGCCGCCGAACGCCGTCTGGCTCGTGCCCTGCTGCCGGACGACGAGGCGACCGCGGCGCGCTGGGCGGCGGCCTCGATGGAGCTGGGCGCGCTCGTGTGCACCGCTCGCAACGAGGACTGCGGGCGCTGCCCCGTCGCCGGGCTGTGCGCCTGGCGACTGGCCGGGAAGCCGGCTCATGACGGTCCGCCGCGGCGCGGGCAGACTTACGCGGGTACGGACCGCCAGGTACGCGGAAAGCTGCTGGCCGTGCTGCGGGAGGCGACGAGCCCCGTGCCTCGGGCGGTCCTGGACCGGGTCTGGGACGAACCGGTCCAGCGGGCCCGCGCCCTGGACGGGCTCGTTTCGGATGGTTTGATCGAACCTCTGGAGAATGACCAGTTCCGGTTGCCTCTCACCTGAGATTCACCGCTAAACCCCGACCAGTACCTCTGTTACACAACCGATGGGTGGCCGTGCGGACTCCGACGGCTTCCCCGCACAGCCCCGTGACAACCGCTCCGTAGCTTCTTGTGCTGTCGGGACCGACCACTCGACGACGACAGACACCAGACGAGAAGGCACGGCAACACACGCGGTTGCCACGGGGCTTGCTCACGGGCATGGAGGCGGTTGGACATGGCGCAGGGCGGCGAGGTACTCGAGTTCGAGGAGTATGTACGTACCCGGCAGGACGCGCTGCTGCGCAGTGCGCGGCGGCTGGTTCCGGACCCCGTGGACGCCCAGGACCTTCTCCAGACCGCGCTGGTGCGGACCTACGGTCGCTGGGAGGGGATCGCGGACAAGTCGCTCGCCGATGCCTACCTCCGCCGCGTCATGATCAACACCCGCACGGAGTGGTGGCGCTCCCGCAAGCTGGAGGAAGTGCCCACCGAGCAACTCCCCGACGCGACCGTGTCGGACACCACGGAGCAGCACGCCGACCGTGCGCTGCTGATGGATGTGCTGAAGGTGCTCGCGCCGAAGCAGCGCAGCGTCGTGGTGCTGCGGCACTGGGAGCAGATGAGCACGGAGGAGACCGCCGCCGCGCTCGGTATGTCGACCGGTACCGTGAAGAGCACGCTGCACCGTGCGCTCGCCCGGCTCCGGCAGGAGCTGGAGGCGCGCGAGCGGGAGGGCCGGGGGCTGGAAAGCCGAAGGGCGACGGCTGCGGGGCTGGCGGAGGTCCCGGCACCGCGGGTGCCCGCACAGCGTGGGGATCGTACGTACGCACGTCGTGAGGAACGGGGGCAGGAGCGGTGCGCGGCCTAGCCGAGGACTCCGTAACAGACCCGGACGCGGACGCAGACGCGGATGCGGACGGGAGCCGCGCCGGAAGGCGCATCGTCCGATGGGCGGCGAGTGGTACGGCGATGGCCGCGCTCGCCGCCTTCGGGCTGCTCGCGGCCGGCTGCTCGACCGGTGGTACGGGCACCCGCGACGAGGGCGCCGCTCCCAGTGACCCGGTGGCGCAGCCGCGGACGACCTCTGAGCCTTCGACGAGCGCGACGCCGATACGGAAGGTCGACGCGTTCCGGCTGGTGCTGGAGGATCCGAAGGTCAGCGGGCGGGTCAAGTCCGATCTCAAGCGCTGCGCCGATGAAGGCCATCCGATCGACACCTCGTACGGCAATATCACCAGTGCTCCCGTGCCGGACGTGGTGGTCAACGTGCTGATGTGCGGGGATTCGGCCGTGGGTCAGGGCACATACGTGTACCGCAAGAGCGGCGACGCATACGCGAACGTCTTCGCCGCCGAGGAGGCCGCGGTCTACGCGACGATCGAGCGCGGCGATCTGATCGTCACCAAGCAGGTGTACGCGAAGGGCGACACGGTCTCGTACCCGTCGGGCCAGATAGTGATCACGTATCGCTGGTCGGGGAACAGGTTCACCGAGCAGGACCGGGTCGAGAACGAGTACAGCAGGAGCGCCGGCGGCAACGGCGGCGGGGACGAGCTCTTCCCGACGCCGCAGGACAGCTGAGCCCCGGGCCCTGCTTCACGGCCGGCGAGCGGCACCTGAGCACTGCCACCAGAGAACGAGAACCGAGAGAGCAGCGGAGTACAGCCCGATGGCCGAGACACATGTCCTGTTCGTGGAGGACGACGACGTCATCCGTGAGGCCACGCAGCTCGCGCTGGAGCGGGACGGCTTCACGGTGACCGCCATGCCGGACGGGCTCAGCGGGCTTGAGGCCTTCCGCGCCGACCGGCCTGACATCGCGCTCCTCGACGTGATGCTGCCGGGGCTCGACGGAGTGAGCCTGTGCCGCCGTATCCGGGACGAGTCGACCGTGCCCGTGATCATGCTGTCCGCACGCGCGGATTCGATCGATGTCGTACTCGGGCTTGAGGCAGGCGCCGACGACTACGTCACCAAGCCGTTCGACGGTGCCGTGCTGGTCGCTCGTATCCGGGCGGTGCTGCGCCGCTTCGGCCACGCCGGCGGTTCGCAGGGTGACCAGGACGAGCCGGGGCAGGCGGGCGACGGCGGTGTGCTGACCTTCGGCGATCTGGAAGTCGACACCGAGGGCATGGAGGTGCGCCGCGCGGGACGACCGGTCGCACTGACGCCGACGGAGATGCGCCTGCTGCTGGAGTTCTCCTCGGCGCCGGGTACGGTGCTGTCCCGGGACAAGCTGCTGGAACGGGTCTGGGACTACGGCTGGGGCGGGGACACCCGGGTCGTGGACGTCCATGTGCAGCGGCTCCGCACCAAGATCGGCCAGGACCGGATCGAGACGGTTCGGGGCTTCGGATACAAGCTCAGGGCCTGAGACTGAGCCGATGCGGGTGCTGATGCCGTATCCCCACAGGCAACCCGAGACGCCCGCGCGGGCGTCTCGGCTGTTGACGCTCCACACGCGCCGGGCACCCCGCTCGCCCCACAGGTCCCACAGCCATCGCGACCCGGACCGGAACAGGACCCGCATGACGCGCCTCGCCCTGCACACCGGCGTGCGTCGGCTGTATCTGCCGGGGGCGGCCCCCCGCCCCCGGACAGGACTGGACGCCGCATGACCCGCCTCGCCATTCGCACCGGCGTGCGCTGGAAGATCAGCTTCGCCATCGCCGCCGTCGGTGCGCTGATCGCGTTCGCGCTGAGTCTGGTCGTCCACAACTCCGCGCGGGTCTCGATGCTCGACAACGCCCGTGGTCTGAACATGGACCGGCTGGAGATCGCCCAGCGGATCTACGAGAGCAGCAAGCCGAAGGCCGAGCCCAAATTCGGCGGGGCCAAGCTCAATGACCCGGCGCTGCCCCGCGAGCTGAGGCGCCTGCTCGAAGCCGGCCGCCGGGCGACCTACGTGGAGGCGGACCGCGGCGGCTCGCCCGAGATCTGGGCCGCCATACCACTGCACAACGGCGATGTGCTGTCGTTGCACAGCCGGTTCCCGACGCGCAGTGCCGACATGATGAAGGCACTCGACCGCGCCCTGGTCATCGGCTCGGTCTCGGTGGTCTTCGCGGGCTCGGCGCTCGGCGTGCTCATCGGCGGACAGCTCTCGCGCCGACTGCGCAAGGCCGCAGCGGCGGCCGGCAAGGTCGCCCAGGGGAACACGGAGGTGCGGGTCCGCGAGGCCGTCGGCGGGGTGGTCCGGGATGAGACGGACGAGCTGGCGCGGGCCGTCGACGCCCTGACCGATGCCCTGAACTCCCGGATAGAGGCCGAGCGCCGGGTCACCGCCGATATCGCGCACGAGCTGCGCACTCCGGTGACCGGACTGCTCACGGCGGCTGAGCTGCTACCGCCCGGTCGTCCCACCGAGTTGGTACGGGACCGGGCGCAGGCGATGCGCACCCTGGTCGAGGACGTGCTGGAGGTGGCGCGGCTGGACGGCGCATCCGAACGCGCCGAGTTGCAGGAGATCGCGCTGGGCGAGTTCGTCAGCCGCCGGATCCGGGTGCTGGATCCGGCCGCGGTCGTACGCGTGGTCCACGAGTCATGGGTCAACACCGACCCGCGCCGGCTCGAACGCATCCTGGGGAATCTGCTCACCAATGCCGCCAAGCACGGGGGCACTCCGGTCGAGGTGACCGTGGAGGGCCGGGTGGTACGGATACGGGACAACGGGCCCGGCTTCCCGGAAGCGCTGCTGCGCGACGGCCCGAGCCGGTTCCGTACCGGCACGAGCGACCGGGCGGGACAGGGCCACGGTCTGGGGCTGACGATCGCGGCGGGTCAGGCGCGCGTGCTCGGGGCCCGGTTGACCTTCCGTAACGCCGGCCACGATGTGACCGGTCCAGGCGAAGCGACGAGCGGAGCGATCGCGGTGCTCTGGCTTCCGGAGCACGCGCCGACGAACAGCGGCAGTTTCACGCTGCCGCAGCTCGCGGACTGACCGGCCTCCTGCCCCGGGGCACCGTGCGGTTCCTGCCCCAGGGCACCTTGCGGGTGTCCCGGCGCCTCAGACCGTCTTGGCGGAGGCCAGTCCGGCGGCGGACTGGCCGTCACGCGGCGCCTCCGCACCGGAAGCCGCTCCATCGCTTCGCGGAGCGGGCGATTCGGACGTCACCGGGCCCGCGCCCTTCAGCGGCACCTCCTTGACGAAGAACGCCGCGAGGAAGCCGACCACGGCGACCGCCGAACCGAGCAGGAACGCGTTGTGCGTGCCCGCCGACACCGCGAACTGGTACGCCTCACGCACCTGCTCGGGCAGCTTGGCCAGGCTCGCCGCGTCAAGCTGCGCCGACTGCTGGGTGATCCCGGCGCCGCCGCGCGCGGCCATCTCGTCCTGCACCCGCGCGGTGAAGAGCGCACCCATGATCGCGACGCCGAAGGAGGAACCGAGCGTGCGGAACAGGGTCGTGGACGAGGAGGCGACGCCCATGTCCTTCATCTCGACGCTGTTCTGCGCGACCAGCATCGTGATCTGCATCAGGAAGCCCATGCCCGCGCCGAGCACGGCCATGTAGAGACCTGAGGTGAGCCGGGAGGTACCGGTATCCATCTGGGCCAGCAGGAAGAGACCGACCACCATCAGCGCGCCGCCGATGATCGGGAAGATCCTGTACTTTCCGCTGTTGGTGGTGACCCGGCCCGCGACCAGCGAGACGGCCATCATCGAGAGCAGCATCGGCAGCAGCAGGAGCCCTGAGTTGGTCGCCGATGCCCCCTGCACGGACTGCTGGTACAGCGGCAGGAACAGTATGGCGCCGAACATCACGAAGCCGGTGAGGAAACCGATCACCGACATCAGCGTGAAGTTCCTGCTGCGGAAGATGTGCAGCGGGATGATGGGCGCCGTGGCCTTGGTCTCCGCGAAGACGAAGCCGACGAGCGAGGCGACGCCGATCGCGATGAGCTCCATGATGACCGCGCTGTCCCAGGCGTACTCTGTACCGCCCCAGGTCGTGACCAGCACGGTCGACGTGATGCCGACGGTCAGCAGGGCGGCGCCCAGGTAGTCGATGGGATCGCGGTGCGCCCCGCGCTCACGCTTGGGCAGGTGCAGCACGGCGGTGAGCATGGCGAGCGCGACGGCGCCGAGCGGCAGGTTGATGTAGAAGCTCCAGCGCCAGCCCCAGTGGTCGGTGATCCCGCCGCCGACCAGCGGACCGCCGATCATGGCGAGGGCCATGACCCCGGCCATCATTCCCTGGTACTTGCCGCGTTCCCGGGGCGGTATCAAATCGCCGATGATGGCCATGACGCCGACCATCAGACCGCCGGCCCCCAGGCCCTGCACGGCGCGGAAGCCGATGAGCTGACCCATGTCCTGGGCCATTCCGCTGAGCGCCGAGCCGATCAGGAAGACCACGATCGAGGTGAGGAAGACGTTTTTGCGGCCGTACATGTCGCCGAGCTTGCCCCAGATGGGGGTGGAGGCGGCGGTGGCGAGGGTGTAGGCGGTGACGACCCAGGACAGATGTTCAAGACCGCCGAGCTCGCCGACGATGGTGGGCATCGCCGTACCGATGATCATGTTGTCCAACATCGCGAGCAGCATCGCGATCATCAGGGCGAGGAGGACGACGCGCACGCTGCGCTGCGGCGGCCCGTCCACAGCTTCAGGGTCCCCCACCGCTTCCACGGCTTCCGGTTCCTGCCGCGCCGCCACCGCGGCCTCCTCTGACTTCCGTCCTGTCACTGTCAGTCCACTCCCCCAGGGAACTTACTTGCCGCCCGGCTAGTTCACTACACTGAGGGACGGTAGACCCGTCACTTGCCGGGCGTCAAGTAAGTTCATACGAGCGCGTCAGATCGCGTCCCCAGGAGAGTTCATGACCACCAGAGGCAACACCCGGCAGCGCATTCAGGACGTCGCCCTGGAACTCTTCGCCGAACAGGGCTACGAGAAGACCTCGCTGCGCGAGATCGCGGAGAAGCTGGACGTCACGAAGGCGGCGCTGTACTACCACTTCAAGACCAAGGAAGACATCGTCATCAGCCTCTTCCAGGATCTGACCCGTCCTCTCGACGAGCTGATCGCCTGGGCGGAGAAGCAGCCGCAGCCGCGCACCCTGGAGACCAAGCAGGAGATCCTGCGCCGCTATCAGGCGGCACTCGGCGACGCCGCGCCACTCTTCCGCTTCATGCAGGAGAACCAGGCCACCATGCGTGAGCTGAGCATCGGCGAGACCTCCAAGGAGCGCATGATCGCCATGTCCCAGCTGCTCCAGGGGCCGAACCTTCCGATGGTCGACCGCGTGCGCTGCGTGAGCGCACTGTTCACCATGCACGCCGGGATGTTCTTCATGCAGAACGCCGAAGGCGACCCGGAGGAGAAGCGGGAAGCCATCCTCGAGGTCGCCATCGATCTGATCACCCAGGCCCATCACGGGCCACGGTCCTGATCGGGTCTGCCACGCGCGCGTGCGTCAGAGGGTGACGCCCATGGAGCGCAGGAAGCTGGCGGGGTTGAGCGCGGACCCGTAGTTCGGGGTCGTACGGATCTCGAAGTGCAGGTGAGGGCCGGACGAGTTGCCGGTGTTGCCCGAGAGCGCGATCCGCTGGCCGGTCTTCACGGCCTGGCCCACGTGGACGTTGACCTTCGACAGGTGGGCGTACTGCGAGTACTTGCCGTTGGCGTGCTTGATGACCACGGCGTTGCCGTACGCGGAGCCGTCACCGCCACCGCCCGGACCGGCCTTCACGACGACGCCGGAGCTGGCGGCCTTGACCGCGGTGCCGGTCGGCACGGCGAAGTCCTGGCCGGAGTGCTTGTGGGACCACATGGCGCCGCCCTGGTTGAAGCTGGCGGACAGGGTGTAGCCGTTCACCGGCTTGACCCAGGAGGGGGCCTTCTTCGCGGCCTTCGCCTTGGCGGCGACCGGGGCGGCCTTGACCGTGTCGGCGGCGGCGACACCGGCGCCGGCTCCGACGACCATCACGGCGCTGAGTCCGGCGGCCACGACGGCGCCACGGGTACGGAGCACGGACGGGCGGAGACGGTTGATGTTGCGCTTCGACATGCGGGGAGAACCTCCGGGCTGATCGGGCATGAACCGACCCGGCGCAGGAGCACCGGGTGCCGAACCTTGGTAACCCGAACCGGCAATCCACCTCAAACCCCCCATCTACGATATTCCGTCGTAGACAGCACCCCTTGTGAGCGGGACCCTTGACGCCACCCGACCCCACCCTCCGCAATGTCCGGTTTCCTGTGAATTCGTCAGATGACAGCCGGTTTAGCTCCAGATAGGGGCCCGGCGAGGTCGCCCGCCATACGCCATTTCCGATTTGTCCGTTTCAGCCGGCCTGGAATCACGGCCATATGAGCCCACACCGCTCGCCGGGAGCCGCGCGACCCCCACTAGGCCACCTAGTAGGCGCAAAACGCCTGTGCGCCTTGTCACGGCTGACCGCCCGCCGATGCGACCTGGGTCACGCGTCTACCGCCTGTCCCAGCAGGGGTGGATGACGCTGTTCCGCGTCAGAGGGATCGCCTGTGGATCCCTCCCTGAACGGCACCGGGCCGACCACGGCCACGGCGCCGTCATTCAAGGGGCCTCCTGGCGCGGAATGCCGGCGTCGCGACATGGAGGGCTCCCGCAGGTCCCATCCGCCCACGTCCGGCCGGCTCACGCGTTCGGCGGCCCGGACATGGACGACGCGTCGGGCGGCGGCCTTCGGACAAGAGCCGGCCCGGCGAACAGCTTCACGCGGCGCCCCAGCGCCCGGGCACCCGGCGCACCACCGTCAGCCGCCCGCTGAGTGCTTCACCAGGGCGACCGGCGCCGTGAGAGACCGCGCCGTGAAAGGCCGGGCCGTGAAAGACCGGGAGCGTCCGGTGCAGACCTTCCCGATGTGCGGTGCGCATCCCGCCCAGGCAAAAAGGGGCTGCCCCGGACCCTCAAGGTCCGGGGCAGCCCCTTCGGCGCACTGCCCGCGCGCGTGGCGCGCTTACGCGTCCTTCGACAGGTTCGGCCCGGTGCCGCCTGCCGCCTGCTCGATCGGCGGGACGTCCGGCAGCGCGGACTTCTCCTCACCGCGGAAGGTGAACTTCTTCTCCTCACCCTCACCCTCGGTGTCGACCACCACGATGTGACCGGGACGCAGCTCACCGAAGAGGATCTTCTCGGAGAGCAGGTCCTCGATCTCGCGCTGGATCGTCCGGCGCAGCGGGCGGGCGCCGAGGACCGGGTCGTAGCCCTTCTTCGCCAGCAGGAGCTTGGCCTCCTGGCTGAGCTCGATGCCCATGTCGCGGTCCTTCAGACGCTCGTCCACCTTGGCGATCATCAGGTCGACGATCTGGATGATGTCGTCCTGCGAAAGCTGGTGGAAGACGACCGTGTCGTCCACACGGTTGAGGAACTCCGGCCGGAAGTGCTGCTTGAGCTCTTCGTTGACCTTCGCCTTCATCCGCTCGTAACCGGTCTTGACGTCGCCCTGGGCGGCGAAGCCCAGGTTGAAGCCCTTGGAGATGTCCCGGGTCCCGAGGTTGGTCGTCATGATGATGACCGTGTTCTTGAAGTCCACGACCCGGCCCTGGGAGTCGGTCAGACGGCCGTCTTCCAGAATCTGGAGAAGGGAATTGAAGATATCGGGGTGGGCCTTCTCGACCTCGTCGAAGAGGACGACGGAGAACGGCTTCCGACGCACCTTCTCGGTGAGCTGGCCGCCCTCTTCGTAGCCCACGTATCCGGGCGGGGAGCCGAAGAGCCGCGAAACCGTGTGCTTCTCACTGAACTCCGACATGTCGAGGGAGATCAGTGCGTCCTCGTCACCGAAGAGGAATTCGGCGAGCGTCTTGGACAGCTCGGTCTTCCCGACACCGGAAGGCCCGGCGAAGATGAACGACCCACCGGGGCGCTTCGGGTCCTTCAGACCCGCGCGGGTCCGGCGGATCGCCTGGGACAGCGCCTTGATGGCGTCCTTCTGGCCGATGACGCGCTTGTGGAGCTCGTCCTCCATGCGGAGCAGCCGGGAGGACTCCTCCTCGGTCAGCTTGAAGACCGGGATACCGGTCGCCGTGGCCAGGACCTCGGCGATCAGCTCACCGTCGACCTCGGCGACGACGTCCATGTCGCCGGCCTTCCACTCCTTCTCCCGCTTGGCCTTCGCCGCCAGCAGCTGCTTCTCCTTGTCACGGAGAGAGGCCGCCTTCTCGAAGTCCTGGGAGTCGATCGCGGACTCCTTGTCCCGGCGGACACCCGCGATCTTCTCGTCGAACTCGCGGAGGTCCGGCGGAGCGGTCATCCGGCGGATGCGCATCCTCGATCCGGCCTCGTCGATCAGGTCGATCGCCTTGTCCGGCAGGAAGCGGTCCGAGATGTACCGGTCGGCCAGGGTGGCGGCCTGGACCAGGGCCTCATCCGTGATCGAGACGCGGTGGTGCGCCTCGTAACGGTCGCGCAGCCCCTTGAGGATCTCGATGGTGTGCGGAAGCGACGGCTCGGCGACCTGGATGGGCTGGAAGCGGCGCTCCAGGGCCGCGTCCTTCTCCAGGTGCTTGCGGTACTCGTCGAGTGTGGTGGCACCGATGGTCTGGAGCTCACCGCGGGCCAGCATCGGCTTGAGGATGCTGGCGGCGTCGATCGCGCCCTCGGCGGCACCCGCACCCACCAGGGTGTGGAGCTCGTCGATGAACAGGATGATGTCACCGCGAGTACGGATCTCCTTGAGCACCTTCTTCAGGCGCTCCTCGAAGTCACCGCGGTAGCGGGAGCCGGCGACCAGCGCACCCAGGTCCAGGGTGTAGAGGTGCTTGTCCTTGAGGGTCTCGGGCACCTCGCCCTTGACGATGGCCTGCGCCAGGCCCTCGACGACCGCCGTCTTGCCGACGCCGGGCTCGCCGATGAGCACCGGGTTGTTCTTGGTACGGCGGGAAAGCACCTGCATGACCCGCTCGATCTCCTTCTCGCGCCCGATGACCGGGTCGAGCTTGGACTCACGAGCGGCCTGGGTGAGATTCCGGCCGAACTGGTCGAGGACCAGGGAGGTCGAGGGCGTGCCCTCGGCAGGTCCGCCCGCGGTGGCGGCCTCCTTGCCCTGGTAACCGGAGAGCAGCTGGATGACCTGCTGCCGCACCCGGTTCAGATCGGCGCCCAGCTTCACAAGGACCTGGGCGGCGACGCCCTCGCCCTCGCGGATCAGGCCGAGCAGGATGTGCTCGGTGCCGATGTAGTTGTGGCCCAGTTGGAGAGCCTCCCGGAGCGAGAGCTCCAGGACCTTCTTGGCACGAGGGGTGAAGGGGATGTGCCCGGACGGAGCCTGCTGGCCCTGGCCGATGATCTCCTCCACCTGCTGGCGGACCGCCTCGAGCGAAATCCCGAGGCTCTCCAGGGCCTTAGCGGCGACACCCTCACCCTCGTGGATAAGGCCCAGGAGGATGTGCTCGGTGCCGATGTAGTTGTGGTTGAGCATCCGGGCTTCTTCCTGAGCCAGGACGACAACCCGCCGCGCGCGGTCGGTGAACCTCTCGAACATCGTTAATCGCTCCTCAGAGCGGTCAGTCAGTTAGGGGTCGATCCCCTCCCTGTCCTTCCGCAGCTTAGTCCCGCAAGCGGGGACCGCTCATTCCAACTGCCGACACCCGTCGCTGGCCTCCTGCCCCGAACGCCGACAAATGCTCCAACCCGATGGTGCGAGACGATGTTCCCGCAGGCCAAGCCGTTAGCCCCGCCGCGTGTACGCCGATGGCGAACGTGAGACCGGGCAGCCCGCGTGTTCGTCCGTCCCCACTAGGGATGTCTTACCCGTATGTACGGACGGTCCATGCCGCGCACGCCGGTTCCCTCAGCTACGGGCGAACATCCTTGGGCCTCCAGAAGCCCCCTTCACGCCCTTTGCGCGCCCCCTTGGCCGGGGGATTTCCGGGCGGGCCCGCCACATACCCCACACGTTATGCGGCCATTAGCCCACACTGCGTAACCAACCGAAGTTCCGGAGAGTTGCCCGGGTATGGCCGTCATCGCGCCCTCCGCGTCTCCCGCACCCACTGCGCCCGCCCTGCCGTTCCCCCGTACCCCCCTGCCGCATCCGGCACCGTCCCCCGACGGTGTCGCGCGCTGGTACGAGAACGAACTGGGCTGGGCGACGGTGGACGGACCGCCCGTGCAGTTGCTGACCGGGCTGCGCTTCGACGTCCTGGAACTGCCGGCCGACGCCGGGCTCATTCTGCTGAGGCGGTACGCCCGTACGGGTCCGGTCGCCCTCGCGGGGCGCAGAGTACGCCTACTGGTCGCAGCGGGCAGTGCGGACGAACTGCCCGGACTGCTCGACTGGCTGGAGTGGAGCGGGATCGATCTTGAGCTGACCGCGATCGGCAGAGGCGAGCGGATCAGCGCCCCGCAGGGGGCCGCGGACTGGCTGCGGCCCCCGGAGCCAGGAGGTGAGGTCGAACCGTCGCTACCGGCACTGGCCCCCGTCGGACGTCCTACCGGCTCCGGGGGCGTGCCCGACCTCGTACGGCTCGTGAGCACGGCGGCAACAGCGTGCCACCGCGCCCGGCTGCTGCGTACGGCCGCGGCGGCGGCCATAGCGACCGCGGCGGTCCGTACCAACGGTAACCGCAAGAAATGCGATACCCGCAGCACCCGCAACCAGCGGGAAAATCAGCCGTTGGCCTTCTCGTAGGCCTCGCGGATCTCCGCCGGGACACGGCCACGGTCGTTCACGCTGTAACCGTTCTCCTTGGCCCACTTGCGGATCTCGGCAGTGTCCTTGTTACCCGAAGCGGCGACACGACCCTTACCGCGAGCCGTCGCGGCACGACCACCGGTCTTCCGGCCGCTCTTGGTGTACGGCTCAAGCAGACCGCGGAGCTTGTCGGCGTTAGCGGTGGTGAGGTCGATCTCGTAGGTCTTGCCGTCCAGTGCGAACGTCACGGTCTCGTCCGCCTCGCCACCGTCGAGGTCATCGACAAGAAGGACCTGAACCTTCTGTGCCACCGGATTTCCTTTCATCGAAAATGCAGTACGCGGAAAGGAAACCGCTTTTCTCGGAAAAACACAAACCCCTGGGAGAGGTTCAGATCCTCGAGAACGCGGGAAACGTGCGCGATTCGGACATCTGGCGTTCGGGTCCGGGGGCAGCATCGCGTTCCGGACGGGCTCGATCACAGCCGCAGGAGCATGCGGCTGTTGCCCAAGGTGTTCGGCTTCACCCGTTCGAGGCCGAGGAACTCCGCGACTCCCTCGTCATAGGAGCGGAGGAGCTCGCTGTAGACATCCCCGTCGACCGGAGTCTCCCCGATCTCCACGAAGCCGTGCTTACCGAAGAAGTCCACTTCAAAGGTGAGGCAAAAAACCCGCCGCACTCCGAGCCAGCGTGCAGTGTGCAACAGCTGCCCCAGCACCTGATGCCCCACACCCAGGCCTTTGACCTGGGGGTCGACCGCCAGCGTCCGGACTTCCGCGAGATCTTCCCACATCACGTGCAGCGCACCGCAACCGACTACTCGGGCATCGGCATCCCGTTCCGCCACCCAGAACTCCTGGATGTCTTCGTAAAGCGTCACCGGTGCTTTGTCGAGCAGGATGCCTTCGCTTACGTACGGGTCGACAAGCCGGCGCACCGCCGGTACATCGCTGGTCCTGGCCCGTCGGACGGTCACGGCATTTGCTACGGCATTGGGGATTGGATGCGCTGAGGACATGTGCGGACGCTATCCCCCCGCGTCATCCGCTTCACCCCCTGCCCCCCGCCGCTCCCCATCCCCACCGCCCTGCCGGACGTCCTGCCCGCCGTGCGGGTCTCCGCCGCCCTCAGGCCGAGGAGGTCGCGCACTCGACCCCGCCTCATGTCCCTCCCCGCGGCCCGCCTCGCGTTCAGGCGAGGCATCCGCCATCCGCGGCTGAACGATGCGGATCGCGTCCTGGAGTGCCTCGCGCTGCTCCGGCGACATCATGCCGAAGAAGGCGACAAGAGCCGCTGCCGGGTTGTCGCTCTGCGACCAGGCTTCGTTCATCAGCGCGGCCGAGTAGGCGGCTCGCGTCGAGACGGCGGTATATCGATAGGCACGGCCTTCGACTTCCCTGCGCACCCAGCCCTTCTGATGGAGATTGTCCATAACGGTCATGACCGTGGTGTAGGCGATGGAGCGTTCCTGCTGGAGGTCTTCCAGGACTTCCCGCACCGTCACCGGGCGGTTCCATTGCCAGATGCGCGTCATGACGGCGTCTTCGAGCTCTCCCAATTGGCGGGGCACATCCGCCACCATAGTCGGAGATGTCGGAAAGGATGGCTATTGACGTAGTTCGCGCACGGAAAAGGATGTACGGCCGTAGACGGCCGCACGTCCAGCGAGTACGTCACCATCAAATCCCAGCAATAATCGACCGAAAGCATTCAAGACCGATCAAGCTGGGCTGTATCGGGTGGAATCGACGCAGCGAGCCGCCACCAAGGGCCGCCGAGGACCCGAATCGCGTTCCCGGTCAGCCTCGGATCGCACGACCGAGGGACCAGACCCCGGCGGCCTTGCGGTCCGCCGCAGCACTAGGGCGTGTTGCGAAAGTAGCTCCGTCCGCCCGCAGGGCGGGGCCTGCGGCGTCTGGTGCGTGCGATCGCAAGGCGGAGGATCATCCTCGTACTGGACGTACCTGGATGACTCCGACAACGCAGCGAGCGTGCGTGCCAGACGTCGCGGGTCAGGAGGGACTTTCGCAACACGCCCTAGAGGCCGGACTGCGGAGCGCTCTCCGAGCGGGCCAGCGCCGCGTCCACAGCGGCGTCCTCCTTGGCCTTGTTCGGGCCGCCCTGGCTCTTGACGATCGTCACGACGATGCCGATGAAGAAACAGGCCATCACGACGGGGGGCAGGAGAGCGGATACGTAGTCCATACCCCCAGAGTAGCTATCCGGCCACCCGCTTCTTCGCCGGGGGCGCGGGCTTTCGGCGCGGCGGGAACACCTCGCCGGGCGTCGGGATCGGGCGATCCGGCCTCGGCGCAGGCCCTGGAGCCGGCTTGGGGTCCGCCGGACGCGGGTCCCGCTTCTCACCGTCCCACGTCGGCGGCCGTCCCGCGGAGCCCGCCCGGCCACCCGGCAGCGCCTGCAGCCGGACCCTGGAGGCGCGGGGAGCACCAGGGGCGGCGGCAGGGCCGATGACGGCGGAGCCGGGAGTGACGCGCGCCGCGAGCCGGGCACGTACCGACTGCTCGGCAAGCCTTCGGCAGCGATCCAGCAGGGCCGGTGCGGCCGGCGCGCGGTGCGGGAGGGTCCGCAGAGCGGCCAGGTCGTCGGGCCCTGGATCGTAGCCGGTGGCCAGGGCCTCCTGGAGCAGCTCCAGATAACCCCCTGCCGAGCCGGGGAGGGCGTCGCGATACCGGACCAGATCGGCGAGGAGGAACGCGCGCTGCCGGTCCGCCTCGCGTACGACCTCGTCCACGGACTCGGCGAGCCGCAGGCAGTCCTGGGCGAGGGTGGCGCCCTCACGGGGCTGGTCGGGATGGAGGGCGACGGCGAGGGCGCGTCGGAGCACACGCAGCTCGTCTGCACTGAACGCCATGCCGCCGCGGGATCCGTATGGCGTGGGCATGGGCCGACGATACGCGCTAATCGGACAAAATTCGTTTAGCGCGCATCTACGGCGCGGCGTGCACCTGCTCTGCGGCCTGGGCCAGGTCAGGGGCCAGGGGCGGATGGTGCGGAAGGACGGTCCGGTGCGGTGCGGACGGTCACTTACGGGAGGCGTTGCGCTCGTACACCAGCCGCAACCCGATCAAGGTCAGCCAGGGTTCGTGCTCGTCGATCTCGCCGGCCTCGCCCAACACCATCGGCGCGAGACCGCCGGTGGCGATCACGGTGACCTCGTCCGGGTCGTCGGCGAGCTCGCGCTTCATGCGCTGGACGACACCGTCCACCTGCCCCGCGAAGCCGTACACGATGCCCGCCTGCATGGCCTCGACCGTGTTCTTCCCGATCACGCTGCGCGGGCGGGCCAGCTCGATCTTGCGGAGCTGGGCGCCCTTGACGCCCAGCGCCTCGACCGAGATCTCGATGCCGGGGGAGATCACCCCGCCCACGTACTCACCGCGTGCGCTGACGGCGTCGAAGGTGGTGGCGGTCCCGAAGTCCACGACGATCGCCGGTCCCCCGTACAGCTCGACGGCGGCGACCGCGTTGATGATGCGGTCCGCGCCGACCTCCTTCGGGTTGTCCATGAGGATCGGCACGCCCGTCTTGACGCCTGGCTCGACCAGAACCGCGGGGACATCGCCGTAGTAGCGGCGGGTGACCTCGCGCAGCTCGTGCAGCACGGAGGGGACGGTGGCGCAGATCGCGATCCCCTCGATGCCGTCGCCGAGTTCCTCACCGAGCAGTGGGTGCATACCCATCAGACCGTTGAGCAGCACCGCGAGTTCGTCCGCGGTGCGGCGCGAGTCGGTGGAGACGCGCCAGTGCTCCACGATGTCCTCGCCGTCGAACAGGCCGAGGACGGTATGGCTGTTGCCGACGTCGATGGTGAGCAGCATCAGTCCTGGGCCTCTCGCAGGTCGAGGCCGATGTCGAGGATCGCGGAGGAGTGGGTGAGGGCCCCGACGGCCAGGTAGTCGACGCCCGTCTCGGCGTAGGCGCGGGCGTTGGCGAGGGTGAGCCGACCCGATGATTCCAACACCGCACGGCCCTTGGCGAGGGTGACCGCCTCTTCCGTCTCGACCGGGGTGAAGTTGTCGAGCAGGATCAGGTCGGCGCCCGCGTCCAGGGCCTCGCGGACCTGGTGGAGGGTGTCGACCTCCACCTCGACGGCCAGATCGGAGATGCCCATCGCGGCCATGGTCTCCCGTACGGCCTTGAACGCCTCGGCGACCCCACCGGCGGCGATGACGTGGTTGTCCTTGACCAGGGCGGCGTCCGAGAGCGACATCCGGTGGTTGACGCCGCCGCCGCAGCGCACGGCGTACTTCTCCAGCGCGCGCAGGCCGGGCGTCGTCTTGCGGGTGTCGCGGACCCTCGCGTTGGTGCCTTCGAGCAGGTCCGCCCAGGCGCGGGTGGCGGTGGCGATACCGGAGAGGCGGCAGAGGATGTTCAGCGCGCTGCGTTCGCCGGTGAGCAGATCGCGGGTGCGGGCGGTGACGGACAGGAGCTTCTGGCCCGCTTCGACCCGGTCGCCGTCCGCGACGTGCCGCTCGACCTCGAACTCGTCGGTGCAGACGATGGACAGCACGGCCTCGGCGATCCGCAGACCCGAGACGACCCCCGCCTCGCGCGCCGTGAAGTCGCCGGTGGCCACGGCGTCCTCGGGGACGGTGGCGACGGTGGTGATGTCGAAGCCACCGTCGAGATCCTCCTCGATCGCCAGGTGGGCGATGTCCTCGACCTGTACGGGGTCGAGACCGGCGTCGGCGAGGAGTTCGGCGAGCGCGGGGTCGAGACCGCATTCGTACACCTCGTCCGCGTCACCCGCGCAGCCGCAGTCGTCGCCGCAGCCCGCCGTGCCGTCGGCTGCGGAGGAGGTTGCGCCGATGTGGATCAGCGGTACGTCCACGGGCTCGGGGCGTTCTTCGGGCGTGCTCACGGTTGCGGCTCCCTGGGGAGAAGGGGGTTCGGGCTGGTGGTCGTTCTGGGGTGAATCGTGCTGGAGGACTTCGCGGGCGCCAGCGACTCGGTGTCGGTGCGGCTGACGACGAGACGCCGGTCGGGGGTGAGCCGTACGACGATATGGCGGCGCCACTCGATGTCGTCACGGTCGGGGTGGTCCTCGCGCCAGTGGCAGCCGCGGGTCTCGGCGCGTTCACGGGCGGCGGCGACCAGCACGCGGGACACCAGCAGAAGATTGCTGGTCTCCCAGGAATCGACCCCGGGCACGGCCGCCTTGGCGATCCCGGCCGCCGGGGTGCTCTCATCGGCGTCGTGACCGGCCGCCAGATAGAGCGCGTCCAGGGCCTGGGCCGCCGCGTCGAGGCTGGCGGCGGACCGCAGGACGCCGGCGCCCTGGGTCATGATCTGCTGGATCTCATGGCGGGTCTCGGGCGCGAGCAGCGTTACGGGCCCGTCGGCGCCCGGTGCCGGAATGTCGACCGGGTACGTGGGAGCGGCCGGTGCGGCGGTACCGGTGGCCTCGGCGGCGGCGTGGGCGATCGCGGCGGCGATCCGTTCCGCGAAGACGAGGCCCTCCAGCAGCGAGTTGGAGGCCAACCGGTTGGCTCCGTGCACTCCTGTGCAGGCGACCTCGCCGCAGGCGTAGAGACCGGGGACGGTGGTGCGGCCCTGCAGGTCGGTGCGGACCCCGCCGGACGCGTAGTGCGCGGCGGGCGCGACCGGTATCGGCTCGGTCACCGGGTCGATACCGTGGGCGCGGCAGGACGCGAGGATCGTCGGGAAGCGGTGCTCCCACATGTCTGCGCCGAAGTGGCGGGCGTCCAGGAACATGCTGTCGGCGCCCTGCTCCCGCATCCGGCGCATGATGCCCTTCGCCACGATGTCGCGCGGAGCGAGCTCGGCCAGCTCGTGCCTGCCCACCATGAAGCGCGTGCCCGCCGCGTCGACCAGATACGCCCCCTCGCCCCGCACCGCCTCGGAGACCAGGGGTTGCTGGCCTTCGGAGTCCGTGCCGAGGAAAAGGACCGTCGGGTGGAACTGGACGAACTCCAGATCGCTCACCTCGGCCCCGGCACGCAGCGCCAGCGCCACGCCGTCGCCCGTGGAGACGGCCGGGTTGGTGGTGGCGGCGAAGACCTGGCCCATGCCACCGGTCGCCAGCACCACGGCCGGCGCATGCACCGCACCGACTCCGTCGTGCTGGCCCTCGCCCATGACATGGAGCGTGACTCCGGCCGTACGGCCCTCGTCGTCGGTCAACAAGTCCAGGACGAGCGCGTGCTCGATGATGCGGATGGCCCGCTCGCGTATCGCGGTGACCAGTGCCCGGGAGATCTCGGCACCGGTGGCGTCGCCTCCCGCGTGCGCGATACGCCGCCGATGGTGGCCGCCCTCGCGGGTGAGCGCGATCCCGCCGTCGGTCTCCGTGTCGAAACGGGCACCCGTCTCGATCAGTCGCCGCACAGCGTCCGGACCTTCGGTGACCAGGGCGCGCACGGCCGCTTCGTCGCACAGCCCGGCACCCGCGACAAGCGTGTCGTCCAGGTGCTGCCCGGGGCTGTCGCCCTCGCCCAGCGCCGCCGCGATACCGCCCTGGGCCCAACGGGTGGAACCATCGTCCAGCAGGGCCTTGGTGACCACGACCGTACGCAGCCCGGCGGCCGTACAACGCAGCGCGGCGGTGAGACCGGCGACACCGGAGCCGACCACCACGACGTCCGCCTCGATGGCCCAGCCGGGTGCGGGGGCGTCCAGGCGTATTCCGGTTCCAACGGTCCTGGCGGTCATACCGGCGCTCCGAAGGTCAGGGGAATGTTGTCGATCAGCCTCGTCGTACCGACCCGCGCGGCGATCGCCATGATCGCCTCACCCTCGTGGCCGTCCGGGACCTCGGTGAAGTCGGACGGGTCGACCAGCGCCAGATAGTCCAGCTCAAGCCGCGGCACCGCCGTGGCCGCCTCGTCCAGCACGACCTGGGCCGCGGCGCGCACGGCATCGGCCCCACCGCCCGGCTGGGCTGCCGCCACGGCGTGCGCGTCGGCTGCCGCACGGGCCTCGCCGATCGCGGACAGCGCGGCGGCGCGGGCCTGCGGAGCCGGGGCGGACTCGGCGCGGGCTCGCAGCGCCTGCTGCGCAGCGAGCCGGTCGCGGGCGGCGAACAGGGCCCGGGACAGGGCGAGCGCGGTCCTGCGTTCGTCGGGCGAGAGATAGCGGTTGCGGCTGGACAGGGCGAGACCGTCCGGCTCACGCACGGTCGGCACGCCGATGATCTCCACCGGGAAGTTCAGATCGCGGGTCATCCGGCGGATCAACGCGAGCTGCTGGGCGTCCTTCTGACCGAAGAAGGCGACGTCAGGGCGGGTGAGGTGGAGGAGCTTGGCGACGACGGTCAGCATGCCGTCGAAGTGGCCGGGACGGCTGGCTCCTTCGAGCAACTCGCCCATGGGGCCCGCGGTGATACGGACCTGGGGCTGCCCACCCGGGTAGACCTCGTCTCCGGACGGCGCGAACACCGCGTCGGCACCCGCTTCGCGGGCGAGCTTCAGGTCGGCTTCCAGGGTGCGGGGGTAGCGGTCGAGATCCTCGCCGGGGCCGAACTGGAGCGGGTTGACGAAGACCGTGACCACGACGAAGCCGCCGGGGCCGACATGGGTGCGAGCCGTGCGCACGAGAGTGGCATGGCCCTCGTGGAGGGCGCCCATGGTCATGACGACGGCGGTGCGGCCGCGCGGGGTGAGGCTCTGCAGGGCCTGGTCCAGGTCTCGGCGGCGATGCAGCACCCGCACGCTGCCACCGGTCGCGCCACTTGGCCCGTCGGGGCCTTGGGTCTCGTACGTGACGTCAGCGCGGGAGTCATGGCCCGGCCGGGCGTGCGAGCTCATCGATTGTCCCCCTCGGCGAGCACGCCCAGCAGGTCCTCGGCGAGCTCCGGCTTCAGCAGGCCCTGTGCCAGGGCACGGTCCGCGGTCGTACGGGCCATGGCCAGATATCCGGCGACCGCTCCGGGCGCGTGCTTGCGCAGCTCCGCGACATGGGCCGCGACCGTGCCCGAGTCGCCGCGGGCCACCGGGCCGGTGAGCGCGGCATCGCCCGAACGCAGGGCATTGTCCAGCGCGGCTCCGAGCAGCGGGCCGAGCATACGGTCCGGTGCGGCGACACCCGCGGTGCGCAGCAGCTCCATGGCCTGGGCGACCAGGGTGACCAGGTAGTTCGCACCGAGGGCGAGGGCCGCGTGGTAGAGCGGTCGGGCTTCCTCTTCGATCCACTCCGGCTCACCACCCATCTCGATGACCAGCGCCTCGGCGGCCAACCTGAGCTCTTCGGGCGCGGTGACCCCGAAGGAGCAGCCGGCCAGCCGCTGGACGTCGACGCTTGTCCCAGTGAACGTCATCGCGGGGTGCAGGGCGAGCGGCAGGGCCCCGGCACGGCGGGCGGGATCGAGCACGGCCGTGCCGTAGCGCCCGGAGGTGTGGACGAGCAACTGCCCGGGACGGACGGCCCCGGTTTCCGCGAGTCCGTCGACCAAGGAGGGAAGGGCGTCGTCGGGCACGGTGAGCAGCACCAGCTCGGCGCGGGAAAGCACCTCTTCGGGCGTCACGAGCGGCACATCGGGCAGCAGGGCCGCGGCGCGGCGCCGCGAGGCGTCCGAGACACCGGAGACGGCGACCGGACGATGACCGGCCAGCTGGAGGGACACGGCGAGGGCGGGGCCGACGCGGCCCGCTCCGACGACGCCCACAGTGAGCCGCGCCGGCCGGTCCCTGGGGTCGGCGGGCTCGGATGCTGGGTGAGGTGCTGACGGTGATGGAGCGTTCACGCGGCGACGGCCTTCCGTTCCAGTCCGCGGGGGGTACCGGACGATTTCTCGTCATGCTACGCCAGCGCCTTGCCAGGCCTTCGGCCGTCCACAGACCGCCGAAGGGCAGCCACGGGCGGCTCAGGAGTTATCCACAGGCTGTACGGGAGAGGGCGGGAACCCGCCATGATCTCAGTACGCCGGAAGGACGACGGGAGCGGCGGTGATGACGATGGACGAGACGGGCACGACAAGCGCCACGGCCACGGCGAGCGCCATGAGCGCCACGGGCACGACGGACGCCACGGGCACGGCGAGCGTGACGTGGAGAGAGCAGGACGAGACCCAGCGCAGGATTGATGCCTGGCGGGCGTCGAAGCGGGTGCTGTGGCGCTCACCGGCGGAGTTCCGCCTGGGTGAGCGGCTGGCGGCGCTCGCCGCCGACGCGGGCGCGGTCCACGACCTGGGCGACAAGGTCGACGTCTACGGCGACGGGGTCGTGGAGGCGTTGGAGGACCGGGTGGCGGCACTGCTCGGCTTCCCCGCCGCCGCGTTCTTCCCGACCGGGACGATGGCGCAGCAGGTGGCGCTCCGCTGCTGGGCCGGCCGCACGGGCAACCACACGGTCGCACTCCATCCACTGGCCCACCCCGAGATGCATGAGCGAGGTGCGCTCGGGCTGGTGAGCGGGCTGCGCACGGTCCATCCGACCCGAGCGCCCCGGTTGCCGACGGCCGAGGAGGTCCGGGACCTGGAGGAGCCGTTCGGCACGCTGATGCTGGAGCTACCGCTGCGCGAAGCCGGGTTCCTGCTCCCGTCCTGGGACGAACTGGTGGACGTGGTGGAAGCCGCACGGGAGCGGGACGCGGTGGTGCACATGGACGGCGCCAGGCTGTGGGAGTGCACCGCCCACTTCGGACGGGGTACGGACGAGATCGCCCGGCTCGCCGACAGCGTGTACGTGTCCTTCTACAAGTCCCTGGGCGGGCTTTCCGGGGCCGTGCTGGCGGGGACCGGGACCCTCGTGGACGAGGCAAGGGCCTGGCGGCACCGATACGGCGGGCAGCTCTTCCAGCAGTATCCGGCCGCGCTGTCCGCGCTGCTCGGCCTGCAGCGGGAACTGCCGCGGCTGCCCTCCTACGTGGCCCATGCGCGGACCGTGGCGGCAGCACTGGCGGACGGGATGCGGGCCGCGCCTGAGATCGACTGGTTCCGGGTCCACCCCGCCCGCCCGCACACCCACCAGTTCCAGGTGTGGCTGCCATATGAACCGGACAAGTTGAACGAGGCGTCGCTGCGCCAGGCGGAGCGGACGGGCACCACCCTCTTCCGGCGCTGGTTCGCTCCGGAGCCCTGGGGACCGCCGGGCGTCTCCGTCACGGAGTTGACCGTGGCGGCGGAGGGGCTGGAGTGGACCGCCGAGGATGTGCGGGCGGCCGTGGCGGAGTTCATACGCTTTCTGGCCCCGGACGGCGGGGGCCGCACAGCCGGCTGAACAGCACACGGAGGATCTCATGGAGTCCCGGGGACGGAGGCATCGGGGCGCCGGTGCGGGAGGCGCGACAGGTGTCGAGGAGGTACTGCTGAACGGCGGCCATATGCCCCAGTCGGCAGTGACTTCCTGGAGAACGGTCCTGCGCTGAGAACCGGGCCGGAGCCGGGACGGCAGGCTCAGCGCCTGTGGCGGCTGTCCCTCATGCCGGGCGGCATGCTGCGCTGGGTCACCGCGTTGAACGAGATCCGGTCCTGGGCCGCCGTCCGGCGCCGCTCCTGCTCGATCAGCAGCCCGTCCACGTTCTCCGTCGGTCTGTTGTCCCGCCGCAGCAGCACCCAGATGAGCGCTCCCACCGCACCCGCGAGCAGCCCGAAGAACACAGCGATCGTCGACATGTCAAAACCCCCGTCATGAGTCGGCCCGACCGGGCCGGTCGCCTCCACCCTCCCCATCCGCGTTCGGCGACAAACGGCACCGACGGAAAGGGACTTGCGACAAGCCGACCTTAGACCACCGCGCGCTGTGGCGCGGCGGCCTGCCGGGTTCGGTGTCGGACACGGCCCGGCCGACTCCGCTGTGCGCTCGGCCAGTTGGGGCACGGCCGACCGATCCGAGCGGAGATGCCCGGTGGCCCGCCCTGCGAGCCTGTTTCGTGCACGGTCTATGTCCTGCCGCCACCGAACGGCCCTTTGTCCAGAGCAGTCCGCTGATCCGGAGCGGTCCGCTCACGCCCCTGATCAGGAGCGGTCCGCTCACGCCCCGGCGTTGCCGCCTGCCCGCACCAGACCGGACTCGTAGGCGAGCACCACCACCTGGACCCTGTCCCGCAGGTCCAGCTTGGTGAGGATCCGGCCCACATGCGTCTTGACCGTGGCCTCGGACAGCACAAGCCGCCCGGCGATCTCCCCGTTGGAGAGCCCCTGCGCCACCAGCAGCATGACCTCTCGTTCGCGTTCGGTGAGCTTGCCGATCTCCTTGTGCTGCTCAGGCTCCCCCGCGGACGGCAGCATCGGCGAGAAGCGGTCGAGCAGCCGTCTGGTGGTGGACGGCGCCACCACCGCGTCCCCGCTGTGCACGGACCGGATCGCGGCGAGCAGTTCACTCGGCGGCACGTCCTTGAGCATGAACCCGCTCGCGCCCGCCTTCAGACCCGTGAAGGCGTACTCGTCGAGGTCGAAGGTGGTCAGGATGAGCACCTTCGGCGCGTTCGGCTGCGCGCAGATGCGACGGGTGGCCTCGACGCCATCCATCCTCGGCATCCGGACGTCCATCAGCACCACGTCCACCGGCGTGGTCCGCAGCAGCTCGATCGCCTCGACCCCGTCCCCGGCCTCCGCCACGACGTCCATGTCAGGCTGCGCGGCCAGCACCATACGGAAGCCCGTACGCAGCAGTACCTGGTCGTCGACGAGCATGACTCTTACGTGTCCTACCGAGGACTCTTCCGGCGCGTGCGTCATACGGCCAGCGTACGCAACGAGCCGCGGGCCGCCTTTCTGTTGCCCGACGCGGCCGGGTCTCAGGCCCCGGACCCGGCGAGCTCGGCCACCGCGGCCCTCATCGGTGTCCCGGGTGCCGGTCCCGCAACGCCCACCGCACCGGGCTCAGCGCCTGAAGGCGGGTGCGGCGAGAGGCGGTTGCCGAGGTGGGGCGGACTCGGCGCGCGGCGATGTCCGGGGGACCGCGGTCGGCCGCCTGATCCCACTGCCCTGTGCTTGATCCCACTGCCCTGTGCCCGCTCCCGCACGCCCTAGTGGGCGGGTTTGAGCGGAAGCAGGGCGCTGATGCGGAAGCCGCCGCCCGGACGGGGCCCGGCGTCCAGGGTGCCGCCGACCATGCCGACGCGTTCGCGCATGCCGATCAACCCGTGCCCCTTGCCGTCGGCGCCGCCGTCCTCGTACATCTCGCGGGCTGCGCCCCGTCCGTCGTCCTCCACGAGCAGGCCCAGACCGTCGTCGAAGTACACCAGCCGGACGCTGGCTGCGGTGTCGGGCCCACCGTGCTTGCGGGTGTTGGTCAGAGCCTCCTGGACGATACGGTACGCCGTGAGTTCCACGCCGCTGGGCAGCGAGCGCGGGGTGCCCTCGATCTTGAAGTCGACCTCGAGGCCGGCTTCACGTACCCGTTCGACCAGGTCCTCGATCTGCTGGACGTCAGGCTGCGGCACATACTCGCCGCTCTCAGGAGCATCCGACGTGCGCAGCACCCCGAGCAGCCGGCGCATCTCTGCGAGGGCCTGACGACCGGTGGTGGAGATGGTCTCCAGGGCCTGCCGCGCCTGGTCGGGTGCGGTGTCCATGACGTACGCGGCGCCATCGGCCTGCACCACCATCACGGAGACGTTGTGGGCGACGACATCGTGCAGTTCGCGGGCGATTCGGGCGCGCTCGGCGGCGACAGCGACCTTGGACTGGGCCTCACGTTCCTGTTCCAGCCGCGTGGCACGCTCCTCCAGCTGTGCGAAGTAGGCACGGCGGGTGCGCAGGGAGTCGCCGAGTACCCAGGCGAGAGCGAAGGGGACCGCCATCACGGTGGTGACCACGATCCGCTGGCCTACGCCCATACCCCCCTCAGGCCAGCGGATCTGGGCGAGCGGGGCGGCGGCGAGGCCGCCGGCGAGTGCGAGCCGGGAGGCCCAGCGAGGACCTTCATGAGCCGCGACCGTGTAAATGATCACCAGCATGGCGAAATCCGCCGCGTTGATCTTGATGTTCAGCGCGATCTGTGCGACCCCGACGGCCGCCACGAGCAGCAGCATCAGCTCCGTGGCGCGGCGTCGCAGTGCCACGGCGAGGCAGAGGAGCAGGACGAGGAGAGCCGCCACCGGGCGCGGCTGGTTGCCCTCGGTGTCCTGGACGACCCACAGCATGGAGAACCCGAACAGGACGACGGCCCAGAAGGTGTCGATCCCCGTCGGGTGTCTGCGGACAAAGTCATAGAGGCGCTGCACGTAACCCAGCGTAGGGAAAGCGGAAGGTGCCGGGGTCAACCGGAGGGCCGATCCGTTCGCTGAACACCTACTCCGCAAGGTGGACACTGACACACGTGACATATGAAGCGACGGACCGCAGTCCGGGCGATGCGGGTACATCGACGCACCAGCCCCAGGAGGCGGAGGGTTGGGTGCCCTGGCGGATCGCGATGGAGCGGGCGCTGTACGGGCCCGCCGGATTCTTCCGGCGGCCGGAGGGGCCGGCCGGCCACTTCCGTACCTCGGTGCATGCTTCGCCGCTGTACGCCAGGGCTGTGGCCAGGCTGCTGACCGAAACCGCCGCGACCCTGCCGGACGCGACCGAGATCACGCTGATCGACATGGGCGCCGGCCGCGGGGAGCTGCTGACCGGTGTGCTGGCGGCGCTGCCGGACGGCGGGCGGCTGCCGGACGGCCGGCCGGTGCGGGCCTGCGCGGTGGAGCGCGCCGCACGGCCCCACGGGCTGGACCCGCGTATCGAGTGGTCGGAGCGGCCCCCTGCCGGTGCGAACGGGCTGCTCTTCGCGAACGAGTGGCTGGACAACGTGCCGGTGGATGTCGCCGAGGTGGACGAGGCGGGCGTCACCCGCTACGTCCTGGTACGCACCGAGGACGGCGCGGAGCGGCTCGGGGAGCCGGTGAGCGGGGCGGACGCGGAATGGCTGGCGCGATGGTGGCCGACGGTCGCGGCCGGGAGTGTCTCGGGTGTCGGCGGTGCCACCCCCGGCGCCCTGTCCGAGACGGGGCTCAGGGCCGAGACGGGGCTCAGGGCCGAGATCGGGCGTGCGCGCGACGAGGCGTGGGCCACCACCGTGGCCGCGCTGGGCGCCGGGCTCGCCGTCGCCGTCGACTACGCGCACACCACCGGCACCCGGCCGCCGTTCGGCAGCCTCACCGGCTTCCGCGACGGGCGCGAGGTCCGCCCGATACCGGACGGCGGCTGCGACATCACCGCGCACGTCGCCCTGGACGCCTGCCTCCATGCCGGTGCGGACGCCCATACGGGCACCGGTGCAAAGTTGCTGAGCCAGCGCGAGGCGCTGCGCCGTCTCGGCGTATCGGGCGGGCGTCCGCCGCTGGCCCTGGCGTCATCCGACCCCGCCGGATACGTGCGTGCCCTCGCCGCAGCGGGCCAGGCGGCCGAGCTGACGGCGCGGGGCGGGCTCGGCGATTTCGTATGGCTGCTCCAGCCCGTGCCGTATCCGGCGAGCGGGCGCTGACGAACACGGACCACCGCCGGCGGCCCAGAGCCCACCGCTCACAGCCCTGCGGACCCCCGCGCACGCCCTCAGGTACCAACCGCCCAGGACCCCGAGGACCCCCGCGCACGCCCCTGCGGACCACCGCGCACGGCACGCTCGCCACCGGCCGGCGACCCCCGGGGTGTCCGCTCTTCGGGCCGGGCCCCCGTCACCCGCACGGCCGGGGGATACTGTCGCCATGACGGAGACGACGGTCGGCATCGGCGGCGCGGCGGAGAGCACCGACATGGTGCTGAACATCGGGCCGCAGCACCCTTCCACCCACGGTGTGCTCCGCCTGAAGCTCGTTCTCGACGGAGAGCGCGTCCAGCACGCCGAGCCCGTGATCGGCTATATGCACCGGGGTGCGGAGAAGCTCTTCGAGGCGCGCGACTACCGGCAGATCGTGATGCTGGCCAACCGCCACGACTGGCTGTCCGCCTTCTCCAACGAGCTCGGCGTGGTCATGGCGGTCGAACGCATGCTGGGCATGGAGGTCCCGGAGCGCGCCGTCTGGACCCGGACCCTGCTCGCGGAGCTGAACCGCGTCCTCAACCACCTGATGTTCCTCGGGTCGTACCCACTCGAACTGGGCGGAATCACCGCGGTGTTCCACGCCTTCCGTGAGCGCGAAGAGCTCCAGACCGTGATGGAGGAGATCTCCGGCGGCCGGATGCACTACATGTTCAACCGGGTCGGCGGGCTCAAGGAGGACATGCCGGCCGGCTGGACCGGGCGAGCCCGGGCGGCGGTCGCCGACGTGCGTTCGCGGATGGACGTGTACGACCGGCTCGTACTCGGCAATGAGATCTTCCGTGGCCGCACCCGCGGCGTCGGCGTGCTGACCCCGCAGGCGGCGCACGCGTACGGGGTCTCCGGACCCATCGCCCGCGCCTCGGGTGTCGACTTCGACCTGCGGCGCGACGAGCCTTACCTCGCATACGGGGAACTCCAGGACACCCTGAATGTGGTCACCCGCGCCGAGGGCGACTGCCTGGCCCGCTTCGAGTGCCTGCTGGAACAGACCCACAACGCGCTCGCGCTGGCGGACGCCTGCCTGGACCGCATCGCCGAGCTGCCGCCCGGTCCCATCAACCAGCGGCTGCCGAAGGTACTCAAGGCTCCCGAGGGACACACCTACGCCTGGACCGAGAACCCGCTGGGCATCAACGGCTACTACTTGGTCTCCAAGGGCGACAAGACTCCATACCGCCTCAAGCTCCGGTCGGCCTCGTACAACAACATCCAGGCGCTGACCGAGCTGCTGCCGGGGACGCTGGTCGCGGACATGGTGGCGATCCTGGGGTCGATGTTCTTCGTGGTCGGAGACATCGACAAGTAGTCCGTACCACCATGAGCAGACCGTGTCGCCATGAGCAGACCGTCCGGCCGTGGCGCAGGCAGCCGGGTCCACCGGCGGTCGGCCGCGCCGCCCCGGCGTCGGGCGCGAAGCAGTGAGGGCCGACCGGCGCTGATGCCGGTCGGCCCTCACTGCGTGCCTGCCGCCCCGTCGGTCAGGAGATCGCGGTGCGCAGCTCCGTGACATCGAGCTGTTCCGTCTCGTCGTGCTCGGTCAGGTCGATGACCTCGCCGACCGCACGGTCCTGTCCTCCCGCGTCGGCGCCCGCTGCCTCCGCCAGCGCCTCCTCACCCACCACGTCCGCGAGGTCCTCCTCCTGGACCGCCGCGAGTTCGGCGGGGGCGAGACGGCTCGCGCCGAAGAAGTCGAAGCCCCCCAGCGGGCGCTGCTGGCGCGCCGCATACGGCACGACCGCCGAGGCGATCGGCACCGGCATCCGCGCGGGAAGCGCCGGAAGGACGGGGACCGCGGGAAGCGCGGGGCCGGCGGACGACGGGCGGGTGTGCTGCTCTCCCCCACCGACCGCCGCGTGCTTCCCCTGCGGCTCGTCCGCCTCACGCGCCCGGTCCGCCAGATCGCGGCGGCGGGCCTCCTCCACGGTGTGCCTGGCCTGCTGGGCGGCGGCGTTGCGCGAGAGGTTCTCCAGCGCGTCGGCGGCCCGCCGGTACGCGGACGGCGTCGGCGTGGAGCCGCCCGCGGGAAGCTCCTTCGGCGCGGAAACCTCGATCGCGAGCCGCCTGCGGCCTTCGAGTGCGCTGGCGCGCTCGGTCTCCGCGGTCGCATAACGCCTCAGCAGTGCGGCGTGCTCGTTGCGCAGCTTCGCCAGCTCGACCCGCTTGGCGCGGAGCTTGGCATCCAGCTTGGCGCGCAGTTCGCGGGACTCGTCGAGATCGGACTCCAGCTCGGCTACGCGCTCCTCGGTCTTCCAGGCATCACTGGCGCGTGCGCGGGTGAGTTCGGCGACGCGGCGGCCCGCACTCCGGTCCCAACTGCGCATGAGTACCGCGCCGGTGACCGCGGCGGCTGCCGCAGCCGCGACCATGAAACGGAGCACGAGCGTATCCGCGAACAGCCAGGCGCCGGCGGCGGTGAGAACCGAAGCGCCAGCGACCGCGGAAGGCGGCATGAGCTGGTGCAGAGGTGGTGAATGGCGGTGGCGTCCACGTGGCATGGCCTGAAATTTACCGTGCGTAGGTGCCGAATGGGGGATCTGCCCGGCAATCTCTTCGGACAGTTCGAACGGTCCATCGGCTGAGCGATCGGGTCCCGCAACCACTTCGCGCGAACACCCCGGCGAAAGGCCCCGTACCACCACGGGTCACTCGGCGCTGAGCCGCCCGCTGAGCCACGCCAGCGCCGGGGGCACCTCGCGGCCCCAGGTGTTGAAGTTGTGCCCACCGCTGTCCAGCATGATCGAGGAGACCCTCGCCGGGGACTTGACCCGCTTGATGAACTCCAGCGTGCCACCGAGGTTGTTCTCACCCTGCTTGGACGAGGTGACCAGGAACGAAGAGGCGCCCTGGGGGCGGTTCTTCAGGCTCCACAGCAGGTTCGCCCGCTTCCGTGCGCCGTTGTCGCCGTGGAAGAGGTCCCCGGTCGTCGCATCCTCCGCCGCCTTGTAGTACGCGGACAGCCCCACCCCCGCCGCGAACCGCTGCGGGTGGTGCAGAGCGATCTTCAACGCGCAGTAGCCACCGGTCGAGTTCCCCATGAACCCCCAGTTGGCGGGCTTGCTGCCGACACGGTAGGTCGCCGATATCGCTGCGCGCAGGTCCTCGGCGAAGAAGGTCTCGGTCTGCGGCCCGCCCGGGATGTCCACGCACTCGGTGTCCCTCGGAGGGGCGACGGTCGGGCGCAGCATGACCAGGATCATCGGCTGCATCTTGCCGCTGTTCGCCTGGTCATAGGCCGTCCTCGGGTACTTGAGGCCCTTGATCAGGTTCTCTGCCGTGCCCGGGTAGCCGGTCAGCACGACCGTCGCGGGAAAGGTCCTGGCAGCGTACTCGGACTGAAAGTACTGCGGCGGCAGGTACACATAGGCCGGGCTGTCGATGCCGGACCGCTCGCCCTTGATGACGACCTTGTGGATCTGCCCGCCGGCCGCGGGCCGTGAGTCGCCCGGGACCCCCGTCTTCTGCTTGCCGACCACCTTGACGTGCTTGCTGCTCGCCGCGTGGTCGACCACCACACCCATCTCCTGCTCCTGGCCGAAGAGATCCGCCCAGGAGCCGTAGAACAGGAAGGACTTGTTGGCGGCGAGGCCGACTGCGGCGAAGAGCGCCAACTGGGTCGCCAGCAGCAGGCCGACCCGGCCGAGCACACTGCGCCACCCGTTACGGGACAGTCGCGGCCACAGCCAGATCGTCATGGCGAAGAGCGCGACGGCGGCGAGTACGGCCAGCGCCAGAACCTTGTTACCGGTGAGACCCATGAGGTGATCAAGCTACTTCCGTGAGACGCGGAAAGGTACGTGGACGTGCGTGCGGAACGTGGATACGGAACATGGTGAGGGACGCGAACAGGGAGCCGGCACCTGAGAATTTCCTGTGCGCGGATGAACCCGCCGCCCGGAAGAGTCGTCCTAGAGAGCGCACTGTCCGCGCCGACGATTCTGCGGCGAGGGACTCACAATCTCTCTCTCGGAGTACGGGAAGCGATGTCTGTCACGGTAGATGGGGACAAGTCGGGGCTGGTTCCGGTTCGGGTACGCCGGATCCTGCGGGGACCGCGCGCCGAATACGTACCCACGCTGGTCGGTACGGCCTGTACGTTCATCGGCCTGATCGATATCGCCGCAGGCGTGTTCCCGCGCTTCCGGCACAGCCGGATGCACGCGCTTGCCGAGGTGCTCCCGGGCGCGCTCGGACCGTTCGCCGCAGCGCTGTCACTCAGTGCGGGCGTACTGCTGCTGCTGCTCGCGCACGGCCTCAAGCGCAACAAGCGCCGGGCCTGGCGCGCCGCGGTGATCCTGCTGCCGGCCGGGGCGGTCGCGCAGTTCATGTACCGCAACTCGGTCATCGGCGTGCTGCTTTCACTGGTGCTGCTCACCCTGCTGCTGCGGCACCGCAGCCAGTTCGCCGCGCTGCCCGACCCGAGCAGCCGCTGGCGGGCACTCGCCAACTTCGTGCTGATGGGAGCCGGTTCGATCGGCCTCGGGCTGGTCATCGTCAGTGCCCACCCGAACAAGGTCATCGGCAGCCCCAGCCTCACCGACCGGCTCGAGCACGTCCTGTTCGGTCTCTTCGGCTTCGAGGGCCCCGTCGGGTACGCGGGCGGAGTGGACTGGACCGTCGGCTACTCCCTGGGAGCGCTCGGCCTGCTCACCGCCGTGACGACGGTCTATCTGGCTTTCCGTCCCGAACAGCCGGCCGCCCGGCTCACCGAGGACGACGAGGCCCGGCTGCGCGAGCTCCTCGACCGGCACGGCACGCGCGACTCCCTCGGGCACTTCGCGCTCCGCCGCGACAAGGGAGTCGTCTTCTCCCCCAGCGGCAAGGCCGCTGTCTGCTACCGCGTGGTCTCCGGTGTGATGCTGGCCAGCGGCGACCCGATCGGCGACGTCGAGGCATGGCCGGGCGCGATCGAACGGTTCATGGACGAGGCCAAGGCCCACTCCTGGACCCCCGCGGTGATGGGCTGCTCCGAGACCGGCGGGCAGGTGTGGACGCGGGAGACCGGACTGGACGCCCTCGAACTCGGTGACGAGGCGGTGGTGGACGTCGCGGATTTCTCCCTGAGCGGGCGCGCCATGCGGAATGTGCGCCAGATGGTGAAGCGCATCGAACGCAATGGTTACGAGACCCGGGTACGCCGCGTCCGTGACCTTTCGGACGGCGAGCTGGAGCGGATACGCAGGGCCGCGGCGGACTGGCGCGGCACCGACACGGAACGCGGCTTCTCCATGGCGCTCGGCCGGATCGGCGACCCCTCCGACGGTGACAGCGTGATCGCCACCGCGCACAAGGAGGACCCGGACTCGCCGTACGGCGACCTGAAGGCCGTTCTGCACTTCGTCCCCTGGGGTACGGACGGCATGTCGCTGGACCTGATGCGCCGCGACCGCTCCGCCGACCCCGGAATGAACGAACTGCTGATCGTGGCCGCGCTCCAGGACTCCCCGAAGATCGGCATCGAGCGGGTCTCGCTGAACTTCGCGATGTTCCGCTCGGCGCTCGCCCGCGGCGAGAAGCTGGGCGCGGGGCCCGTGCTGCGGACCTGGCGCGGACTGCTGGTGTTCCTGTCCCGCTGGTTCCAGATCGAGTCGCTGTACAAGTTCAACGCGAAGTTCCAGCCGCGCTGGGAGCCGCGGTTCGTGGTCTTCCGCAACACCCGGGACCTGCCACGCATCGGCTTCGCCGCGATGCAGGCCGAGGGCTTCGTGACCTTCGCTCTGCCGCGCCCGTTCCGCCGCCGCAGGTCCCGCTCGGAGCGGCCCTGCGTCCACCAGGTCCAGCGCATCCGGCCGACCGCCGTCGTCGGGGACGGCGAGGCGCGCGCGGCGTAACCGCTGTCCCCGCTTCCCGGTGGGCCCTGCGGCTCTCCGCACTACGCTGGACGCATGAGTACGTCGTCGCGGGAGTCGCGGGAAATGCACGAGCGCGGCCGTGGCACGGTCAGGGGCCTGCCGGAGTGGGACCGCTGCGCGGTCATGGGTGTCGTCAACGTGACGCCGGACTCCTTCTCCGACGGGGGCCGCTGGTTCGACACCACGGCCGCCGTCAAGCACGGACTCGACCTGGTGGCCGCGGGAGCGGACCTGGTCGATGTCGGCGGCGAGTCCACCCGACCCGGCGCCACCAGGGTGGACGAGGACGAGGAGCAGCGGCGCGTCGTCCCCGTCGTCCGGGGACTGGCGTCGGAAGGCATCACCGTCTCCGTCGACACCATGCGCGCCTCCGTCGCCGCGCGGGCCGTCGCGGCGGGCGCGACCCTGGTCAACGACGTCTCCGGCGGGCTCGCCGACCCCCGGATGATCCCCGCGGTCGCCGACGTGGACGTGCCCTTCGTGGTGATGCACTGGCGCGGTTTCAGCGAGGACATGAACAGCCGCGCGGTCTACGGGGACGTGGTCGCCGAAGTACTCGCCGAGCTGCGCGAACGGATGGACGCGGTGGTCGACGGCGGGGTCTCCGCCGAACGGATCGTGATCGACCCCGGTCTCGGCTTCGCCAAGCACGCCGAGCACGACCTCGCGCTCGTCGCCCATCTGGCCCAGCTCCGCACACTCGGGCGACCGCTGCTGGTCGCGGCGTCCCGCAAGCGCTTCCTCGGCCGTGTACTCGCCGAAGGAGCGGCCGGCCCGCCGCCCGCCCGTGAACGCGACGCGGCGACCGCCGCGGTCTCGGCGATCGCCGCGCACGAGGGCGCCTGGGCGGTACGGGTGCACGAGGTACGGGCCACGGCGGACGCCGTACGGGTCGCACGCGCTGTCGAGGGAGCCCTGTGAGCGACGCCGGCGCCACGCCCCATACGCCCCCCACGGACATCGAAGAGGTCGAAACCGCCAACACCGCCTTCTACGAGGCGATGGAACGCGGCGACTTCGAGGAGCTCGCCACCCTCTGGCTCGACGACAACCCGGACAGCGGCGGAGACGTCGAGGGGGACGCCATCTCCTGCGTGCACCCCGGTTGGCCCGTGCTGTCGGGGCGCGGCGAGGTGCTCCGCTCCTACGCGCTCATCATGGCGAACACCGAGTACATCCAGTTCTTCCTCACGGACGTACGGGTCAGCGTGGCCGCCGACACAGCCGTGGTCACCTGCACCGAGAACATCCTCAGCGGAGGGCCGTCGGAAGAGGCGGGCGAGCTCGGACCGCTGGTCGGGCAGCTCGTCGTGGCGACGAATGTGTTCCGCCGCACACCGGACGGCTGGCGGATCTGGTCACATCACGGGTCACCCGTACTGACCGAATCCGACGACGAGGACGAGGACGATTCCCCCGCCTGAGGGGCCTGCGGGGCCCTGAAGGACGTGAAGGGCCCTGAAGGGACCCGCAGGGCACACCGGCCCGGGTGGGCACCGGGAATTGCCCGGGTTGATCCGGACCCGGCCGGGTAGGCGCCGTTTCCAGTCCGCTGCCCGGCGCCGTCCACTCCCCCGCGCGCCCGTGCTGTCGGACCCCGCAGGTAGATTCAGAACCGTGCGCCAGCCGCACCACCGCTGCCCCGCCGGACGTCCGGCGGGCCGTACCGACGACTTGGAGTGATTCGCGTGGATCGTGTCGCGCTGCGCGGCCTCAAGGCCCGCGGGCACCACGGTGTCTTCCCCCGGGAGCGGGAGGAGGGCCAGACTTTCATCGTCGACCTGGTGCTCAGCCTCGACACCCGTCCCGCCGCGGCCGACGACGACCTCTCGAAGACGGTGCACTACGGAGTGGTGGCGGAAGAGGTCGTCGCCCTCGTCCAGGGCGAGCCGGTGGACCTCATCGAGACACTGGCGGAGCGGATCGCCCAGCAGTGCCTCAAGCACGAAGGGGTCCAGCAGGTCGAGGTCGTCGTGCACAAGCCCGACGCCCCGATCACCGTCCCGTTCGACGACGTGACCATCACGATCACCCGGAGCCGAGCATGAGCGACCCCACAGTGCAGCCGGTGCCCGCCGCCGTCGTCGAACAGGTCGACGCCGCGGACATCACGCTCTCCAACCCGAAGCGGGCCGTGATCGCACTCGGCTCCAACCTGGGCAACCGGCTGGAGACCCTCCAGGGCGCCGTGGACGCCCTGGAGGACACCCCTGGAGTCCGGGTGAAGGCGGTCTCACCGGTCTACGAGACGGAGCCTTGGGGCGTCGCTCCCGGCTCCCAGCTCGCGTATCTGAACGCCGTGGTGGTGGTGAAGACCACCCTGCCGCCCGGCTCCCTGCTGGAGCGCGCCCACGCCATCGAGGAGGCGTTCGACCGGGTGCGCGAGGAGCGCTGGGGTCCGCGCACCATCGATGTGGACATCGTGTCCTATGCGGAAGTCGTCTCCGACGACCCCTTCCTCACCTTGCCGCACCCCCGCGCCCATGAGCGGGCCTTCGTCCTCGCCCCGTGGAGCGATGTGGACCCGGCCGCCCAGCTGCCGGGTCGCGGAGCGATCGCCGAGCTGCTCGCGGCTCTCGGCCGGGAGGGTGTCGTGGCGCGCGCCGACCTGGAACTCCGGCTGCCTGAGTAGTCGTTAGGCTCTACGGGGCCGTCGACACCTCCGGGACGGCTGGTGTTTCCGGACGGCTGGCACCTCCGGTGGCACCGCGGCGAAGACACAAGGGACACAGGGACACACGGTGAAGCAACTGCGGCTCGGGGTACTGGCCGGGCTCTTCGTGGCGGCGGGGGTGCTGTCCTGGGGCGCCGCGCGCTTGTGGAACGCGTACGGCACGCTGCCGGGTGTGCCGCTCGCCGCGCCGATCGTCCTGGCCGTGATCGCCGCCGTCCTGGCGGCCACCGCGCTCTCCCTGCGCAACCGCCTCCGCGCCCAGCGCGAACGGCGCCCTGGGGCCAAGGGCGTCGAACCCATGATGGCCGCCCGCGCCGTCGTCTTCGGCCAGGCCAGCGCCCTGGTCGCCGCGCTGGTGAGCGGCATGTACGCGGGGACCGCCGTCTTCCTGCTCGGCTCCCTCGACATCCCGGCGCGCCGCGACCAGGCGATCTATGCCGGCTTCGCGGTGCTCGCGGGCTTCGCGGTGATCGCAGCGGCGCTCTTCCTGGAACGGGTCTGCAAACTCCCGGAAGACGGCGACAACGCGCACAACGGCGCGGGCCGCGTACCGACCGGTTGAAAAAGGCCGGACCGGACCCGGTGGGGCGCGACAGGCGCCGCGGGCCCGGACCCCGGCCGCCGAAACCGCCGGACAGGCGGCCGGCACGGGGCGCGTCAGTCCGCCATGATCAGGCTCATCGCCTCATTGCGTGTCGCCACGTCCCGCAGCTGCCCCCGGACCGCCGAAGTGATCGTCTTGGCACCGGGCTTGCGGATCCCTCGCATCGACATGCACATGTGCTCGCACTCGATCACGACGATCACACCGCGCGGCTCAAGGATCTTCATCAGGGAGTCCGCGATCTGCGTCGTCAGCCGCTCCTGCACCTGCGGGCGACGGGCGTACACGTCCACGAGCCTGGCCAGCTTGGAAAGCCCGGTGATCTTGCCGCTGGTGGACGGGATGTAGCCGACGTGCGCCACACCCCGGAAGGGGACCAGATGGTGCTCGCAGCAACTGGTGATCTCGATGTCCTTCACCAGGACCATTTCGTCGTGCCCCAGGTCGAACGTCGTCGTCAGCACGTCCTCCGGCCGCTGCCAGAGCCCGCCGAATATCTCCTTGTAGGCGCGCGCCACCCGCCCCGGTGTCTCCCGCAGGCCCTCACGGTCCGGGTCCTCGCCGACCGCGATGAGAAGCTCGCGCACCGCGTTCTCGGCGCGCTTCTCGTCGAACTCGCCGATCGTGCCCTCGCCGTCCAGCGTCACCGGGTCGGTCATGTGTGCCTCGTTCCTGTCCTGCCATCGGCGTGAAAACGTGCATAACGCAGCACTCCCCAGGTTAAAACCCGGGGAGTGCCGTGTTCATTCCGGAAATCGGACCTCTGGGGCGAAACCGCCTGGTCAGGTCTCCGGTCGATCCTCCGCGACCGGCTCGGCCGCGGTCTTGGTGACATCCGTCACCGTGCTGCTCGTCCCGGCGGTGCCGTTGGCCGCGCCATTGGTCAGGGCCAGCTCCTTCGGGGAGAGCACCGGCGGGCGGGTGGACGGGGTGCGGCGGGCGGAGCCGGTCCACGCCGGGCGGGCCGGGCGCTTCACGATCGGGGCGAAGATCTCGGCGATCTCCTCCTTGCCGAGGGTCTCCTTCTCCAGCAGGGCGAGGACGAGGTTGTCGAGCACATCGCGGTTCTCGACCAGGATCTCCCAGGCCTCGTTGTGCGCGGTCTCGATGAGCTTCTTGACCTCTTCGTCCACCAGCGCCGCGACCTCTTCCGAGTAGTCGCGCTGGTGCGCCATCTCGCGGCCCAGGAACGGCTCGGTGTTGTCACCGCCGAACTTGATCGCACCAAGGCGCTCGGTCATCCCGTACTGGGTGACCATGGCGCGAGCCGTGGTCGTGGCCTTCTCGATGTCGTTCGCCGCGCCCGTGGTCGGGTCGTGGAAGACCAGTTCCTCGGCCGCACGGCCACCGAGCATGTACGCCAGCTGGTCGAGCATCTCGTTGCGCGTGGTCGAGTACTTGTCCTCGTCCGGCAGCACCATCGTGTAGCCGAGCGCCCGGCCGCGGGACAGGATCGTGATCTTGTGGACCGGGTCGGAGTTGGGGGAAGCCGCCGCGACCAGGGCGTGTCCGCCCTCGTGGTACGCGGTGATCTTCTTCTCCTTGTCGGACATGATCCGGGTCCGCTTCTGCGGGCCCGCCACGACGCGGTCGATCGCCTCGTCCAGCATCTGGTTGTCGATCAGCTTCTTGTCGCTGCGGGCCGTCAGCAGAGCGGCCTCGTTGAGCACGTTCGACAGATCGGCACCGGTGAAACCGGGGGTACGGCGGGCGACGGCCGAGAGGTCGACGTCCTGGGCGACCGGCTTGCCCTTCTGGTGGACCTTCAGGATCTCCAGACGGCCCTGCATGTCGGGGCGGTCGACGGCGATCTGCCGGTCGAAGCGGCCCGGGCGCAGCAGCGCCGGGTCGAGGATGTCCGGCCGGTTGGTGGCGGCGATCAGGATGACGCCACCCTTCACGTCGAAGCCGTCCATCTCCACGAGGAGCTGGTTCAGGGTCTGCTCGCGCTCGTCGTGCCCGCCGCCGAGGCCCGCGCCGCGGTGCCGGCCGACGGCGTCGATCTCGTCCACGAAGACAATGGCCGGGGCGTTGGCCTTCGCCTGCTCGAACAGGTCGCGCACCCTGGAGGCACCGACACCGACGAACATCTCCACGAAGTCGGAGCCGGAGATCGAGTAGAACGGGACGCCCGCCTCACCCGCGACGGCGCGCGCGAGCAGGGTCTTACCCGTGCCGGGCGGACCGTACAGCAGCACGCCCTTGGGGATCTTGGCGCCCACGGCCTGGAACTTCGCCGGTTCCTGGAGGAACTCCTTGATCTCCTGGAGTTCCTCGACGGCCTCGTCGGAACCGGCCACGTCGGAGAAGGTGGTCTTGGGGGTGTCCTTGGTGATCAGCTTGGCCTTGGACTTCCCGAAGTTCATCACCCGGGAGCCGCCGCCCTGCATCTGGTTCATCAGGAACAGGAAGACGACCACGATCAGCACGAAGGGCAAAAGTGAGAACAGCACCGACAGGATCGGGCTCTGCCGTTCGGGCGAGACGGAGTAGCCGTCCTTGATCTCGCCGGCGTCGTACTTCTGCTGGAGGGTCTGGGCCAGCTCGACGCCCTGGTCGCCGATGTAGTTCGCCTGGACCTTGTCGCTGCCGTTGATCTTCTGGCCGTCGGTCAGCTCGATCTTGATGATCTGCTCATCGCCAGTGGTCAGCTTGGCCTGCTTGACCTGGTTCTTGTTGATCGCCTGGACGACCTTGGCGGTGTCCACCGACTTGTAGCCGCCCGACTGGTCGACAATCTGCATCAGCACGACCACGGCGAGGACAGCCAGCACGATCCACATGACCGGCCCACGGAAGTATCGCTTCACGTCCATCCATACGGAGCGGTGCCGCTCCGTCCCTCCTGCCCGTAGGTAAATGCTGCTATGAGAGCTGCTATGACACTCAACTGAAAAGACTGTTCTTCGGACGGTACCCCAGCTTTGTCAGCGGTGACCGCCTTCCCATGCTCCAACGGCGGGAAGGCGGCACGGGTTCCCGTGCCGCCCGCGGTGACCCGCGGTCGCCGCCGACCGCGGTCAGCCGCCGTAGACGTGTGGTGCGAGGGTGCCCACGAACGGCAGGTTGCGGTACTTCTCGGCGTAGTCGAGACCGTAGCCGACGACGAACTCGTTCGGGATGTCGAAGCCGATCCACTTCACGTCGATGGCGACCTTGGCCGCGTCGGGCTTGCGCAGCAGCGTGCAGACCTCGAGGGAGGCCGGTTCGCGCGAGCCCAGGTTGGACAGCAGCCAGGACAGGGTCAGCCCGGAGTCGATGATGTCCTCGACGATCAGGACGTGCTTGCCCTTGATGTCGGTGTCCAGGTCCTTGAGGATGCGGACCACTCCTGAGGACTGGGTGCCGGCGCCATACGAGGACACCGCCATCCAGTCCATCGTGGCGGGGGTGGACAGCGCACGCGCCAGGTCCGCCATCACCATCACGGCGCCCTTGAGGACCCCGACGAGGAGCAGGTCCTTGCCCGCGTACTCCGCGTCGATCTTCGCGGCCAGCTCGGCCAGCTTCGCGTCGATCTCTTCCTTGGTGATGAGCACCGATTTCAGATCGGTGCCCATGTCCTTCTCGTTCACCCGCGTCGCTTTCTGTCGCTGCCCGGCGTCCCGATCGCCCGGCCCTGTCGGCAGGACCGGCTCAGCCCTGCCGGATGACCAGTCTGCCACCCTGCCGACGGGCCTCGACGCGGCCGGGCAGGTTGATGGCCCGCTGGCCGCGCCAGCCGGTGATCAACCGTTCGACCTCCTCGACATGCCGGGCGAACAGCGAACCGGCAGGTGAACCGGCTGCCACCAGCGCCCTCCTGAGCACCCGGCGACGCACCGCGGGGGGCAGCGCGTAGAGCTTCGCGCAGTCCAGCAGTCCGGCCTCGTCCCGCACGGAGGCGTCGACGTCGGCGGCCCAGGCGTCCAGTGCGTCCGCGTCGTCACGGGACAGCTGGGCGGTGCGGGCCAGCGCTTCGACCACGCCCTTGCCCAGGGCCTTCTCCAGGGCGGGCAGGCCCTCGTGGCGCAGCCGGGAACGGGTGTACGCCGGATCGGCGTTCATCGGGTCGTCCCACACCGGGAGCTGCTGTACGAGGCAGGCCTTGCGGGCGGTCTGCCGGTCGAGCTGGAGGAAGGGGCGGCGGTAGCGGCCGGTCGGGGACACAGCGGCCATACCGGAGAGCGAGCGGATGCCGGAGCCGCGGGCGAGGCCCAGCAGAACCGTCTCAGCCTGGTCGTCCCGGGTGTGCCCGAGCAGCACGGCGGCGGCCCCGAGCCGGTCGGCGGCCTCGTCCAGGGCGGCGTAGCGGGCGTCCCTGGCGGCGGCTTCCGGCCCACCGTCGCGGCCGACCGTGACCGCGACGGTCTCCACGGGGTCGAGTCCCAGCTCGGCGAGCCGGGCCGCGACCTCCGCGGCACGCAGCCCGGAACCGGCCTGGAGGCCGTGGTCCACGGTGACTCCGCCGGCCCGCACGGACAGCTTGCGAGCCTCGAAGGCCAGGGCTGACGCGAGTGCCATGGAATCGGCGCCGCCTGAGCAGGCGACCAGGACCAGCGGCGGCTCTGCCGTCGCCAGTGGTGCGGCAGGGCCTGCGGCAGCGCCTGGCCGGCCACCGCCGACCGTGGCACGCGGACGCTCGTGCGGAACGCCTTGCGGGAGTTCGTGGGGAAGCTCGCTCAGTTCGTTGAGTACGTCGTGGAGTACGCGGCGAACCGCCAGGCGTATCGCCGCGACCGCAGGATGGGGACCCATGTCCGATGCCCTTCGTGAAGTTTGGGGGGTGCCTCGGTCGGAGTCGGGACGGGAGGTCCGTCACTCAGAGTGCGTCGATGGTGACAGAACCGGGCCGTTCCCCGAGCATTGCACGCCTATCCATGGGCCACGGTCCCTCGGATGGGTGATTACGGCTCAGTCTGCCTTACAGTGCACCCTCGCGACCCAGTCCGCCGGTTTGGCGATCTCCGCCTTGGTGGGCAGGGTGTTGGGCGAGGTCCATACCCGGTTGAACCCGTCCATCCCGACCTCACCGACCACGGCGCGCACGAACCGCTCGCCGTCGCGGTACTGGCGCAGTTTGGCGTCGAGCCCGAGCAGCTTGCGCAGCGCGACGTCGAGTCGGGAAGCACCACGGGCGCGACGGGCCTGGAACTTCTCGCGGATCTCGCCGACGGACGGCACGACCTGCGGTCCGACCCCGTCCATCACGAAGTCGGCATGGCCCTCCAGTAGGGACATCACGGCGGTCAGCCTGCCGAGGATCTCGCGCTGCTGCGGGGTCTGCACGAGCTCCACGAGGGAGCGGCCCTCGTCCTCCTCGCCCTCGGGGCGGCCCCCGGCGAGCGCCTGGGCGGCTTCGCGCAGCCGTTCGAGCACCGCCGTGGGGTCGACGTCCGTCTCGGCGAGGAAAGCCTGGATCTCGCCTTCCAGGTGGTCGCGCAACCAGGGCACGGCGGTGAACTGGGTGCGATGGGTCTCCTCATGAATGCAGACCCAGAGCCTGAAGTCGTGCGGGGCGACGTCCATCTCGCGCTCGACGTGCACGATGTTCGGCGCGACCAGCAGCAGCCTGCCGTTGCTGCCGGGTGCTCCGGGCAGCTCACGGCTGACCGGGGCGAAGGTCTCGTACTGGCCGAGAACCCGGGAGGCCAGGAACGACAGCAGCATGCCCAGCTCGACACCGGTGACCTTGCCGCCGAGCGCGCCGAAGACGGCACCGCCCGGGGTGGCCGACCTGCGCTCCTGGAGCTTGTCCAGCAGAGGTGCCAGCAGCTGACGGAATCCCGCGACGTTCGCCTTCACCCAGCCGGGCCGGTCCACGACCAGGACCGGGGTGTCCTCGGGCGCGTGGCCGTCGGGGATCATCCGGGTGAACGCACGGACGTGCTCCTCGGACGCCTTCGCGTGCCGGCGCAGCTCGGCGACGACGGCGCGCGCCTCGTCGCGGCTGACGTCGGGGCCCGGCCGTACGAGCCGGGTCGCGGTCGCGACCGCGAGGTTCCAGTCGACCATCCCAGGGGAAGCGGCACCACCGATGCTCGTCATGCGTCAACCGTACGTGGTCGGCGGCCTGCTGCCAGCAGGTCACGCACACCTGAGCGGGCGGACGTGCGAGGGTGCCCAGGCCCTTCGGGGATGGTGCCCGGGGTGGCCGGGGGTCCGCCGGAACGGCCCGCGGCCACCCGTGGACGACACCCGCGTCACTCGCGGGTCGCTGCCCGAGCCGTGTCACCGCCCGGGCCGTCTCACCGCCCAGGCCGCTCACGGGATCAGCGCGGACGCCATCCGGTCCAGGGCCGGACGGCCGGCTCCGTAGAACGGCGTCTCCCCGGCCATGAAGGCGAAGGCCAGCAGCCGCCCGTCGGCGGACACAGCCGTGCCCGCCAGGGTGTCGACGCCCGTGAGGCTGCCGGTCTTGGCGCGTACCAGGCCGGCGGTGCGGGCCTGGGAGCGCTCGGTGAGGGTGCCCGTGAAGCCCGCGACCGGCAGCCCGGTGAGGACGGAGCGCAGCTCGGGGTGCGCGGGGTCGGCGGCGCGGGCCAGCAGTCCGGTGAGCAGGGCGGCGGAGACCCGGTCGGCACGGTTCAGGCCACTCCCGTCGGCGAGCCGCACGTTGGCGACGGGGAGCTTCAGCCGCTTGAGCCGGGCGGTGACGGCGGCCTGTCCGCCCGCGAAGCTGGCCGGGCGGCCGTCGGCGATGGCGGTCTGTCGGGCCAGCGCTTCCGCGATGTCGTTGTCGCTGTTGGTCAGCATCCGCTCGACCAGCGCGGACATGGGCAGCGAGAGCGTCCTGGCGACCGTGACGGCCTTGGCCGGGCGCTTGCCCTGGTCGGGGCCCGTCTCGGTGTTGATTCCGCGCTTGCCGAGCAGCGAGACGAACGCGGCCGCCGCATCCTGCGCCGGGTCTTCCGCGCGGTCCGCCGGCCCCCTGGTGGAGCCGTCGAGCCGGCCCTCGTCCAGCATCAGCGGGGTGACGGGCGCGATGTTGTCGTTGGCCCCGATGGGATGCAGGACCGGGCCCCGGTAGAGGGAGGTCTCGTAGGTCACCCGTACCGTGCTGACCCCGTGCTCGCGCAGGGCGCGCGCGGTGCCGTCGGCCAGCGCGCCGAGCCTGACCTGGTCGAGGGTGGGGTCGCCGCCGCCGACCAGGGTGACGGTCCGGTGGTCCGGGGCGGCGACCACGGTGGTCGGGATGCGGTGGGTGGGGCCGGTCGCGGAGAGCGCGGCCACCGCCGTGGCGATCTTGATCGTGGAGGCGGGGGCCATGGGGCTGCCCGCGTTCTTCCCGTAGACCTGCTTGCCGGTGGTGAGGTCCACGACGGACGCGGTGAGGACCGGGCCGAGCCCGGGGTCGCCCATCAGGGGTTCGAGTACGGGGGCGATGGCGCCGGAGGCGGCGACAGGGGCGCGCGGCGCGGACAGCACACCGGGCGCACTTGGCGCGGGCGCCGGCTCACCTGGCTCATCAGGCGCCGCAGCCCGGTGATGTACGCCACCTGTCCGGCCCAGCGCCACCGCGCGGTCCCGCTCGGCCGTACGCTGACCGAAGTCCCAGGGGCCCGCCGCGGAGACCGCGACGGCCGCGACGGCGAGGCCGGCCACGGTCGCGCCCGTCGCGAGCCGCCACGGCTGCCCGGTCCTTCGTCCGGTCCACAAAACTTGGCTGATCTGCTTGATCTGCTTGATCTGCTTGATCGCCGAACTTGCCCCGAGCTGCCATGTTCTGCGGTCAGGCACCTTGGACCAGCCCCTTTCGCGATCACACACCTGCGTAGGGGACACTTAATCACTGCGTCTTGCCGCGAGCATGGCACCCCGTCCAGCACCGGACCCTTCCGGCCTGAGCCAGGGCCGTCCGGTCTCACGGGCTGTCGCAGTATCACCGACATACATATGTTGATCATGGAGGAGTGCCACCCGTGGAGTTCGACGTCACCATCGAGATCCCGAAGGGGTCGCGGAACAAGTACGAGGTGGACCACGAGACCGGCCGGATCCGTCTGGACCGCCGCCTCTTCACCTCGACCAGCTACCCCGCCGACTACGGCTTCGTCGAGAACACCCTCGGCGAGGACGGCGACCCGCTGGACGCCCTGGTCATCCTGGACGAGCCGACCTTCCCCGGCTGTCTGATCAAGTGCCGCGCCATCGGTATGTTCCGGATGACGGACGAGGCAGGCGGCGACGACAAGCTGCTGTGTGTGCCCGCTTCCGACCCGCGCGTGGAGCACCTGCGGGACATCCACCACGTCTCCGAGTTCGACCGCCTGGAGATCCAGCACTTCTTCGAGGTCTACAAGGACCTGGAGCCGGGCAAGAGCGTCGAAGGCGCGAACTGGGTCGGCCGCGCCGAGGCCGAGGCGGAGATCGAGGCCTCCTTCAAGCGCCTTGAGGCGCAGGGCGGCGCGCACTGACGCGTCCGCCGACAGCCTCAACGGGCGGTGCACTCCCACGGGGGTGCACCGCCCGTCGCATACTGGCCCACTGGTGTACTGACGTACTGACCGCAGCCTGAGCGAGAGGAGACCGGGAGCGGTGGTGGCGGAGCCGGGAGGTACTGCGGAGGACCGCAAGCCGCAGTCGGACGAGGCGCGTAGCGCGTTCGCCCCGCCCAAGGGCGTGGACACGCCGCTCGGTCCTCCCGAAGAGGACCATCCGTCCTCCGAGTTCGCCATCCCCGAGGGCATGGCACCCGAGCCCCCGGCCGCCCCCGAGGGCTCGGCCTTCACCCTTCCGTCGACGTACCGGGCGAGCGACGCGCCCCCGGTCTTCACTCCCGCCTACGGAACCCCCGCGGTGCAGCTGTCCAAGGACGCGCCGTGGCAGGACCGTATGCGGACGATGATCCGGCTCCCGGTGAGCGAGCGCCCGGCCCCGGAGTCGGTGCAGCGGCACGACGACTCGGGCCCCGCCGTGCCGCGCGTACTCGACCTGACCTTGCGTATCGGCGAGCTGCTGCTCGCCGGAGGCGAGGGCGCGGAGGACGTCGAGGCGGCGATGCTCGCCATCACCAGCTCGTACGGTCTCGACCACTGCGAACCCACCGTCACCTTCACGCTGCTTTCGCTCACGTATCTGCCCTCGCTGGTGGACGATCCGGTGACGGCGAACCGCACGGTACGCCGACGGGTCCCGGATTACACCCGGCTGACCGCGGTCTACCAGCTGGTCGCGGACATCAACGCCGAGGACAGCGAGATCAGGCTGGACGAGGCCTACCGGCGGCTGGCGGAGATCCGACGCAACCGCCACCCCTACCCCGGCTGGCTGCTGACCACCGCCGCCGGAGTGCTGGCCGGGTCCGCGTCCCTGCTGGTCGGCGGTGGTGTGCTGGTGTTCCTGGCGGCGGCGGCAGGCGCGATGCTCGGCGACCGGCTGGCATGGCTGTGCGCGGGACGCGGGCTGCCGGAGTTCTACCAGTTCGCGGTGGCGGCGATGCCGCCCGCGGCGATCGGTGTGGCGCTCAGCGCGCTGCACGCCGGGCTCCAGCCGTCCGCGGTGATCACCGGTGGACTGTTCGCGCTGATCCCGGGGCGGGCCCTGGTGGCGGCGGTGCAGGACGGGCTGACCGGCTTCTACATCACCGCGTCGGCCCGGCTGCTGGAGGTCGCGTACTTCTTCGTGGCGATCGTCATCGGGGTGCTCACGATGCTGTATGTGGGTGTGCAGTTCGAGGCGAACCTCAACCCGGAGGGGGCACTGAGCACGGTCGAGCGGCCGGTGGTGCAGATCCTGGCGTCGATGATGCTGTGCCTGACCTTCGCCGTGCTGCTCCAGCAGGACCGGTCGACGGTGCTGATCGCGGCACTCAACGGCGGGGTGGCGTGGGTGGTCTACGCGGCGATCGCGCTGACGGCCGGGGGCTCTTCGGTGATGGCGACGGCGGTGGCGGCGGGTCTGGTGGGCCTGTTCGGGCAGTTGCTCGCACGGCTCCAGCACACGTCGTCGCTGCCGTATGTGACGGCGGCGATCGGTCCGCTGCTGCCCGGTAGCGCCACGTACTTCGGGGTGCTGCACATCGCGCAGAGCAACATGGACGCCGGCTTCGTCTCACTGGCCCGGGCGGCGGCGCTGGCCCTGGCGATCGCGATCGGGGTGAACCTCGGTGGCGAGGTCGCCCGGCTGTTCCTGCGCAGCCCGGCAGCGGCGGGACGCCGCCGCGCGGCCAAGCGGACGCGCGGCTTCTAGGGCGTGTTGCGAAAGTCCCTCCTGACCCGCCCTGCGGGCTGGACGGAGCTACTTTCGCAACACGCCCCAGGCCCCTGGGTTCTGTCCGGCCGCGGTCTCAGCGCTTGGCGTGCCGACCCCGCTGCGTGGGCTGGTCGTCCGAACCGCCCGCCAGTCCCGCCGTCGGGGAGGCCGCGGCGGCCTGCTTCCTGCCCTGGGAGCGGGCCCGCAGGATCTCGACGGCGATCGGCAGCACCGAGATCAGCACGATCGCGATGAGGATCATCTCGATGTGCTCGTGAACGAAGTCGACCTTGCCGAGCGCGGCACCGAGCAGCGTCACACCGGCACCCCAGAGGACACCGCCGACGATGTTGAACGTGATGAACGAGCGGTAGTTCATCCGGCTCACACCGGCGATGATCGGCGTGAACGTCCGCACGATGGGCACGAACCGGGCCAGGACCAGCGACTTCGGGCCGTACTTCTCGAAGAAGTCGTGCGCCTTCTCGACGTTCTCCTGCTTGAACAGCCGGGAGTCCGGACGCTTGAACAGGGCCGGTCCGACCTTGCGTCCGAACAGGTAGCCGACCTGGTCTCCGATGATCGCGGCGAACACGATCAGGGTGCACACCACCCCCAGCGGCATGTCGATCTTGCCGGTGGTGACCAGCAGGCCCGTGGTGAACAGCAGGGAGTCGCCCGGCAGGAAGAACCCGATGAGCAGGCCGGACTCGGCAAAGACGATGACGAGTACGCCGATCAGACCGAATGTGGTGATCAGATAATCGGGGTCCAGCCAGCTCGGTCCGAGCGCAAGAGTGTTCACGAGGTCCGGGCTCCTGTGATGTGGATAGGCGGTTCGGCGGCACGCGGCACCTCAGCCGGCTCGCCGGTCGGCTGAGTCAAAGCTACCAACGCATCCGGGTGACGCCTGGTTCCGGCGGCCCACTGCGGATGCGGAACGGGCGGGCGGCAGCGAAGCTGTGCCCCATGGGCATCGATGATTACGGCGGCGGGCAGACCGCGCACACGGATGTGCTGGTTGTCACAACGAACGACGTCCCCGGTCACACCGTCCAGCAGGTGATCGGCGAGGTCTTCGGGCTGACCGTGCGCTCCCGGCATCTGGGCAGCCAGATCGGCGCGGGCCTCAAGTCGATGATCGGCGGCGAGCTGAAGGGCCTCACGAAGACCCTCGTGCAGACGCGCAACCAGGCGATGGAACGCCTCGTGGAGCAGGCGCGGGCGCGCGGGGCCAACGCGGTGCTGATGTTCCGTTTCGACGTCACGGAAGCGGCCGACGTCGGCACGGAGGTGTGCGCCTACGGCACGGCCGTGGTGATCGCTCCTCAGTCTTGAGGGGCAGGCCCGGGTCTACCGACGGGTGAACGACCCCGGCGCCCACCGCCCGAGCTCCGGGCCACCGGCGCCGGGGCGTTCTCACCCCCGGGGATTCAGGACGCCGCGCGCGCCGCGTTCGCGTGGATGGCGTCCCGCAAGTGCTCCGCCAGCCCCGGCCTGATCGCGTCGTAGACCGCGGTGAAACGCGCATCCGCCACGTACATGTCCCCGAGGCACCGGTGGATCTCGTATGTGCACTCGTAGAACCATGTCGTGATGTGGCCGCGGTGCTCCTCCGCGAGGTCCATCGCGGGTTCGCCGTCCGCGGGCTCACCGTCCGTCATGAGAGCGGCATAGCGCATGCCCCAGTCCGCGGACTCGTCCTGCATCCGCTGCCAGTCGTCCTTGCCGTAACGGGCGGCCCGCCGCTGGGACTCGGCGTACTCAGGGGTGCCGCCCCAGCGCTCTTCCACCTCCTCCGCGTACTGCTCGGGGTCCTGGTCGCCGAAGACCTCGAACCGCTCCTCCGGTGTGAGCGTGATGCCCATCTTCCTCGCCTCCATGGCGTGCTCGACGGCCTCGGCCATCTTCTGGAGCTCGGTGATCCGAGTGGTCAGCAGCTCGTGCTGGCGCCGCAGATGCTCCTGCGGGTCCACATCCGGATCGTCGAGCAGGGCCGCGACCTGGTCGAGCGGGAAGCCGAGCTCCCGGTAGAAGAGGATCCGCTGGAGCCTGTCGAGATCGGAGTCGTCGTAGCGCCGGTGACCGGCGTGGCTTCGACCGCTCGGTGAGAGCAGCCCGATCTCGTCGTAGTGGTGCAGTGTCCTTACGGTCACCCCGGCGAGGCCGGCGACCCTGCCCACGGAATAGCTCATCGCGTCCTGCTTCCCGCTCTCGAACTGGTACACGCCCAAGCCTGGCCCCTCACGCCACGTCAGGTGCAAGCCACCACCTTGAGTGCGTTAGTCCGTTTTAAGCCGATATCGCCGATATCGTGAGCCCGTGACCACGCCCGATCAGGCCGTGCCGGCCACCCCGGCCCGTGTGCTGCTGCCGTTGATCATCCCCGCACTGGTCGTCGGCGTCGGTTCGAGCCTGCTGCTGCTCGGGCTGACGAAGGTCTCGGAGGAGCTGAAGAAGCTCCTGTGGACGGTGGTGCCGGGCGCGCTCGGCGTGGGGTCCTACTCGCCGCTCTGGATGATCGTCGTGCTCACGGCCACCGGACTGGCGGTCGGGCTCGTCGTGTGGAAGGTGCCGGGCCACGCCGGCCCGGATCCGGCAACGGTGGGGCTCGTCGATCCGCCCATGCCGCCTCTGGTGGTGCCCAGCCTGCTGCTCACCGCCGTGCTCGGACTGGCCGGCGGAGTCAGCCTCGGCCCCGAGAACCCGATCACGATGGCGAACATCGCGCTGGCCGCCTGGCTCGGCGGCATGGCGATGCGAGGCACTCCGGCCGACACATGGGCGGCGCTCGCCGCCGCCGGGACCGTCGGTGCGCTGTTCGGTACCCCCGTCGCCGCCGCGCTGATCCTCACCGAGAGCCTGGCGGCCCGGCCGGGTCCCGGCGCGCTGTGGGACAAGCTGTTCGCCCCGCTGATCGCCGGGGGCGCCGGTGCCATGACCACCGTGCTGATCGCCCACCCCACCTTCGACCTCGACCTGCCCAAGCTGGCGGGCACGAGGTGGCACGACATCCCGGCCGCGCTGCTGGTGTCCTGTCTGGGCGCGGTGGTCGGTCTGGCGGCGGTCTACGCGTTCCCGCACGTCCACGCGGCCTTCCGCCGGCTCCGGCACCCGGTGCCCATGGTCGCCGCCGGCGGCCTGGTGCTCGGACTGCTGGGGACGCTGGGCGGCAGCCTGACGCTCTTCAAGGGCCTGTCCGAGATGAAGGTGCTGGCCTCCGACCCGTCCGGCTGGACGGCCGGGCAGTTCGCGGTGATGACGTTCGTCAAACTGGCTGCGCTCACCGTCGCCGCCTCCTGCGGCTTCCGCGGCGGACGGATCTTCCCCTCGGTGTTCATCGGGGTCGCGCTCGGTCTGGGCGTCAGCGCACTCGTGCCTGCGGTGCATCCGACGCTCGGGGTGGTCTGCTCGGTGCTGGGCATCCTGCTGGCCGTCACCCGTCAGGGCTGGCTGAGCCTGTTCACCGCGGCCCTCCTCGCCGCCGACCCCCATGTGTTCCCGCTGCTGTGCGTCGCCGTGCTGCCCGCCTGGCTGCTGGTGACAGGGCGCCCTCAGATGCAACTGGACCAGCACGGCTCCTCACTGCGTTGAACATCGACTGTCGACATCGGAAAGGCGATGGACATGGCACCACTGCACCAAGGCGGCACGGGCCGCGAGGAGAGCGAGGAGCGACGCAGGCTCTCGCTCAACCCCTTCTACGGGGAAGCCGACCCGACCGGGTCGATGACCCTGGCCCCGCCGAAGCACTCACTCCCGGACGGCCCGATGCCGCCGACGACGGCCTACCAACTGGTCCACGACGAGCTGATGCTGGACGGCAACTCCCGGTTGAACCTCGCCACCTTCGTCACCACCTGGATGGAGCCCGAGGCCGGGAAGCTCATGTCGGAGTGCCGCGACAAGAACATGATCGACAAGGATGAGTACCCGCGGACCGCCGAACTCGAGCGGCGCTGTGTGGCGATGCTCGCCGACCTCTGGCACGCACCCGATCCCTCGACCACGGTCGGTTGTTCGACCACCGGTTCGAGCGAGGCCTGCATGCTGGCCGGAATGGCCCTCAAGCGCCGGTGGGCCAAGCGCAACGCCGACGGCTATCCGGGACCCGGCGCCAAGCCCAATCTCGTCATGGGCGTCAATGTGCAGGTCTGCTGGGACAAGTTCTGCAATTTCTGGGAGGTGGAGCCACGGCTGGTGCCGATGGAGGGCGAACGCTTCCATCTCGACCCGCAGGCCGCGGCCGAGCTGTGCGACGAGAACACCATCGGTGTCGTCGCCGTGCTCGGCTCCACCTTCGACGGCTCGTACGAGCCGGTGGCGGAGGTCTGCGAGGCACTGGACGCGCTGAAGGAGCGCACGGGTCTGGACATCCCCGTACACGTCGACGGGGCGTCAGGGGCGATGTTCGCTCCCTTCGTGGACCCGGACCTGGTCTGGGACTTCCGGCTGCCGAGAGTGGCGTCCATCAACACGTCCGGGCACAAGTACGGGCTGGTGTACCCCGGGGTGGGCTGGGCACTGTGGCGCTCGCCTGACGACCTGCCGGAGGAACTGGTGTTCCGGGTCAACTATCTGGGCGGCGACATGCCGACGTTCGCATTGAACTTCTCCCGGCCGGGGGCGCAGGTGGTGGCGCAGTACTACACCTTTCTGCGGCTGGGCCGAGAGGGCTTCCGGGCCGTGCAGCAGACCACCCGGGACGTCGCGCAGTCCCTCGCGCGCAAGATCGAGGCACTCGGTGACTTCCGGCTGCTGACCCAAGGAGACCAGCTTCCGGTGTTCGCGGTCGCCACAGCGCCGGGCATCACCAACTACGACGTGTTCGACGTGGCGCGGCGGCTGCGCGAGCACGGCTGGCTGGTGCCCGCGTACACCTTCCCGCCCAACCGGGAGGATCTGTCGGTGCTGCGGTTCGTCTGCCGCAACGGCTTCTCGGCGGACCTGGCGGCTCTGCTGATGGAGGACCTGGGGCGGATCCTGCCCGGGCTGCGGAAGCAGAGCGCACCGCTGAGCAAGGACAAGGCGGCTGCCACCGGCTTCCACCACTGAAGCGGCCCCACACGGAGCGGGGCGGCGGCCGACTGTGGTCGCCCGCGTACGGGGCTGGGATCAAGAGTGGTCGCCCGCGTGCGGGGTTCCTGTCGCGTACGGGTTCCGCTGCCCCTCCGCGAGCACGCCAACAAAGGGCTCGCCCTCTCCGGCGAAGCAGTACGCCCCGCCCTCGATCCGCTCGATCAGACCGCGCGTCCAGCGGGCACCGGCATCAGCGGAATGGAGCCACATGTTCATGATCTCGCCGATGTGCCCGAGTCCGCCGGGGCCCTCGGGGGGCAGGTAGTAACCGGTCACCGAAGCACGCCACTCCTCGATACCGCGTACCCGCTCCCTGAGCAGCGCGACCGCTTCGCGCCGCTCCAGGTCCACGATGAAGCCCAGCGCCGCGGCGAGCATGTCCGGCTTCTGGTCGTGGGCCGTCAGCGCCTCACGCAGCAGTGCGAAGTACTCGACCGTGCCCGGCTCCGTGATCTCGTACTCGGTGCGCGGCGGACCGCCCGCCGTGGACGGCGCGATCTCATGGACGAGCAGCAGGCCCTGCTTCGCCATCTGCTTGAGCGCGTGGTAGATGGACCCTGGTTTGGCGTTGGACCATTCGTGAGCGCCCCAGTACTCCAGGTCGTTGCGGACCTGATAGCCGTGCGCCCGCCCGTGCTGCCGCACGGCCCCGAGCACCAGCAGCCGGATCGCCGACATCAGCACCCGCACCCTTCCTGCCCACCCACTCGACTTCGACCAGGGTAGAGCGGTCCGGGCGCACACCTTCAGGGTGCCCTCGCACGGAGCGCCTGCCTCAGGGGACCCATTTGTACTTGCCGCCCCCGACCCACCGCACGTCCGCGGGATCGTCGAGGTCGATACGGGCCAGCCCGGCGCCATGGGCCAGCCTGATGACATCCAGCATGTCGTGGGCGCTCCCCGCGACCTCCCCGTGGATCTCCACGATCCGGAACGGCGGATCGCCTGCGGCCACGGGGAGGACGACGACGGGAGTGGGGCGGAACGCCTCATGCGCATCGTTGCTCATGCCTACAGCGTGTGGCAGAGGCGCGCCTCCCACACGTCGAGCGGCGCGGCTACCCCCAGCTCCCGCCGCGCTCCGCCGCCACCAGCTCGAAGGAACTCCTGCCGTCCAGCGACTCCCGCACGATGTCCGCGTGGCCCGCGTGCCGGGCGATCTCCTCGATGAGGTGCAGCATCATCCAGCGCATCGAGACCCGGCCGTCCTTCGGGAACCACGGCGCCGGCGGCAGCGGGAAGGTGTCGTCCAGGCTGGGCACGGAGCGGATGAACTCCTCCGTCTCCTTGGCCACCATGTCCCAGAAGGCCAGCATCTCGGGAATCGATTCGCCCTCGGTGAGCCGGAAGCCGTCGGCCCAGGTCTTCTCGTCGCGCTGACGCTCGTTGGGCTGCTCCTGTGCCATCCGCAGCCAGCTCAGCTCGCACTCGGCGACATGCTTCAGCAGCCCGGACAGGGACAGCTCGCTGGCACTCGGCCTGCCTGCCGCCTGCTCCTCGGTCAGGCCGATGACGGACCGGCGGACCGCTCCGCGCTGTGCCTCGACGAAGTTCAGGAGCGCGCCGCGCTCGTCGCCGTGTGTCTCCGCGGGTACATGAGTGACCATGGTGTGCGCCTCTCGGTGGTGCCTGTGCCTTGCTCTGCCTGACACCCACCAAGCTACGGACCCTTGCGGTCAGCTTCTGTCCTCGACGTGCAGGGGACACGCGTATTGGTCCTCAGAGGGGAAACCTCGTACGGCCGTGCTGCACGGAGATCCACTTCTGAGTGGTGAACGCCTCCACCGTGGCATCGCCGCCGAGCCGTCCGAGCCCGGACAGCTTCTCGCCGCCGAAGGCGACCAGGGGCTCGTCCTGGACCGTGGAGTCGTTGACGTGGAACATCCCGGTCTCGATCCGATGGGCGAAGCGCACACCCCGACCCACATCACGCGTGTGCACCGCTCCGCTCAGGCCGTACGGGCTGTCGTTCACCATCCGTACGGCTTCCTCCTCACCGTGGAACGGCGCCAGCAGCGCCACCGGTCCGAAGATCTCCTGGCGCAGCAGCGGTGACTGCTCGGGCAGGCCCGCGAGCACGGTCGGCTCCACCAGCGTGCCTCGCACCCGTCCCCGCACCAGCGCCGTGGCGCCGTCCGCCACCGCCTGGTCCACCAGACCGGCCAGGGACTCGGCCTGGAGGCTGTCGATGACCGGTCCGATCTGGGTCTCCGGGTCTCTGGGGTCGCCGGTGCGCAGCGCCGCCACCTTCGCGACGAACTTCTCGGTGAACGCGGCCTCCACCGAACGGTCGACGAGAATGCGGTTGGCGGCCGTGCACACCTGGCCCTGGTAGAGGAAGCGGCTGAAGACGGCCGCGTCCACGGCGTGGTCCAGATCGGCGTCGTCTAGGACGACCAGCGCGCTGTTGCCGCTCAGCTCCAGGACACAGCGCTTGAAGTTGCGGCCCGCTACCGCTCCGACATGGCGGCCCACCCGATCGGATCCCGCGAACGAGATCACCTTCGGCACGGGGTGCTCTATCAGCGCGTCGCCTACCTCGGCGATGTCCGTGACCAGGACGTTGAGCAGTCCCCGCGGCAGCCCCGCGTCCTCGAAGATCCTGGCGATCAGGCCGCCGCCGACCACCGGGGTGTGCTGGTTGGGCTTGATGACCACCGCGTTGCCGAGCGCGAGTGCGGGTGCGACCGACTTGAGGGTCACCAGGAACGGGAAGTTGTACGGGGTGATCACCCCGACGACGCCGACGGGCAGCCGGTAGACGCGGTTCTCCTTGCCGTCGGTCTGGGACGGGAGCACCCGGCCCTCAGGGCGCACCGCGAGCCGGATCGCCTCGCGCAGGTACTCCTTGGCGAGGTGGATCTCGAACGCCGCTTTGAGCCTGGTACCGCCGAGTTCCTCGGCGATCGCGTCGGCTATCCGGTCCGAGCGCTCCTCGACGATGCGCAGGGCCCGCTCGAATACCAGTCGGCGGGTGTAGGGGTTGGTCTCGGCCCAGGGCCGCTGGGCGCGCTCGGCCGCCCGGTAGGCCTGGTCGACCTCGGCGACGGTGGCCACGGTGATCGCCGCGAGCTTCTCCCCGTTGTACGGATTGAAGTCGATGATGTCCCACGAGCCGCTGCCGGTCCGCCACTCGCCGTCGATGTACTGGTGGGCCAGGTCGGTGAAGAAGGACATGCGATCCCTTACTTCTATGGGCGCTGTGGGCGTCGGCAGATCAGAACTTTCGGCCTGTCGGCCTTTCATCGTACTGTCGTTTTAAATGAGTTGAAGTAGTCCGCGCAGCAGGTCACGACTCTCGTCGGGCCCCGGCGACTCCTCGTGCAACCGACCCATCACCCGCTCGTACTGGGCGACTTCCTCCCGCTTGTCCAGATACAGCGCGCTTGTCAGCTGCTCCAGATAGACGAGGTCCGAGAGATCGGACTCGGGGAAACGCAGCATGGTGAACGTCCCGGACTCTCCCGCGTGGCCGCCAAAGCTGAACGGCATCACCTGGACGGTGACGTTCGACTGCTCAGACACCTCGATCAGATGCCTCAACTGCCCCCGCATCACGCCCCGATCGCCATAGGGGCGCCGCAGGGCCGCTTCGTCCAGCACGACGTGCAGGCCAGGGGCGCGCTCGGAGACCAGGATCTTCTGACGCTCAAGACGCAGCGCCACCCGCTTGTCGATCTCGACGACGGGCGCGTCCGGCATACCGCGCGAGACGACCGCGTGCGCGTAGGCCTCGGTCTGCAGAAGTCCGTGCACGAACTGGACTTCGTAGATACGGATCAGGGATGCCGCTCCCTCAAGACCGATGTACGTCTGGAACCAGCCGGGCAGCACCGAACCGTAACTGTGCCACCAGCCGGCCACGTTGGCTTCACGGGCGAGGGCGAGCAGCGAATCGCGCTCGGTGTCGTCAGTGACTCCGTAGAGAGTGAGGAGATCCTCGACATCCCTGGCCTTGAAGCTCACCCGTCCCAACTCCATACGGCTGATCTTGGATTCGGATGCGCGGATGGAGTAGCCGGCCGCCTCGCGCGTGATGCCGCGCGACTCCCTGAGCCGTCTCAACTGTGAGCCCAGCAGGATGCGGCGCACGACCGACCCACCCCCGGAGCCTTCGGACTGGGGGTACCCCCAGGACTCCCCTGGCGTCACGTCTACCAACCCTCCCAACGCTGCTGTGTCGCGGAGCCCCCCGCGCCCCGAGTCCCGGATTCTGCCATCAAACGCTCCACCCCGTACTCGATCGATTACGGAAATGGGAAGCCTTTGGGGAACGGCGCGCGGAAGCCCACAAGAAGAAAGCGGAGTGAACCGGCACGGGGCAGGACAGGACGGGCGCGTGCACGTGCATCTGCCCTTGCATCTGCCTACCGCATTGGGAACCATGGAGCTCGCGCACCTGCGTACTCGTTCGTGTTCGTTCGTGTTCGTTCGTGTTGTAGCGCCACAGCCGCGATTCCCGGGAGTGCCTCGCATGGGGACGAATGGATCGACCATGCTCGAGCCGTTACGGCAGGGCCCTCCACCGATCGACGCCTCAGACGCCTCCAGTTCGGCCTCCTGCACTCTGCCGCCCCGCTATGAAGCGGTGCGTGGCGCACGGACGTTCACAAGCAGGACGCTCGCCGCATGGGGCCTCAGCGAGCGCTTCGACGATGTCGCCCTGGTGGTCTCCGAACTCGTCACCAACGCCCTGCGGCATGCCCTGCCCGTGGACGCTCCACGAGGCCAGGAGCAGCCGGTGCGGCTGCATCTGATGCGTTGGACAGGGCGGTTGGTGTGCGCGGTACGCGACCCCAGCCAGGAGAGTCCGGTGGCGTCCGAGGCGGAGGACTCGGCCGAATGCGGCCGGGGACTCTTCCTCGTGGATTCCTTCAGCGACAGCTGGGGCTGGCAGCCGCTGGCTGGTCCGGTGACCGGGAAGGTCGTATGGGCGCTGTTCAGGCTCCCGGCGACGGACGGCACGGGCTGCGGGGGACCCGGAAGGCCTGCCGACGGCAACGAGCGCACGACCGACTGACCCCCGCACCCGGATGTCCCGACGCGGGGCCCGGCTCGGACGCCCTGGAATCTACGCGGGTTGAGTGTCCAGGTACTCGTCGAATCGACCGTCGAGGCCGCCGGCGCACCGGCCCGCATTCCGGCCTCCTACCAGGTGGTCGAACTCTCCGTCCTTCACACCCAGCAGCAGCGCCTCGATCTCGGCCGGGGTGTAGACGAGTGCCGGCCCGTCCGGGAAGCGTGAGTTGCGCATCGCCACATCGCCGCCCGGGAGTTTCGCGAACTCCACGCACGCGCCCTGCGAGTTGCTGTGACGGCTCTTCTGCCAGACGACCCCGTGAATCTCTGTCGCCGCCATGCCGTTGTACACGTGCTGCACAGGACGCTCCCGAGTTGCAAAGGTGCAGATGTCAACTGTCCTGGATCATAGCTGTGTTCATATGCAGATGCATGAGCAGATGCACGTGCACGGGGCATGCCCCCATTACGCGCTCCCCCGAAACGGAGGACCCGCGACCGGATCGCAGTGCGGGGCGCTCAGGTGAACCCGCTGGCTGAAAGACGCGCGTCCCGCCCTTTCGGATCCAGGTTCCGGGCATTCGCACCGCCCCTGGTAGCTCACCGATCGGGACACATCCGGCGGAGTCGGAACATCCGCTCCCGTTCGAGGACCTGTGCTTCCGCTTTGCCCGCCCTGCGAACAGCCGTGCCGGAGGGGCGCCGGGTGGCTCCCTGGCGGTGGACGCCCACTGTCCACGACGCGCCGTCGGGCTGACGCCGTACGGATGCCGGACGGATGCACGAACCTTCCATCGGTCCTCATACGTACGAAGGCCCGACTTTACTCACTCGGATACGAGCCGGTGCCGTACCGGGTCGAGCGGAGTCGCAACCCGGCACTGGTGCGCCGAACGGTTGTCCGCATTCCGGACGCCCGCCCGAATCCATCGGCGCATCCCGGGTACGCGAGTGCCACGAACGACGCAGAACCACCCGATCCGGCCGACTGGTAGCTTGCTGTGGTCTTGCACACAACGAGGGGGACGCGATCGTGAACAAGCCCGTACGTCAGGGAATTGCCGCCACCGGCCTCGCCGCCGCCCTCATGCTGACCGGCTGCGGCAGCGGCGACGCCGCGGACAAGGGCGGCAAGGCCACCTCCGCGGCCCCGAGCGCCGCCACAGGCGGCGGCTCGGGTGAGTCGTCACCCGCCGCCGACCTCACGGGGCTCCAGGGCACATGGTCCGCCATGGGCAGCGAGATGGTCGCCCTCTCGTTCCAGGACGACAAGGTCTCACTGATCGCCGGTCCGCGCGTCTGTACCGGAGTTGCCAAGAGCGGCGCGGAGAAGCCCACGCTGACCCTCAAGTGCGGGGACGGCGACACCAAGCGCACGACGGGCACGGTCGAGTCCCATGACGCCGGGACCGTGGTGGTCTCATGGGAGAGCGGCACCAAGGACTCACTCACCAAGACGGACGCCAGCGGGCTCCCCTCAGGCCTTCCCACGAGTATTCCCACGGACCTGCCGAAGGGGCTGCCGACGGCCGTGGCGTCCGCGGTTCCGCAGTAGCCCGTCAGGGGCGAGCGGTCAACCGGGCAGTCGGCCCTGGGGTGATGACGGCGACCGATTCCGCGACCACGGCATACGTGCGTCATCGGCGGCCGTCCTGCCCTGGTGCCAGCCGTCGGCGTCGGTCGCACCGCGCACCCGCGTACTGACGGTCGTCGGGAAGAGCCGCTCGGCATGCGCCGCGACCGCCACCTCACGGGCCGCGAGCACCGGGAACAGCGGCTCGGCCGAGCCAGCTCCCCCGGCTTCCCCAACCGCCCCCGCGCCCTCCCCGGCCCGCATTTCGGCAGCGGCCGCGGTCTCGGCGAGCCGACTGCCCAGCCGGTCCGCGTAGGCCAGCAGGAAGGACTGCCGGAAGGTCTTGGTGCGTTTGCGGCCACCCGCACGCTGGGCGGCCTCCGAACGCGTCATCGCCGTGGTGCCCTGCACCAGCAGCGAGGTGAAGAGCAGCTCGACCGCGTCCAGGTCGGGCTCGAAACCGACCACGGTGGAGAAGCCGATGGCGCTGTTCCAGACGGCGCGGCAGCGGTTCGCCCTCGCCACGGCGTCCAGCAGAATCGCCTTGGCCTGCTCATACGGCGCGTCCACCCCGATACGGCAGGCACCGGGCAGATCGGTGCGGTGGGTACGGGCCCTGAGCAGCGCCTCGTCGATGCTGTAGCGCACCATCAGCTCCTGGGCCTTCGCGGTGAGCGCCTCCGCTTCCTCCGGGAAGCCGGTGGCCTCGGCCTTGGCGAGCAGCCCGCGGACCCTGACCAGCATCCGGGGCTCGTCGCCGGTCGGCGGCATGCGGGGGAAGGAGGCGCCGGGGACCGGCCCCGCCGGTTCCAGCGCCGGGAGCCGGACCAGCAACCGGTAGAGCTCCAGCACGGCGACCATGCGCGAGAACCTGTCCCCGTGGCGCGCCCCACCGGCGGTTTCGGCGCGCAACGCGGCGAGCTGAGCGGCCCAGCGGGGCGGCAGATCCTGCCCGTACCGTCGTGTCTCACTCGTGATCAGTTCGGCGACCAGCCCGGCATGGGTGTCCGTGAGCTCACGGCGCGTGAACCGTGCGAGATCGGCCGGCTGCCAACCGCGCTCCCAGGTGCGGCGTACGAACTCCGCACCGCGCCTGACCACTTCGGCGTCGGCGGCGGGGGGCGCGGCGGCCAGCAGCGACGCGCCCGTGTCGAGCGCATCGTCGCCATCGGCGTACAGCGCGCCGCCGAGCGCCTGTTCCACCGCATCGTCCACGCCGTTCACACCGCTCACATCTCATGAGCCTACGCGAGCGCGGCGGGGTGATCCCCCCAGCCATCCACAGCCTGTGGATATCGAACTGTCGAACAGCGCCATCGGCCGGCACCCGACGACCGGCGCCTAAGGGCTGTCCCGTAATCCGCGGTGGATCAGAGCGCGGCGTCAGGGTATGGGGTCTCCCCCGGCCCCTGGGGCCGAGGCGTATGGGGTCTCCCCCGGCCCCTGGGGCCGAGGCGTATGGGGTCTCCCCCGGCCCCTGGGGCCGAGGCGTATGGGGTCTCCCCCGGCCCCTGGGGCCGAGGCGTATGGGGTCTCCCCCGGCCCCTGGGGCCGAGGCGTATGGGGTCTCCCCCGGCCCCTGGGGCCGAGGCGTATGGGGTCTCCCCCGGCCCCTGGGGCCGAGGGGACGCAACGCAAGGCGGAGGGTCGCCCGCATACCGGGTGTATTCGGGCGATTCGACAACGCAGCGTGGGGGCACCTCCCGGCGAAGCCAGGGGGAGTGCCGTAGCTGTCGCCGCGCGCCCGCCGGGGACTACGGGACAGCCCTTAGGGTGAGTCCATGGGCGAGAACAAGGACCGCATGCTGGCCGGTGAGTGGTACCTCCCCGACGATCCCGAACTCGCCGCGGACACCGAGCGCCGCTTCGTCCTGTGCGCTGCCTACAACGCGAACGGCGGCGCCGCGTCCGCCGACCGGGCCGGGATCCTGGCCGAACTCCTCGGTTCCGTCGGCGCGGACGTGCGTATCCGGCCGCCGTTCCAGTGCGACTTCGGCAGCCACATCAGCATCGGCACCGGCACATTCGTCAACTTCGGCGCGGTCTTCCTGGACACCGCGCCCATCACCGTCGGGGCGCATGTGCAGATCGGGCCGAACGTCCAGCTGCTCACGCCCATCCATGAGATGGATCCGGAGCGGCGGCGTGCGGGATGGGAGCGGGCCGCGCCGATCACGATCGGCGACAACGTGTGGCTGGGCGGCGGAGTCATCGTCTGCCCGGGGGTGTCGATCGGCGAGGACACGGTGGTGGGGGCAGGGGCCGTGGTCACCCGGGACCTCCCGGCCGGGGTACTGGCGGTGGGGAACCCGGCACGGGTGGTACGCAGGCTCGTCGGCTGAGGGCAGCGGGACCCGTCCCACCCACCACCGGCCGGAACCGCCAGGGTGCCCCGCTCACCGTGGCATCGCGCGCGAGGTGGTCGCCACATCGGCGGTATCGCCGCGCGAGCGGCGATGTCAGTGGCGGCTGCCAGACTCGCACCCATGACCGACCGCTGGGCGCTCGCACCCGCCGAAGGCGGCGGAGCCCTGCTCGCGCCCCTCGGCCGGGACGGGCTGCCCGTGGGCCCGGTGCTGGCGGAGCCCGACCTCGTGGCGGCGGTCGGATCGCGCCCCGAAGTCGGCCGGCAAGGGCGATGGGTGTGGCGCTCCACCGCCGAGATCTATCCCCGGCTGCTCGCCTCCGGTGTCCGAATCGAGCGGTGTTACGACATCGAGGACGCGGAATCACTGTTGCTGGGACACGAGGGGCGGCTCGGTGAGCCCCGGTCCGCCGCAGCGGCCTGGGCCCGGTTGCGGCACGCACCCGTGCCCCCCGATCCGCCGCTGCGAGCCGCCGTACCGGGCTCGCAGTCCTCGCTGTTCGAACCCCAACCGGTGTCGGTCCCCTTCGACGGGCTGCTCGAGGTCTACGCGGAGCAGCAGCGAAGACACGAGGCCGCCGAGCACCCCGGGCGGATGCGGCTGCTGACCGCGGCCGAGTCGGCGGGGATGCTGGTGGCCGCGGAGATGCACCGGGCAGGGCTGCCCTGGCGGGCCGATGTGCACCGGGAGTTGCTGCGCGAGCTGCTGGGCGAGCGGTACGCGGGCGGTGGGGAGCCGCGCCGGCTGGCGGAGCTGGCGGACCAGGTGTCGGCGGCCTTCGGGCGACGGGTCCGCCCCGATCTGCCTGCGGATGTGGTCAAGGCCTTCGCCCAGGCCGGGATCAGAGTCCGATCCACCCGGCGCTGGGAGTTGGAGGAGCTCGACCATCCTGCGGTCGAACCACTGATCGCTTACAAGAAGCTGTACCGGATCTGGACGGCGCACGGCTGGAGCTGGCTCCAGGACTGGGTGCGGGACGGCCGCTTCCGGCCCGAGTATCTGCCCGGTGGCACGGTCTCGGGCCGGTGGACGACCAACGGCGGCGGTGCCCTGCAGATTCCCAAGGTGATACGGCGGGCGGTCGTCGCTGACGAGGGCTGGCGTCTGATCGTCGCGGACGCCGATCAAATGGAACCGCGGGTGCTGGCCGCGATCTCGGGTGATCCGGGGCTGATGGAAGTCGCGGGCCATCCGGACGATCTGTACACCCGGCTGTCCGACCGGGCGTTCTCCGGCGACCGCGGCCATGCGAAGCTCGCGCTGCTGGGCGCGATCTACGGCCAGACCAGCGGCGACGGCCTGAAGAACCTCGCCGCGCTGCGCCGCCGCTTCCCGCTCGCGGTGGCGTATGTGGACGACGCTGCCCGCGCGGGCGAAGAGGGCAGACTGGTGCGCACCTGGCTGGGCCGTACAAGTCCCCGGGCGGTCGGCCACGGCGACGCCGACGAGGCGGGCATCCCGCAGGAGGGCGGCGCCGCCGATGGGGGGCCCGCACCCGGCGAGTTCGTCCCGGGATACGCGTCCACCAACGCCCGGGCACGCGGCCGTTTCACGCGGAATTTCGTGGTGCAGGGCAGCGCTGCCGACTGGGCGCTGCTGATGCTCGCCGCACTGCGCAGAGCCACTGCGGGGATGCGCGCCGAGCTGGTCTTCTTCCAACACGACGAGGTCATCGTGCACTGCCCGGCCGATGAGGCGGACGAAGTGGTCCGGGCGATCCAGGCAGCCGGGGACCTGGCCGGGCGTATCGCGTTCGGGGAGACGCCGGTGCGGTTCCCCTTCACGACGGCTGTGGTCGAGCGGTACTCGGACGCGAAGTGACGCGGCCTGGTGCGGGCCAGGGCTGGGTGGCCCGGTCGCGGCTCTGCCTTGTCGCGGCATGAGCGAAGGTCTTCGGAAAGACCGCGCACCCCACGCCGCTCAGCCCGGGTGCCGGGTCGCGGAAGCCCCGATCGGTGGCGCGGTCTCAGGACGTGGCCACACCTCGGCCCAGGCGAGCGCGTCCGAGAGGGCTTCGGCGAGGCTCTTGCGGGTGCGCCAGCCGAGCAGCCTCTCCGCCCGATCGGTGCGGGTGAAGGCCCCCGCCGCGTCGCCGGGCCCCCCTTCCGGTCGCGTCCCGCGAGGTGGTGCAAGCGATCACACGCTCCGCCCTCCGGTACCTGGCTCGCGACGATCTCCCCCGTCAGCGCATCACGCGAAAGCACCCGGTCAGACGCCGGGAGTGCCCCAGCCGGTCGAAGCGCCCGGCGTGACCTGCGAGTTCCGGTCCGTTGATCGGCTGCACCACCCGGCGGGACGCCATCCCCCTTCCAACCACGAAGGGCCCATCGGAAAGTTCCGGCGGGCCCCACATTCCGGCCAGGAAAGCGGTGAGATCAGGCCGTCAGCGCGTGGCGCCGGTCAGCCGCCAGTACTGGCGCTCCCTCTCGTCGCGCACGACCACACCCATCCGGGCCAATTCCACCCTCAGCTCGCGCAGTTCGTCGTCAGAATCCTTCTTCTTCAACGCCAGCGAGCGCGCCTTCAGCAGCGCGTTGGCGCCCTCCGGCAGGCCGGGCGTCTCCGGAACCCATGGCCGGTAGTCACCCTTGTGCGGGTCCCGATCGACCCAGGTGTATCCGTGCGACCTCACGGCTTCGGCCACCCGTTCCATCTTGAAGTCGCACTTCTCACGGACGAGTTCGCCGCCATCACGACCGAGGACCACGAACTGCTTGCCGTCCAGGAACACCATCGCCACGTGGGATCCGACGATCTCAGTGGTCTGGCCCTTGCGCTTCAGGACGATCTCGGCGTTGGAAATCTCGGCAGAGAGGTCCTCGAAACGTCCGTACACCACGATTCCGATGCCCAACAGGGCGCCCGCGCAGACCACCGCGATGGTGAGAGCCGGCTCAGGCAACTCGGTCAGCAGTTCCGCCGGACCCTGCAACGGCGCCCATGGCAGTGTGACGATCCACTTGGCCAGAGTCTTGGCGAGCCAGCCGACTCCAGCGCCCACGGCCAGGAATGCGGAACCGACCAGCACGAACTCCGCAGTCGACTGTCCCAACGCACTGAACTCGCCCTGGTGCGCGTTCCGCTCTTCCGTCAAGGTGAATCAATCCATCCGTTACTTTGAGTGGAGGACATCACCGGCTGCTCGATGTTCGCTCCCGCAGAACTGCCCGCGACCGGACCCGAACGATCAGGTCCGGTGATTATTACGTCGATTCTACTCGTTGCCCTCATCACCGAAAGAGCTCTTTCCTGCTCGTCAGAGCTCAACTCTCTTGAGAGAAACGGCTGGTGGGTTCCCCCAGACGCGGCACCAGAGCGTTCGGCGAGGGAAGTGCGGCGAACTCCGCACCCAGACGACCGGCCGCGGCACGGAAGCCCGGTTCGCCGAGTGCCAACGCGCTCGGCGCGCTCCTCGGCAGGCTGCTCCTGGACGGGACCGGCGCGGCCGGTAGCGCGATGGGGCCGGGCATGCAGCGGGCCGGGCGCGGTGAACGCCCCCGCGGGGCTCAGCAGATCCGGCCAAGGTCGACCTCCAACGGGAAGGGCGCCGAAACCTTGACGACACCAGTGAATACGTCCCCGTTTCGGTAGGCCCCGGACGCCGGGTCGAGAACATAGGTGTACACCAGCGGGACGCCGGTCACGGCCTGCTCGACCCGCCAGTAGAAGGCGATGCCGGACTTTGCGTACTGGTCCGTCTTCACGACCCGATCGGTGGTCTCCGATCCCGGCGAGACGACCTCCACGGCCAACAGCACGTGCTCCGGACGGGTGGGCGTGATGTCGATCGTGTCCGCGCGGTACACGTCGATCGTGTCCGCGCGGTACACAACGACGTCCGGGCGCCGATTCGTGAGCGGGACGTCCTGGAGACGGACATCGAAGTCGGTGTCGGCGTTCCAGTCGGGCCCCGCGGCCGCCTCCTAGGCATTCGCCAGGATCCGGGCGATCCGGTTGTGGCGCTTGGACGCACTGGGACTCACGACGACCATCCCGTCCACGATCTCGATCCCCGCGCACTGCTCCTCGGACCAGGAGTCGTACTGCTCCGCCGTGATCTGCTCGTGCATCCACGCAGGGGCTGTCATCTCGGCAGTCATGGCGCACCTCCCGGACACCATGCGAGCGGGCCCGATCCCGCTGGGCTCAGCGTACTGTCCCTGAGCCCGCGGCCCACTGGACGCCGGCCCACGCACGTCAGCAGAGGTCCGACAGGAGTGCGGTCAGCAGCCGTTCCTCCATGACCGCCTGGCCCGATGCACGCAGGGCGGGAGCAAGGTCAGGGTCCCAAGGGCTGGCCACAGGCGGCCCGGTCAGCGGCGTCGTCTCGCCTCCCGCCAGGGCTTCTCGGTAGTCTGCGGTGCTCATGCGCCAGGGCCGGGCGCCATGGCGCTCCACCGCGGCGGCGGTGATGCGCAGGCCGGTCCAGTCGAAGTCGGCACGCCAGTGCAGACGAGTGCCGGACCGGGCGGCGGCGTCGAGGAGCCTGTGGCAGGCCGCGGACGGGATGCCTTCGGTGCAGACCAGGGCAGTGGCCCGGTCTGCGAGCTCCGCGGCGGCCGCGCGCAGCACGGCAGGGTTCTCGCAGACGTGGATCTCGCGGGCGGCGGGAACCACATCGGCGGATGCCAACTGGTGGAGGGTGAGGCGGAAGGGCATCCCGCAGCCGGTGGCGTCGCGCAGCCAGTCGCTCACCACGCCGTCGCCTCGGGCACCGATGTTCAGGACGAGGACCTGGCTGGCGAGGTCGTCCGCGACGGCTCCGGCACTCTCCCACAGAGTGCGACGCCCGGCCCGGTCGCGAGGCACGGGGACCGACGGCCCGCCGTTGGCCGCGCCGCGCTGGGCCAGGGCCCTCAGGACGAGCTGTTCGAGCGGGCCGCCCGGCAGCAGGGCCTTGGTGTCTCCGGTGGCCCGCTCGGCGAGGACCGGCAGGGGCAGGGGGCTCCGGCCCTCTCCGCCGCGTACTGCGGGGAGTTCCTCCAGGACGCGGACGGCCGCCTGCAGCAGGGCCGCGTCGCCGCGCCGCAGGAGACGGGTGAGGGTTCCGTCGGCGGCGATCTGCGCCAGCCAGGCCGGGTACCAGTCCAGCGCGGCGAGGGGTGAGCCGTGAGCGGCGGTGAGTACCACCTCGCGGGCGGACACCTCATCGGCACGCTCGGCCGGCCGGTCGCGCAGGGGTCCGTACAGCCGGCCCAGGGTCGTGAGCAGACCGGTTCCGTAACGTCCGCGAAGGTACGCATCGAGGTCGGCGAGGGGGACGGTGACGCGTCTGGCGGCTTCGGGCCGGTAGCGCCCTGTGACGCCAATGACGGTGCGGCGTTCGGCCTCGGTGGGGGTGGTGAGGCCGATGTCGCCGCTCAGAGTGCCGCCGGTGCGCTCCAGGCGGCGGCGAGCGGCGGCGAGCAGCCGCCGCCAGCCCTCTTCGTGGAGCGCGGTGTACGACGGCGAGGACGCCCCATCAATCGGCAAGCCGGAACTCCTGTTCCTCGCGGTCCCGACGGCGTGCGGAGCGAGTGCCCGGTGAGCCGAGCAGGACCCCCAGGGTGCCGGAGTCGTCGGCGTGCAGCCGCTCGCCGTCCCACAGGAGCAGCAGCGCGGAGACGGTGTGGTCGACGGCGGAGTGCGCGAGATCGTAATGGGCCGCCGCACGGACCGCGCCGTGCACCGCCCACAGGTCGTACCCGGTCATGAACAGGTCCAGGTCGAACTGGGCGGCCAACGACATGAGCTCGCCGCGGCCGGTGTCGTCGACGCCGGCGAACGCCTCGTCGAGGGCGAGCAGACGCGGAGCGTCGGGGTGCGCGGAGTTGAGCATGGCGTGAGCGGCGGCGAACAGCGGCAGGTGCAGGGAGACAGACTGCTCGCCGCCGGAGAGGCGGCTGTGCCTGGCCCGGGTGAGGCGTTCCTCGTCTCCGCCGGGACGTACCAGCTGGAAGGCGAACTGGCGCCAGCGCCGGTAGTCCAGGACCTCCGCGAGCAGCTGCCGGTAGGGGGTCTCGCGCTGCCTGGCTCGGGCGTTCTTGATCTGCGCCGCGAAGTGGGTGCGCATCCGGGCCAGCTCCTCGGGCCCGAGGCGGGCGGCGTCCGCGTCCAGAAGGGCGCAGACGGCGCGCTGTTCGTCGTCGAGGCCGTCGGCGAGCAGCCAGCCGACGCCGACCGTCGTACCCGAGGACATGCGCCGCTCACGCATGTCGGTGTTCATACGGCGGATCAGATCGCGGGCGTCGACCGTGCGGTCGTGGATCTGCTGGGCCAGACGCGTGAGCAGAGCGTCCTCGAGAATGCGCTGCTCGGAGTCGGAGAGGAGTTCGGCCTGGTCACGGCGGTGGGAGGCGATCTTCTCGGCGAACGAGGCAATGGGCAGCGGGCCCTGTTCGTCGGCGACGGTGACGGTGATCACGCCGCTGGAGCTGTCCCAGGCGGGCTGATAGTCCTGCCCGGCGGCGGCGAGATGGGCGTGCAGGTCCTCCAAAGCCGTGGTGAGGCGGGTGACCGACTGCTTGACACTGGACTCGGTGGGCGCGAGTTCGCGGGTGGCCGTCAGGATCGCCTCGTGGACGGCGGCGGCGGCCGGCGGCAGACGTTCCCCTGCCCAGTCCGCCTCCTGAGCGGGCCAGGCCAGCTCCGGCGGACAGCGCAGGAGATCGAGGAGTTCACGGACCGCGTAAGGAGCGAGGCCGCGGGCGGTGTCCTTCTCCTCGGCGACGGCGACCTCCAACGCCTCGGCGGCGGCGGCGCGACGAGCCTCGGCGGCGGCCAGGCGGCCGATCGCCTCATCCCTGGCGACCCGGGCGGTGTCGGTCTCCCGGGCAGCGGCCTCCAGACTGCTCTCCGTCTCCTCGACGCGCGCCATGACCTGCTGCGCCTCGGCGCCGACGGCCTCGCGCAGTGCCTGGAGCCCGGCAGCCTCCTCCGCGTGGCGGCGCCGGGCCGCACGCTCGGCCTCGGCAGCGCGCTCCTCGTCCTCGACGGCGGCGGTGAGCCGGTCCGCGGCAGCGGTGGCCGCCTCGGTCTGCCGGGTGTGCTCCCGACGCCGGGTGGCCAGCTCACCCGCCTCACGTTCGAAGGCACGGGTGGCGGACTCGGTGCCGTCGGCGTCCCGCACGGTGATGCCGTGCTCGGACTCGGCACGGTGCAGGGCTCGGCTCGCGACCGCGCAGGCGGCCTGAGACTCGTCGTAGACGGACTGGGCGACATCGGCGGCCATACGCGTGGCGCGCAGGGCGGCAACGGCGCGGTCCAGGGCACGCAGGTGCGGAGCAAGGGCGGCGGTGCGGGGCAGGGCTCCGCGGGCGGTCTCGTACTCCTGGAGGCTGTCCTCACAGCCGGAGGACCCCCGCGCCACCTCCTCCAGCTGGACGGTGAGTTCTGACAGGAGGGCATCGCAGGCGGCGATGCGTGCGGCGCGGCGGCGCATCCGGGCGGTGGCGCCGACGTACTCGGCGTGCGGTTTGCCGTGGGAGCCGACGAGGATTCCGACGGCGTACCGGCCGTCGGGGCAGACGGCGGTGGCCGCGCCCGCCGTGTCGGTGACGGCGACCGACCTGAGTACGGCGGTGATCCGGTCGGCCGGGACGGCCGTGCCGGTCTCGGGGCGCAGGAGGTCAGCGAGGCTGGGACCGTCGACGGGGGCGGTGGCGCGCAGGTATCCGTCCCCGCCACCGGTAGGGGGCTCATCGGCGGTGACAAGCGCGTCGAGCAGGCCGGCGGCCTCCAGGGCCGCCTCCACTCCCGCGCGTTCCGTGTCGCCGAGGCCGTCGGCGAAATCGACCAGCTGCCACAGGGGCGACGCGTCTTCCCGGCTGTCCCGGTCGGCGGTGCGGCCGCGCGCGGCGGGTGGCGCGTCGTCGTGTTCGGCGGCGATCCGAGCGCGTTCGGCCTCGGTCTCGGCCCGGCGGGTCTCCAGCGCGCCACGCTCGCCGCGCAGGCCGGCGAGCCGGTCGCGCAGGCCCTGGACAGCAGGGGCGGTGGCCTCGGTGAACAGGTCGGAAAGTGCGGGGGCGCCGGCTTCCGGGCCGTCCGGGTCGGCGGCGGCATCGAGGGCCCGCGCGAGCGGTTCGGCGGCGCCTTCGGGCAGCAGCAGCCCGTACTGGCCCTGCCACCGCGTGAGTTCCTCCCGCGCCCGCGCGTGGGCGGCACCCAGCTCGTCCTGGGACCTTTCCTCCTCCGTCTCGGCGGCCCGGGACGCCTGCTGCGCGCGCTCCTGCCCGGCGCGGGCCGCGTCCCGTCCGCGTTCGGCGTCCCGCAGGTTTGCTGCGGCGACCCGCACCACCCGTACGCCCTCGTGGCGGGCTGCCGCAAGGGCGGAAGCGCGTTCGGCGAGAGCGGAGGGAACCGCGTCGGCGGCGCTCCAGGGGATACCGGCACGATGAGCGTGGTCGGCGAGGGCGGCGGCCGAGGCGCTGACGGCGGTGGCGCGTTCGGCGGCCAACTGCCCGGCACGTTCGGTCTCGGCTCGCGCCCGGCCGGTGGCGACGGTGCGACGTTCGCGCTCGGCCGCCGTCTGCCCGGCGGTCTGTTCACAGGTGCGCACCAGGCGTTCCAGGTCGGCGAGTTGCTCCACCGCCTGGTAGGCGGCCGAGGAACGCAGCTGCTCCAGGCGGGCGCGCAGCGCGGCAAGCGCGGACTCGGCCTCGTCGGCCCGCGCCCCGGCCGCAGCACGCTGCTCCCGGGCCTCGTCGAGCTCCACCCCAGACGTCCCGTGGACGCGTTCCCTCTCGCCGGCCTCGGCCCTCCGGGCGCTGAGCCGGTCGGCGGCGACACGGGAGTTGACCCGCAGATATGTCGAGTACGCGGCGAGAAACGAGCGGGTGGCGTCGTCCGCGGCGATCAGTCCCTCCAGCGTGCGCTGCACGGACTCCATGTCGTCGAAGGAGCGGGCGGCCTCACCGATCAGCTCCTCGTCCAGCGGGCGCAGGCCGTCGGCGAGGGTGTCGGAGAGCTTGGCCGGGTCGAGGTTCTTGGCGAGCTGCGGGCGGCGCAGCGTGAGGATGAGGGTGAGGAGTTGTTCGTAGCGCTCCCGGCCGAGGCCGAACAGGCGCCGGTCGACGGCGGTGCGGTAGTCCGTGGCCGAGGCGATCACATCGGCGCCCAGCGGGGCGAGTCCGGCTGCCAGTTGCTTCTTCGTCAGCGGCCTGTCGTCGTCGGTGAGCAGGGAGAAGTCCTCGCCGATGCGCCCGTCGGCGACGAAGTGCCAGCGGGCGGGGGTGTCCCGGTGCCGCTGGGCGTGCAGGCCTATCCCGCAGGTGACGGCCTGCCCGGTGGTGCGGTGGGTGAACTCGATCCATACGTAGCCGAGCGCGCCTTCCTGCCCCCGGAAGAGCAGGTTGGACTTCATCGTGCGGTCTTCGGCGGCGAACGGGTTGAGCCGCTTGGGGTCGATCCGCCCGTCCAGGACGAACGGGAACAGCACTTCGAGGGCCTTGGTCTTGCCGGACCCGTTGGGACCACGCAGGACCAGCCAGCCGCCGGCGAACGAGAACTCCTCGTCGCGGTAGTCCCACAGGTTGATGATCCCCGCGCGGGTGGGCGCGAACCGGGGCTGGAGGTCGACGGGCGGGGCGCTCACGGGGCGGGGTCCTTCACATCGTCTGCGGCGAACAGGGCTTCGGGGCTTGCGGCGACCGCCACGGCCCCGGTGGTGCTACGCATGCGGGGTCGCGGTTTCACCTCGGCCGTCACCCCGCGGTAGCGGGCCAGCAGGGGTAGCGCGAGCACGCCACCCGCCACCCTTGCGACGAGCGACATCGCGGCCAGCAGGTCCACGGCCTGGCCGAGAAGCCGGTCAGGGTCGCCGCGCAGGTCGGCGGCGAACCCGGCACCGTACCGCTTGATGATCTCCCTCATCTGGGTGCGCAGCCAGGAGTCGGTGACGAAAGGATGGCGGACCTCCGGAGCAACCGGCGCCTCGTTCTTCCCCTCCGCCGCCGCCTCCGTGTCACCCCACTCCTGCGCGGCTTGTTCGAACACACCCCGCGCAGGGAGAGCCACGTCGATCCGGCCCGCCCGGTCCGCGAGGCGCTCGGCGGCACTCTGCATCGGCAGCAGCTCGGGCGCGTGCCGCCCGGTCCGCGCCGCGGCCTCGCTGATCCGTGCGCCGAGCAGCAGAGCGGCCTGGGCGACGGTGCCGCCGCCGGGGAACCGCGTATCGGAGAGGCGGCCCGAGGTGTCGACCAGGGCGACGCCCTCCGCGCGCCGCTCAACGCCGAGGCCGGTGAGGCGGGTGAGATCCTCGGCGAGCGTAGGGCTGCGCAGCTGACCGGTCAGCTCCGGGTCGGCGTCGGCGTAGTAGGCGACCGGATGCTCTAGGACCAGGCGCCTCGCCCGCCGGGACGCGGAAAGGCGCTGGGCCCGGCGTCCCTCGGACAGACTCCTCGCACCCGCCGAGTCGAGGAGCTCGGTCACCGAGGTCACGTGCTGGAGGACGCGGCTGGGCTGGTGGACGGCGGTGAGCACCTCCCGGTCGATGTCGTACAGGGCCTCGGCCCGCTCCGGGTCTGTGGCCCAGGAGGCGGCAGAGCCGTCGGCCAGGTGCAGCGCACCTCGTTCGGTGAGCCAGCTGACGGCGTCGACGAAGGCGTCCCGGTCGTACTTGCGGCCGGTGTCCAGGCCGAGCCCGTCGATTCTGGCGGCGTCGGCGGCGACGGTGTCGGCGAGCTCCCCGAGCGCGACCTGAGCCCCCTGCCGGCCCAGCGCGGCCAGGGTGAGGGCGAGGTAGGCGTACCGGCGCCGGTCGAAGGGGCGACCGGACCGGCTGAGCGCCGGCCGGGTGGGGTCCAGTTGGTCCTGGGCACGTTGGAGGCGGGCGGTGTCGCCGGTGGTGATCAGCCGGTAGCCGAGTACCTCCATCAGATCGGTACGCAACTGCTCGGCCCAGCGCCGCACGGTCGGCAGCGCGCCGACGTCCGGGTACACGGCCGTGATCAGCGGATGCCGCAGCATGAGGCGTACGGCCTTCTGGTAGTCGGCCAGTTCCAGAGCCGACACGTTCTCGGCGACGCGAGTACTCATCCGGTGACCTCCAGCCGCAGTCCGTCCAGGTGCAGGTCGCCCCGCACGGTGCGGACCGTGGTGAACTCCTCGCCGGGCCCCGTCGGGACAAGAGTCAGCCGTACCCCGTGCGCCGAGCCGGAAGCCAGCGGGCCCGCGACACCCCCGGTGACCGGCACCCGCGCGGCCAGTGCCACGTCCATCAGGGACAGCAGCGCCCGGGTCTCGGCCTCGTCCAGGACCCTGCCGTACGCGCCCGCGCCGGCCAGAGACAGCGCCGCGCCCCGGCGCTCGGCCTGGTCCTTGAGCTGCGCGGCCCGCAGCTCGGCGCGCTCCGCGTCGTTGCGCTCGATCCGTCCCGGCCCCTTGAGGGCAGGGGTGCGGCCGGACTGCACCAGGGTGCGGGCCAGCTCCACCGGCTCGGCCTCCCACCACGAGGTACGCCCGGGAATCAGCTCGGGGTCCGGATAGGGGACGGCTATGTGCCGGGGGGCACCGAGCCCGAACACCGCCTGGAACAGGGCATGCGCGTCGTCGTCGGTCGTACAGGAGGTGAACCACTGGGCAAGGTGGCGCAGCTGGCTCTCCCGGCTCACTCCGCCGCGCCGCGCTTCGGTGACCCGCCTCAGCAGCGCGAGGACCGAGCGGATCGCTGTGACCGTGGCGTCCTGCAGCCGCTCCGCCTCACTGTGTTCACGCTCTCCGAACCAGTGCACGACGCCACCCCACCGCTGCCGCCAGTCGTCGAGACGGGCAGCCGGATTCCGGAAGAGCCGCTCGTCGGCCTCCGCGGCGTACTCGACCATCCGGTCCACGCCACTGGCCGCGACCTTCTCCACCGCCTCGGCGAGCAGCGGGGCGTAGCGTCCGAGCTCGGCGGTGAACTCCCGCATGTGTGCGAGCAGCGCGTCCTTGTGCGCGAGGAACACCTCGGGCCTGGCATCGTTGGTCCGCGCGAGGTCGCCGAGCATCAGGTAGAAGCGGGCGGCCCGCTGCGCCATCTCGTTCAGCACGGAGTCCAGACGGCCCAGCTTGCGGTAGACCTCCTCGGCGTCGCCCGCCGCGTTCGCCTCGGCGAGTGCGGTCAGGTCGGCGAGGAGGTCGGGAAAGACGAGCCGGGAGAGCTGTGCGTCCTCCAGGGAGGCACCGAGCACGTCCTCCACCGCCCGGTAGGCCCGGTAGCCGGCCTGAGTGAACTGGTACACGTAGTGCCGGTTGCGGTACTCCGCCAGGTTCGCCGCCCGCGTCCCGTCGTAACTGCGGTCCAGGACCCGCCACTCGGCGAGCGCGTCCAGCAGCGGCTGCACGTCGCCCACGGCCGCCCCCGGATGGTCCGCGACCAGCCTCCCCAGGAGATCAGCCACGTCGGAAGCGTGCAAGAGCACCTGGTAGTTGGCCCGCCCTCGCTCGAAGGCCCGAAGCAGCCACAGATAATCGTGCCGCTTCTCGGCAGCCGCGAAGTGGAAGAGCCGCAGCCGGTCGTCAAGGGTGAAGGCATCGATCCCGAAGGCGTCCTCGTCCCCACCCTCCACAGACGCCGGGCCTGGGGGCGCAACCGGGGAATCCTCACTCACACGCGTCAGCAACTTCCTCATACGACAGGCCAGAACTGGTAGTGGCAGGACCCACCCGACCTCATTCTGCCGCCTGGAGACTCGCAGTGGAAAATCTGCTCGGCGCATCCATGAGCACAGGTACACTCCGCGCTCGGAGATCCCGGCACACTTCCGGCATCCGGCGCTCACGCATGCTCACGCACGCGGCCGCAAGCCCGAACCTCCGCCCAACCGTAAAGCAACGCGCACTAAAAACCCCAGGTCACGGGCAATGTGACCTGGGGTTTACCTGAGCCGCCTTCGGGATTCGAACCCGAGACCTACGCATTACGAGTTGTCCGATCTTGGTCCGGGGCGGTCCATGAGCGTCCGGACACCACCTGTCTGCACAGCTCAGCGACCCTGACGGCCCGCCCCGTACGTTCATGGACGTCCACGGATTCAGCGTGAGTTGAGACCACAACTGAGACCCACGCCGTCACCTCTGGCGAGGCAGCATCTGTTCAGGCGACGCCGCACAGCGGAACCCTGTGTCATCGTCGTGCATCATGTCGCTGGCGTCGTTGGACACGGCAGGCACTCCCCGGAACAGAGGGCTCGTGAAGGCGCTGCCGCGGAGTTCGTACCGCCCCGGCGTGGTCGGTGTCGCGAGCCATTCCCACACGTTGCCCACCATGTCGTAGACCCCGTAGGGCGAAACGCCGCTGTGGTACCGAGAGACGGACGTCGTACGCTCCACTCCGGTCTCTCGGACGTTGCACTTGGCGGCGGTCTTCTGGTCGCCCCACGGAAAGGAGCGGCCGGAGGTTCCCCGCGCTGCCTTCTCCCACTGTTCGGCTGCGGGCAGCGCCTTCCCTGCCCATGTCGCGTACGCGCTCGCGTCGCGCCATGTCACGTGCACGACGGGGTGGTCGTACAGCTCGCGCGGGCAGCGGCCGTTCTCCCAGTGCTCAGGCACAGGGTGTCGAGTCGCCGCGCAGAACCGCGCGTAGTCGGCGTTGGTGGTCGGGAAGGTGTCGATGTGGAAATCGTCCACCCACACCGGTTCGTCGTCCTCGCCGGACAGGAAGATCCCTTCCGGTACGTGCGCCATGAGTTTTCCGTCACCGGGGTGCTTCATGTACTCACCGCTGAGCGTTTGCTCTTCATCAGGCTCGATGACCGCTTGGGTAGGGATGTCATCCGCCGCCAGGATGGCGACGAAGCGCCCCTGAGCGTCCGGGCTGGCGTTGGCGAGCAGGGTGTCCAAGGCGGCTTGGTTCACCATGCGCAGGGAAGCTTGCTCGCTGTCTGCCTCCCACCGAGAGACGATGCGATCGGATACCCCGAGCTTCTCGGAGAACTCCATGAGGCTCATGCGTACGGCTTCACGCAGCGCCTTAACTTCACGTCCGGTCCATTTCGTAACGAGTGGCATGGGCTACCTCTGTCGTGAATCGCCGCCCCTGGCGGGGCGGCGGCACGCGTCTACAGGAGGTCGCCGGGAATCCCGGCGTACCCCTCACGCAGTGCGGCGAGCACGGGGTGATCCTGGGGGAACTGCACATCGTCCAGCGCGCTCACGGAGCGCACGCCGATCGTCGTGTTCGTGGCGAACGCGGCGGCCATGTTGGGGACGTCGGCAAGCTGGACGGGGGCCGTGACCTGCTTGGGAGCGTCAAGGCTCTGGAGGAGGAGCATCGTCGTACCGGGCAGCACGGGGGCGTCCGGCCAAATGACCGTCCCGCCCTGGTCGACGAAACCGAGATTCCACGTGCCGCCCTCGGAGATACGGCCGTCCGGTTCGACAAACACCGCGTCGTCGAACCCGGCGAGTTGTGCGTCACGCCGAATGCGGAGCTGCGAGTGAAGGCCGATGTGCTTCACAGCCGCGCTGTCGCGGGTGAAGGTGAAGGACTTGGCGGTGAGCGGCGGCGGAGACAAGGCGCCGGCCGGTCGCAAGTTCACCAGAACGTGAGGGTCTTTCGCGTCACTCGGACGCCCCATGTCAATCGCCGGGTCATAGATCGTGACGCGGATGCCCGCGACACGGGTGACACCCTCAACTGCCTTACGGATGTAGTCCAGCGTCCGGCCACGGTCCAACTCGACACCGAAGACGATTCGGCAGTCCCGCACCAAACGATCCAGGTGGAGCGACAGGCCGCGGATCGTGCCGTCCTCCATGCGCATGGACGTGAAGTGCCCATAGTTGGTGAGGGCGAGAGCTTGGAGTTCGTCCAGGGTGACGGGCTTTCCGTTCAGTTCAGCCATGCGGCCAGTCTCGCAGTCACCGAGGCCCGCCAACACCCCGCCACGCAACCAAAGTTCGGATTAGTTCGGTGCAGGGGCAGCGGGAGTACGTACTCGCAGAGCTCCCGCCGGAACACGCTTAGGGCATGGCGACGAACACACCGCGAGAGACGCTAGGCGCCGGACTCCCCCTTGGGGGAGCCCACGACGGACTCAAGCTGCTTGACGCGCTCGACAAGGCCGGAAAGTTCGGCCGAGACGCGCGCGACCTCGGCTTGCAGCTCGGTCAAGCGCCGCGCTGCCTCGCGGGGCCCCTGCTCTCCGGGGGCAGGGTCGCGGACGTAGGTGCCGCTCCCCGACACGCCTTCGACCAACCCCTCTTCCTGGAGTTGCGCGTAGGCGTTCTGCACGGTCATCAGGGCCACACCAAGCTTCTTGGCGTAGGCCCGAGCGCCAGGGAGGCGGTCCCCTGGGCCGAACGTCCCTGCGGCGATCTCGTCTCTGACCCTGGATGCGATTTCGCGGGCGTTGGGCTTCCTCTTCGGCTGTGAGTCCACCCCGAAAGCGTACTTGACCTAGGTCGTTTGCAATCAGGTCGCGAGAGCACTTGACGACCCAAAGCGACCTAGGTAGCTTTCTCGACAACGACAAGCGACCTAGGTCGCTCCAGCAAAGGTCTTTTGACCTGCACAACAACTCGACAGCGTGATCCACCGCAGATACGACGGCCGCGACGACTCCGGCTGAGGCGAGTGGAGACCAGCCGACCGAGAAACGGCCCGTGTCACAACCGGGCCCACACCCCTGACCGGGAACGCCATCGGCTCTAAGAACCGCGCGGCACACCTTGAAACTGCGACGACATCCGGGATTTCGGAACTCTCCGGGTCGAGCAGCGTCGTGCGAAACAGGAGATCCGAACCTGTACCAGCGCTCACGGTGCCCGACATCCCACCGCCGTTCCGGCAGACCGGTGTCGGGTCGCCGTGGTCGCTCGTAGCCCACGACCGACCCACCCAACGGCGCGCGGCCCCGGTGTCCTACCACCGGGACCGCTTCGAGCCGTCCACCTGCTAGGGAGACACGACTCATGAAGCACATCGTTGCTGTTCAGGCGGTTGTTACCGCCGAGCGGATCGACTGCGAGCCCACGGCCGCGGAGCTGGATGCGATCGAGCGGGAGATGCCGCTGATCGTGGCGGAGGTCGAGTTGTTGGACGCGTACATCGTCACCCTGGACCGCGTCCCGTCCGAGCTGGACGCCCGGCGGGTCCGTCGTGCCCGGCGCCGGGTGCTGGCCGCCCGCGCGGCGCTGGCCAACCGCGGCGTTTGCGGGGAGGCGGCGTGAGCGCGCAGATCCTCGCGGACCTGTCGGCGCCTCTGGTGGCGCTGCGGCTGCTCTCCATGGAGTTCGGGCATCTGCCCGCGCCCACGGTGGCGGTGTCGCCGATCTACCCGGATCTGCTGGAGCTGTCGTTCCACTGCGGTGTCGCCGACTTCGAGGTGTGGCGCGAGGCCTTGTCGATCGATCCGGGCGATGTTGTTCACCGCGTTCACCGTGACGGGACGACCGGAGCTCTGAACGTTCACGGGAACTTCGGCGGGGCGCGGGTGCGGCTCGTCGGCTACACCACCCTCGCGGTCGCGGACGGCACTTTGGCGGGGGTGGGGGCGTCGTGATGAACAGTGTTCAGATCCGTTCAGCGGAACGTGCGCTGTCGGTGGGGACGTGGACGATCGTGGCGGGGGCGATGCTCTACTCGATCCTCACCGTGACTCCGCTGGCGGCCCGGCACACTCCGGACGAGTGGGCGTGGACGGCTCCGATCCTGCCGCTGGTGGTGGATGCGGCGGTGGTCATCGTGGTCAAGCTCGATGACGTCCTTGCTCGACTGGGCGGGCACGGCGGGCGGTGGCCGGTCGTGCTGCGGTGGATGACCGGGCTCATGACGTGGGCGCTGAACGTGGCCGACTCCGCACTGAAAAAGGACCTGGTGGGAGTGGCGGTTCACTCGGTCGCGCCACTGCTGCTGATCGTCACCGCTGAGACCGGACTCGCCTACCGCCGCGCCATCGCCGCCGCCCTGGTCGCGCTGGATGCCAAGCAGCAGGCGGAGCGGGAGCGGCGGGAGCAGGCGGCCCGAGACCGTGCCGAGCGGGCCCGTGCCGAGGCGCGGGAGGAGCGGGAGCACACGGCGATGCTGGCGCGTGAACAGCGTGAACACGAAGCCGCGCTCGTCCGTGAACAGGCTGAGCGTGAGGATGCCCGGCGCCGCGAGGAGACCGCCCGTGCGGACGAGGTGGCCCGGGTGGAGCGGGAGGCTCGTGAACGCCGTGAACACGAGCGTGAACAGCAGCAGCAGGAGCGTGAACGCCTGGAACACGCTGCTGAACAGCGGCGTGAGGCGGAGCGGCTGGAGCGTGAGGCGCAGGCGCGCCGGCAGGAGCAGGAGCGGGCGGAGCGTGAACGCCGTGAACGCGCCGCGCTGCTGTCCGGTGGTCCGGTGAACGAGAAGCTCGCCGAAGGCCGCGCCCGCCAGGTCGTGGGAGCGGCGTTCGGCGAGGGTCTGCCCGTGCGGACGGCTGCTGAGCTGTGTGGCTGGTCGGTGGGCTGGGTCTCCACCCGCTACCAGGAACTGCGCGATAACCACGCCACGACGGCCGGTGTGCCGGTGCTGGAAGGAGTCCAGTCGTGAAGCTCTCCCCGAACACCACCCCGGTCGAGCCTGCCGGGCTGCTGATCCGGCTGCACAACCAGGTCGGTGCGGCGATCGATGTCACCGGCGATCAGCGTGGCCAGACCCGCTGGGACTGCCACGGCTGCGGTGAACACTCCGAGCGTCCTGTACGGGACTGGTTGTGGAGTATCCGCACCACAGCGAACGACCACGCCAGCCGGTGCCGGGCCGCCTACCACCAGCTGACCTGATGGCCAGCCTGCCGGTCTATCGCTGGCGGCTCGCCCCGGACGGCTACGCCACCCGCCGCCAACTCCGCGCCCTCGGACTACGCCCGGGTGGCCAAGGCGTCGCCGCACAGCTCGAACGTCCCCGGCGGCGCCGGGGCCCGCTGGTCGCCTACCTCTACCGCGTCGACCGTGCCCTGCCCGTGCGGCCGATGACCGCGGCGAAGTGGGCGGCACTCGGCAAGGCGAACGCCGCCCAGCAGATCTGCCCGAACTGCCGCCTGGACGTCGGCTACCGCATCCCGCTCTCGCACGGCATGTGCGGAACCTGCATCCACCTTGAGGAACAGTGCGCTGCCTGAACATCTGCAGGGCCCGACCACACGCCTCCACAGCACTGGTCGGGCCCCTCTATTACTCCCGAAGGGAGTGCCCTCAGCATGACCGAAGTCAGCACAGAACCGGTAGCCGCCCCGGCGGCCCCGACCCCGCCACCCGAACCGCCCACGAAGACGCCGCCCGAATCGGGCGTGGAGCACACGCCCGGGGGTTGGCCGGTCGCGCCGCTGGCCCTGTCGGGTGCGAACGCGACCGTCTCCACGATCGCCGCGGCCGGTCTAACCGGCGGGCCGATCGCCGCGGCGGTCGCCGCCACCGGCATGGTCGTGTTCGGCTCCCTCGCCTCTTACCGCAGTCGCAACCCGCGTCCGAGGCAGGCCGCGCGCCGGGCCGCCGCGCGTACCGCGGCCCGCCAGCACGCCGCACGCCACCGCTCCGCCGGACTCAGCACGGCTGGGCGGAAGACCGGTTCAGCCGGTGCTCGTACCGCTGGCGGACCGGGCAAGGTGTCCGGTCAGAAGCGGCACGGACCGGGCTCCGGTTCGGGGCGCGGCGGGGCTGGTCAGGGCCGCTCCGGGGCGGGCAAGCACCGCGCTCCGGTGTCCCTGAATAAGCCCGCCGGGCTCAAGAGCGGCGGTCTCGGTGGTGCGGCGGGTGTGCTGTCCAAGGCGGGGCAGGTCAAGGCACTGCGTAAGGCGCAGAAGAAGGCCGGGGGCTCCCGTGCGCAGAAGCGGGAGCAGACGTCCGCGGCCCGGCGCGTCATAGCTGATGCTCGCCGCAACACCCCGAAGCCCGGCGCGAACAAGCCCGGTGCCGGCAAGGGGCGGGGTCGGTCGGCTGGTGTGGCGGGCCGGATGCTCGGGGGCGCGGGGCGCAAATCGCGTGCGGTGAAGCAGGCGGCCATTGCCAAGCAGCGAGCGCGCCGAGATGGGGCCACCGCGCGGAAGGTAGCCGACGGGCGTTCGAGCGTGCGGAAGGCGCCTGCCCGACAGGCCGCGCGGAAGGCGCTGCGCTGTTCCGCTGCCCGTTTCCACGGGCGCCGCGCTTTGGCCGCGCTGCTTGCGCTGCCGCTCGGTCTCCTCGGGTTCCTGGCGAGCCCGTTGGGCCGGAAGTTGGGCTTGGCCTGGCTGGTCCACCCCGGCCGGCGCCTGTTCCGGCGGCTGACCGGCGCGGCCCGCGAGGAGCGTGCCGAGCGCGATACGGCGATCCGCGAGGAACAGGCCGCCGCAGAGGACGCGGCAGAGCAGGAGGCCGCCAAGGACGTCACGGACGGGCTGGGGGACCGGGTGGAGCGCCCGGCCGGACCCGTCCCGAACCACACCGATCACACGTCGACCAGTAGTGAAGGAGAGCACGTGTCCGGGTTCCAGTTCGAAGAGCACGCCGCCGAGATGGAGCAGGCCGCCCAGTCCTACGACCCCGAGGACGCCATGGAGATCCTGACCATGGTCGAGGGGCTCCCGGCCGCGCTCACGTCGGTGGCGAACGTGATGAAGACCCTCGCCGAGCGCGCCGACTCCGAGTTCCCGCTGGAGAAGGAGGTCGCGGACGGCTTCAACGACATCTTCGGCGCCCTGATGTCCGCGGTCGCGGTCGCGGAGGACATGGGGCCGCTGTTCCGCCAGGCCCATGAGCAGGACATCGCCCGTCACGAGGACCCCCGCAACGGCCCCGAGGCCGAGAAGGGCTGGAACGTCTGACATGACTGCCACCACTGCCGCAAAGAAGAGGAAGCAGGCGGACAGTGGCCCGGTGCTGGACTGGAGCGCTGGTCACGGACCCGTGACCGGCGCTCTGTCCGCGACCACCGGAGCCCTGGCCATCGCCACCACCGGCGCCGCCACCGGCATGCCCCCCTTGTGGGCCATGGCGGTCGGCGCGGCTGGCGCCCTCGGCCATACCGTGGCCGGGCTGAAGGTCCGCAACGCGGGCCGCACCCTCGCCTTCAAGGCCGCATCCTGGCTGGTCGGCGCAGGGTGGACCACATGGGCCATGACCACCGGCCCCCTGTCCTGGGCCGCGCTCGGTTCGCTGGCCACGATCGGCGTCGGCATGGGTGCCGGCGCCCGCTCCGTCGCCCTCTACGAAGAGGCCCGCGAGGAAGAGGCACTGGCCGCCGAGCGGCGCCAGATCGCCCAAGAGATGAGCGCGGAGCGGCGCCAGATCGCCGCGGAGTGGGTGGAGCGGATCCGCCGGATCTGCACCATCACCGTGCGCGTGCTGGCGGTGGAGATGTGGGAGACCGGCAACGGCTACTCCCTCGACCTCGAACCGCAGGGCGGCACCACCTACGACCGCATCGCCCAGCACTCCGCGGCCCTGTCCGCCGACGCGAAGCTGCCGCACGGCTGCACCGCCGCGGTCGGCCCCGGCGCCCACCAGGGCCGGGCCATCGTGGACGTCACCACCCGCAACGTCCTCGCCGAGGCGCGCACCTACCCGGAGGATTACACGCCGCTGTCGATCCTGACCGGCATCCCCTGGGGATTCCGCACCAACGGCGATGACGTGCTCGCCTACCTGCGCGAGCAGTGCGCGCTGGTCGTCGGGCCGACCGGATCGGGCAAGACGAACATGCTCCACACGATCCTCGCCGGACTCGCCCGCGCCGAAGACGTCCTCACCTGGGTGATCGACCTGAACGCCGGATCGGCCGGTCTGCCCTGGGTACGCCCCGCCCTCGCAGGCGAGCTGAAACAAGGCGACGGCAATCCGGTGCGGCCCGGCGTGGACTGGCTCGCCGGTACGTACGAGGAGGCGCTGAAGCTGCTCGATGCGGCGATCGCCATCGGCCTGGCCCGCAAGCGCGGCTACCAGGAGCTGATGGCCAAGCACGACACCGACCTGTTGCCGGTGAGCGCGAAGATTCCGCAGATCATGCTGGTCATCGACGAGGGCGCGGAGATCCTGGTGTCCACCGATCGGCGGATGAAGGAACTCGCCAAGCGCATCTTGGAGTTCATCCGCATGCACCGCTCCATGGGCGGACGCACGATCATCACCGCCCTCGGAGCGACCGGCAGCGTGCTGGGCAATTTGATGATCCGCCGCGAGGCAAAGGTGAGGGTCGCCCTGACCGGTGGCGAGACCGAGGGCATGGACCTGTCGAAGATGTTCCCCGGCCGCCGTGGGCTGCGGGTGGATCAGGCGCCGTTCAAGGGCGCCGGGTTCATGGGCACCCCCGAATCCCCCGGGGCGCTGTTCAAGGCCTGGCGGATCAAGCCGTCCCAGATCCGCGACATCACCATCGCCACCAGCGACCGGCGTCCGCGTCTGGACGCGGTGTCGGTGAACGCGGCCGGTGCGGACTACGCGCGGCGGTGGGACGCGGAGCGGACCACGTGGATGCGCGACCTCACCCCGGAAGCGACCGGCACCGAGCAGTCCGCGCCCGGTGCCGGGGGAGGGTTGAACCTGTCCGCCCACCGCACCGACCGCGCCGGGAAGGCGGGTGGGGACGATGATCTGTTGCGCCGGTTCCGTGAGGAGATCGACGCCCAGTTCGCCACCGCCCCCGACCCGGACGCCTGGCCCGCGTCCGCGGGGTTGAACCTGTCGGCGCTGCGCAAAGAGCCAGAGCAGGACAGCCCTGCGCAGCGGGCCGCGCTCGCCGTGCTCCTCGCGGCCGGGCCGGACGGCACCGGGGCATCCGCGATCGCCCGCGCGCTCACGGACGAGTTCGGCACGACTCGGCAGACGGTCGTGGGCTGGCTCAAGACGTGGGCCGACGACGGCACCGCCGTGCGGATCGGACAGGGCACCAAAGCCCGCTACGTCCACCGCGACCACACCCCCGAACCGCCCCCGGGCGAGTAGCCCTTGTCGCTTGTCACCCACCCCCACACGAACACCCGCCCTCGGGGTGCTGTGGGGGTCGGAAACGGCTTGTGACCTGCGAGGCGACAAGCGACAAGACAAGCAAGGCGACAAGACAAGCGACAAGCCGCACGACAAGTCAGACGACAAGCCATCGGCGGGCAGCACCCACTCCGGGAGCTGCCCGCCAATCGTTTCCGGGAGGCCCGCTCGTGATCGTCACCCTGTCCGCCGTCGCCCTCTTCGGGCTCATCACCTTCGTCCTCATCCGCTCCCGCTACGTCGGCCCCGCCGCCGCGCTCGCGGTGTTCCTCTTCGGTTTCTTCACCGCCGACACCGGAGCCTCCACCGCCATCCGCTCCGCCATACAGGCCCTCATCAACGCCGCATCCAACATCACCTAACCCCGAAAGGAGGCACGGCCGTGAGCGAGACCGACACCCCGGCCGACTGGTGGCCGCGCATGAGCGACGCCGAGGCCAACGCCGAAGCCCGCCGCATCATCAACGACATCTACCGCCCCACCCCGCCCCCGGCGCCCATCCCGACGTCCTACCGCGACACCACCGAGCCCCCGAGCGTCGGCGACATGCCGCCGGTCTGGCAGAACGACCACCGGATCGTGCCCGCATGGGCCGCCGGAACCGCCATCGCCTCCATCGGCATCGGCGCCGGCACCACCGGCATCGGCTGCGGCGTCTGGCTCGTGCTGAAGGGATTCGCCTCCATGAGCGTCACCGGCGTCGCCTGCATGGGCGTCCTCCTCTCCGGCATCGCCTTCGCGGCCTTGTCCATTGGTGCCGCGTTCGCCCGCGCCAAGCGCAGCGTCTCCAAGGCGGTCTACACCGGGCCGGTCACCAAGAACACCCACGTCACCACCCACACCCGAGGCACGTTCGCCCGCTCCCACACCCACCTGCACAACTGACCAGGAGACAGCATGACCACCGAGACCACCACGGTCGAACCCGCCCAGCTCACCCGCGAGGCGGCCGAAGCCATCCGCGAGTTCAACCACCGCACCCTTCCCCGTTCTGGGGCTCCGGGATTGACGTACCCGGGGGAGGCGTACGACGCCATCGCGGCGCTGAAGGTCCTGGCCCAGCGGCTCCCGCAGGCCATCGAGCAGATCGGCACGGCGCTCGACGTCCTGAGCGCCCTCGGCCACCTGGGGTCTGCCGACGGCCAGGACCCGGCTCGGCACGTCGCCGCCACCCAGGACTTCCTGATCACCGGCATGGAACAGGCCCAGGGTCTCGCCCAGTGCCTGGATCTCGCGCACAGCGCCGTCAGCCCGCTCACCTACAGCGGCCCCGAGAACGGCCCGGAGGAGGAGCCGTGCGGTGAGGGCATGTGCCAGTGCTACTGCGTCGGCGCCGGACACCCCTGCGGCTGCGACTGCCCGCACGACGACGACTGCGACTGCGACTTCTGCGAGGCCCGCGACCAGTACTAACTACGCCAAGGGCGGCCCCCACTCCGCCAAGAACCGGGGCCGCCCTTGCCAGCCAGAACCCACCAAGGAACTGGAGACATCCAGCATGACCCAACAGCCCCCCTCACGGGGAGAACACCTGCGTACCGCATTGACCCTGGCAGCCTCCGGCGTGCCCGCCATGCCGCTACGAGAGGGGAAAGTCCCCTTCGGTAACTGCCGCCGCTGCGCGGACAACGCCTGCGGCGGTCGGCCGAACATGAAGACCCCCGGGCCATGTGCCTGCCCCCGGCCGTGCCACGCATGGGCCGCCGCAACCACCGACCCTGACATCATCGGTTCCGGCCCGTGGCGCCGGGCCTGGCTCACCGCGAGCGCGGTCGCCTACCACCCAGGCGGCGCCGGGCTCACCGTCGTCGACCTCGACAACGCCGACGCCATCGCGTGGGCCCGCGAGCACTTGCCCCCCACGCAGACCGTGCCCACCACCCGCGGTCAGCACTGGCTCTACCAGGGCGCCATGCAGTCCGCCAACGGCGTGCGACCCGGCGTCGACATCAAGTCCACAATGGCCTACGCCCGCTGGCTCGGACCCGGCACCGGCACCGGCACCACGACCACCCTGCCGGACGCCGTTCGCGCGCTGGCCGTGAAGGAGCGCCGCGCAGTCCGACCGGCAGCCGCCACTGTGCCCGCGCCAGCCGCCAGCGGTGAGTGCCGCCACCGCACGCCCGCCTTCCTGGAACGCGGCATCGCCATGGCCGAGCAGCGCATCAACGGGGCGTCCAGCGGCATCCACGCGGCCGTGTACGCCACGTTCCTGGCCGTGCTCTCCACGCACGGCCGGTGCGGCTGCCTCACCGAGGACCACACCGCGCGGCTGTTCGCCGCCGCGCAGGCCAAGGGCGAAACCCCGCGGCACTGCGCCGACGCGTGGAACAACGCCCGCACGAGGTTGGGACTGTAGCCATGTCCGAGGACGACAAGACCCCGGCCCGCGAAGTCATCGCCGACTACGCACAGGAGCGGTTCCGCTACTTCCGCACCGCCGACGGCACCGTCTACGCGCAGAAGAACGGCCACCCCGTCGCCCGCCCCATCCGCTCCCAGGGAACCTCCGGGAGCCACCGCCAGGAACTCATGGTCGGCCTGTTCAAAGACGGGGTCGGCGTGTTCAACGGCACCGCCCTCAAGGAGGCGCTGGACTTGATCGAAGCACTCGCACTCAACGAGACCACCCAGAACGTACACATCCGCGTCGCCCCCGGCTTCGACGGCGCGACCTGGCTGGACCTGGGCCGCAACGACGGCCAGTCGGTACGCATCCACCCCACCGGATGGGACATCCGCGTCCCCGACCCGCAGGAAGTGTGCTGGCGGCGCACCCAGCTCACCGGCGAACTGCCCCTGCCGGAGAAGAACACCGACGGCAAGGGCATCGACCTGCTGTTCCACCTGTGCAACTTCGTCAACGCCGAAACCGAATGCCTCGCGATGGCCTGGCTGGTCGGCTGCCTGGAACCCTCCGTACCCGTACCCGCCCCCTTCCTCACCGGACCACAGGGCGCGGGAAAGTCGACCGCCGGCCGGATGCTCATCCGCATCATCGAGGGCATGAGCAGCGACCTTCGCCGCGCCCCCAAGGACGAGGAAAACCTGATCGCGGCCGTCGCCGCGGGATGGGTCACCGCGCTGGACAACCTCTCCCACATGACCCCGGACCTGTCCGACGCCATGTGCTGCATCGTCACAGGCGCCGAGTCCGTCAAACGGGCCCTGTTCACCGACGGCGACGTCTTCCGCGCCCGCTACCGCCGCCCGCTCCTGCTGACCGGTATCGACGTGGGCGTCATCCGGCCCGACCTCGCCGAACGCCTCCTGCCCCTGCGCCTGGAACGGCCCAAGGTGCGGCGCACCGAAGCGGAGCTGTGGACGGAGTACGCGCAAGTCCTGCCCGTCGTACTCGGGTCGCTGCTGGACCTGACCGTCAAGGTCCGCGCCGCTTCGGCGGAGACGCCGACGGATCTACGCATGGCGGACTTCGCCCACCTGTGCGCGCAACTCGACACCGCGATGGGTCTCGGGGCCCTGCCCGCCTACCGCGCCGGACTCGACGACCTCAACGACGACGTGATCGAGGGCGACCTCCTCGCGCAGACCGTGCTGCAGTACGCGGCCGACATGCAACCCGGGGAGCAACAACGGATGACCTCCGCCGAGTGGCTGCACCTCCTCACCCGGCTCTACAGCGGCGAGGACTGCCGCCCGCTCCCCAAGGGCTGGCCGACTACCGGAAAGGTCCTCTCCGACCGCCTCAAGCGCCTTCAACCCACCCTCGCCGCCCGCGGACTGAACGTCGACTGGGGACGCACCCGCGAGGCCCGCTACATCGAACTCACCGAACCCGCCCCGGCACCCGGCCCGCAACAGGGAGCCGCGTTCTGACCGCAAGGTCACCGCACAACAGCAAGAGGAGCACCCGGGGGGCGACGCGTGCTCCTCTTGCTGTTCGGTGCGCAGCACCCTGCCGAAGAACGTGCCGCGTAGCGGCTCCTTCTTCACGCCTGAGCCGCGCACAACAACAGACACCACCCCCTCTCTTTTCCTAAGTAGAGGAAAGCTGCGTCACCTGCGTCACAGCCGACGGAAAACGGCCCCTGAACTGCCAGAACAGGCGTGACGCAGAACCCGGATGTCTGCGTCATCGTGCGTCACCTGCGTCACGCCCTCGTGTCACAGACGACGAAGCCGTGACGCACCGGTGACGCACCCCACCCACCCCACGTCACGCAAACACACAGGTCAAAGGCCCAAATGACGCACGTGACGCCGTGACGCAGAAATCCGAACCTCGGACACACGCGGACTCCGGTAGGCCCTAGGAAGCCCTCACACAGGAGGACTTGATGAGCACCGCCATTGCTGCCCCCGTCGACCGACTGCTGTACAAGCCGGAAGAGGCTGCCGAAGCTCTCGCCATCGGCCGCTCCACCGTCTACGAGCTGATGGCCGAAGGTGCCCTGCAGTACATCAAGTTGGGTCGCACACGCCGAATTCGACGTGCTGACCTCGAAGCCTACGTAGCGAACCTCAACCCTCTGCCCAACTGACCCGAGCAGGCCCTGAGGCGCCCCGAGCATCCCGCTCGGGGCGCCTTTCGCATGGAGGAGCACATGAGTCCCCGCAAGCCCAACAACGAGTCATCCATCTACTTCGGCGCCGACGGCTGGTGGCACGGCCGCGTCACGATGGGCGTGAAGAACGATGGCAGTCCCGACCGACGCCACCGTCGTGCCAAGTCCGAGCCCGAAATCAAGTGCAAGGTCAAGGAGTTGGAACGGCAGCGTGATGAAGGTCGCGCGACCAAGGCGGGCCGCGCGCCGACCGTCGCGAAGTGGATGGAGACCTACCTCACCGACGTCGCGAGCCTGAAGCTCAAGCCGCGCTCGCTCGATGACTACTGGTCGAAGACGCGCAACGACATCATCCCAGGCATCGGACAACACCGGATCGACAAGTTGCAGCCGGAGCATTTGGAGCGGATGTACCGCGCCATGCTGGACGCCGGCCACGCCCCCTCGCACGTCGTGAAGGTGCACCGCATCCTGTCCCGCGCGCTGAAGATTGCGCACCGCCGCCGTATGGTCAGTGAGAACGTCGCCACGCTCGTAGACCCGCCGAGCGTCGACGAGACCGAGGCGAACCCGTTCACCCAGGAAGAGGCCAAAGCCTTCCTCGAAGCCGCCGCGAAGCGCCCCACCTTCATGCGCTGGATCGTCGGTGTCGGCATGGGTTTCCGACAGGGCGAGACGCTCGGTCTGCGCTGGCCGTACGTCGACCTGAAAGCGGAGCTGTTCCGCCCCGAGTGGCAACTACAGCGCCTCACGTGGCGGCACGGCTGCAACGCTCCGCACGCGTGCGGGGCACGTCTCCACCGCTTCGATCCGTGCCCGCCAAACTGCACCGCGCACAAGGGCTATAAGCGTGGCTGCCCGAAGCCTTGCGCCAAGAACTGCACACGGCATGCGAGCGCCTGCCCGGAGCGCAAAGGCGGCGGTCTCGCTTTCACCCGCCCCAAGACCAAGAAGAGCCGGAACGCTGTCCCGATCCCGCCCGTCTTCATCCCGCTTCTGGCCGACCACAAGGCCCGGCAGGAGGCGATGCGGACCGCGGCCGGAGTGCTGTGGGAGGAACACCAGGTCGTGTTCTCGCGGCCGGACGGGCGCCCGATCGACCCCCGGCAGGACTACGAGGAGTTCAAGGAGCTGCTCGCCGAAGCCGGTATTGACGACCGCCGCCTGTACGACGGAAGCCGCCACACAGCGGGGACGATCCTGAACGAACTGGGGGTCGACATGACCACCATCATGGAGATTCTGCGGCACACCCAGATCAGCCAGACCCGCCGCTACGTGAAAGGGCGATCACACCTGTCGAAGGACGCGATGCGGCGGATGGGCGAGTTCTTCGCCCCCACTCCCCCGGGCCCCGCCCCGGATCCGGTTTCCGGCCCCACTGAGACCAGAACTGAGACCCCCAGCACCCGCGCGGCTCGCTCCCAACGCCGTCGCCGCATCCGCTGAACGAGAAAACCCCAGGTCAGAGCACGTTCTGACCTGGGGTTTGGTGGAGCCGCCTTCGGGATTCGAACCCGAGACCTACGCATTACGAGTGCGTTGCTCTGGCCATCTGAGCTAAGGCGGCAAGCTGCCGACAGGCCTGTCCCGTGTGGAGCAGACTGGCATCAGCAGCGGCGCTAAGTCTACAGGGTTAATCAGAGTGCCCCTGACCAGAGCCCGTGGTCACCGGCAGCGCTTGTTCGCAGGAGGCGGGGTTCCCTCCAGGAGGTAGGTGTTGACGGCGGTGTCGACGCAGTCGCTGCCACGGCCGTAGGCGGTGTGGCCGTCGCCGTCATAGGTGAGGAGCTTTCCGGAGGAGAGCTGGCTCGCGAGGGCCTTGGCCCATTTGTAGGGGGTGGCGGGGTCCCGGGTGGTGCCGACGACCAGGATGGGGGCGGCACCCTCGGCGTCGATGGGGTGGGGGCTGCCGCTGGCCTGGATGGGCCAGTAGGCGCAGTTCAGGGATGCCCAGGCGAAGCCCTCGCCGAAGACCGGGGAGGCGGTCTCGAAGTCGGCGACCGCTGCCGAGACGTCGGACGGTGAAGCGAACGCGGGTGGCGAGTCGAGGCAGTTCACGGCGGCGTTGGCATACATCAGGTTGGCGTAGCTGCCGTCGGGATCGCGTTCGTAGTAGGAGTCGGCCAGGGCCAGCAGGCCCGCCCCGTCGCCGTTGGTCGCCTGACGGAGGGCGGCGCGGAGCTGGGGCCAGGCGGCTTCGTCGTACATGGCGGCGATCACGCCGGTGGTGGCCAGGGACTCCGTGAGTTGGCGGCTGTCGCCGGTCGGCAGCGGCTTGGCGTCGACCTTGGTGAAGAAGGCCTTGAGGTTGGCTGCGGCGCCCTTGGCGGATGTGGTGCCGAGGGGACAGTCGGAGTGCTGCACGCAGTCCGCGGCAAAGGACTGGAAGGCGGTCTCGAAGCCCGCGGTCTGGTCGCGGTTCAGCTCGCGGGCGGAGAGCGAGGGATCCATCGCTCCGTCCAGGACGAGCCGGCCGACCCGCTTCGGGAAGAGCTCGGCGTAGGTGGCACCGAGAAACGTGCCGTATGAGGCGCCGACATAGGACAGCTGCTCGTCGCCGAGCACGGCGCGCAGCATGTCCATGTCACGTGCCGTCTCGACGGTGGAGACATGCGGCAGGACTGCCGCGCTCTTCTTCTGGCAGCCGGCCGCGAAGCTCTCGTACTGAGTGCGCAGGGTGGTGATCTCGGTCTGGTCGTCAGGGGTCTGGTCGGTCTGTGTGTAGGCGTCCATCTGCTTGTCGTCGAGGCACTCGACAGGTGCGCTGCGGCCGACACCGCGCGGGTCGATGGCCACGATGTCGTAGCGGGCGCGCACCGGTGCCGGGTAGCCGATGCCGGCGTACCCCTGGAGGTAGTCGACAGCCGATCCGCCTGGCCCACCCGGGTTGACCAGCAGCGATCCGATCCGCTTACCCGGCCCTGTGGCCTTCACCCGGGCCACGGCGAGCTTGACGGACTGCCCGTCCGGGTCGGCGTAGTCCAGTGGGGCCTTCAGCGTGGCGCACTCAAAACGCGGGACACCGCACTCCCGCCAGCCGAGCCGCTGCCCGTAGTACGGCTCAAGATCGGCTGCCGGGGCCGCCGCCGGACTCCCGGACGTCTCGGATGTCCCTGCGGGGAGGACGCTGCCACTGCAGCCCGAGAGCAGCATCCCTACCGCCGCGGCGCAAGCGAGGAAGGGGATGCGGGGGGTGCGGAAGCGGGCGCGCTGCCTGATGTCCATCCTGGGAGCCTAGCCGCCGATCGAGGGTTAGTACCTGTTCACGCCCGTTTGGGTGATTGTGGCGCCTCAACCAGCGCGGAGGGCCACCGTCATCGCCTCGAGGGCCAGGAGCGGCGCCACATTCGCGTCGAGTGCCTCACGGCAGGCGAGGACCGCCTCTATACGGCGCAGGGTCCGCTCCGGACTTGAGCTCTGTGCGACCAGGTCAAGCGAGTCCCGCACGTCGTCGTTCGCGAGCGCGAGCCCGGAGCCGAGTTGGATTGCGAGCACATCGCGGTAGAAGCCGGTCAGATCGGTGAGCGCGAGATCGAGGCTGTCGCGCTGGGTACGCGTCCTGCGGCGCTTCTGCCGGTCCTCGAGCTCCTTCATCGCACCTGCCGTGCCGCGCGGCATACGTCCGCCCGCAGCGGCGCCCAGTGCCACCTTGAGGTCTTCGGCCTCCTTGGTGTCGACCTCCTCGGCGAGCTGCTTGGCGTCCTCGGCCGCCGAGTCCACCAGTTCCTGGGCGGCCTTGAGACAGCCACCGATGTCCTCGACGCGCAGCGGCACCTTGAGGACACCGGCCCGGCGTGCACGGGCACGCTCGTCCGTGGCGAGTCGGCGCGCCCGGTCGATGTGCCCCTGGGTGGCTCGGGCGGCGGCGGCGGCCGCCTCGGGCTCGATGCCGTCCCGTCGCATCAGGACGTCCGCCACGGCCGCGACGGACGGGGTGCGCAGCGTGAGATGGCGGCAGCGGGAGCGGATCGTGGGCAGCACGTCCTCCACAGACGGTGCGCACAGCAGCCACACCGTGCGGGGAGCCGGCTCCTCGACGGCCTTCAGCAGCACGTTGCCCGCGCCTTCGGTGAGACGGTCGGCGTCCTCCAGCACGATGACCTGCCAGCGGCCGACCGCGGGCGACAGCTGGGCGCGGCGCACCAGATCCCTGGTCTCCTTCACACCGATGGAGAGCAGATCGGTGCGGACCACCTCCACGTCCGCATGCGTGCCGACCAGGCTGGTGTGGCAGCCGTCGCAGAACCCGCAGCCGGGCGCCCCGCCAAGCGCACGGTCCGGACTGGTGCACTGGAGCGCCGCGGCGAAGGCACGTGCGGCGGTGTCACGGCCCGAGCCCGGCGGGCCCGTGAACAGCCAGGCATGGGTCATCTTGGATGCCTCGGGCGGGTCTTCACCCGCCGCGTGCGCCGTGACGGCGACGTCGGCATCCCTGGCCGCCGCCGCCAACTGCTCCTGGACGCGCTCCTGGCCGACCAGGTCGTCCCATACGGTCATGCGGCCGTCACCGCCTTTCCGGGCGCTTCCCGTGCTTGCTTGGGTTCCCATTGTGGGGCGTGGGTCGGACAGCCACGCAGGCCTGTGGACAACTCCCGCAGCAGGCGGGAGCAGCCGCTACCGCCTGCGGCGGGAGCGGCCACCGCCCTCGGTGTCGCCGTCGTCGCCACGCGGGCCCAGCAGCTCGTCCGCCAGCGTCGGCAGGTCATCGAGCGGAGTCTCCTCCGCCCAGTCCGAGCGTGGCCGTGGCCGCCCCTGCTCGTCGACCTGCGGCAGCTCGCGCGTCCGGTCCTCGCCACCGGCCGGCGGCTCGTCCCGGAAGATGCCACGCGGCACCCGGTCCGCCAAATCCCTGTCCCGTACCGGAGGCAGCACTGCCGTCTCGTCGGCCGCCCGGTCCGGTGCGGCGTCAGGGACCTGGGGCAGGACAGTGGTCTCGGCATCCGACTGCGCGGCGTCAGGGACTCGGGGCAGGACGGTGGTCTTCGCGTCCGCCTCCGTCGCGCGGTCCGTCTCCGTCGCACGGTCCGGCTCCGTCGCACGGTCCGTCTCCGCCGTGTCGGGCTTCGTCATGTCGATGCGCGGGCGGGACGTCTCCACCGTCTGCGCCATGTCGCCGGCCGCGGGCTGCTGCTGAGCTGCCTGGACCGCCGCTGCCGCCGCGGCGGCGGATGCCGCCTCAGCCGCCCTGCGAGCGTCCTCGGCTCGCAGCAGAGCCTCCTCCGCCTTGCGTTGCCGCTCCCGGCGGCGCTCGTCCGCCTCCGCACGCAGTCGGGCCTCTTCCTCGGCCTGCCGGCGCCTGCGCTCTTCTTCCTCGCGCTGGGCCTTCTCCTCGGCCTCCCGCCGGCGGCGCTCCTCCTCGGCCAGAAGACGAGCCTCCTCGGCGCGCTGACGCGCTTCCTCCGCCTGACGCTCGGCTTCGCGCTGGCGAGCTTCCTCCAGTTCGCGGCGCTTGCGCTCCTCTTCCTCCGCCCGCAGCCTGGCCAGCTGCTCCTCCCGCTCACGCGCGAGGCGCTCCTCCTCGGCCTTGCGAGCCGCTTCCTCCTCGGCCTTGCGGCGGGCCTCCTCCTCGGCGGCCTTGCGCGCCTCCTCCTTGGCCCGCACCTCGGCCTCGGAGAGCGGCAGCATCCGGTCGAGCCGGTGCCGTACCACCGTGGTCACGGCCTCCGGCTCCTGACCGGCGTCCACGACCAGATAGCGGCCCGGGTCGGCGGCGGCCAGGGTGAGGAACCCGGCGCGAACCCGCTGGTGGAACTCGGCCGGCTCCGACTCCAGCCGGTCCGGCGCCTCGGTGAAGCGCTCGCGTGCGGTCTCCGGGGACACGTCGAGCAGCACGGTCAGATGAGGGACGAGGCCGTCTGTTGCCCAGCGGGAGATACGGGCGATCTCCGTCGGCGAGAGGTCACGGCCCGCGCCCTGGTAGGCGACGGACGAGTCGATGTAGCGGTCCGAGATGACGATCGCACCACGTTCCAGCGCCGGGCGGACCACCGTGTCGACGTGTTCGGCGCGGTCCGCCGCGTACAGCAGGGCTTCCGCTCGGTGCGAGAGACCGGCCGACGACACATCGAGCAGGATCGAACGCAGGCGCTTGCCGATGGGTGTGGCACCCGGTTCGCGGGTGACGACGACCTCATGGCCCTTGGCCCGGATCCAGTCGGCGAGGGCATCCACCTGAGTGGACTTGCCCGCACCGTCACCGCCTTCCATGGCGATGAAGAAGCCCGTCTCGGCGGGTGCCTGTGCCGGGTCGGCGCCACGGCGTACGGCGTCCGCCAGATCGCGCCGCAGCGGTACACCGGATCGGTCATCCGTCTTGGCGAGCACGATCGCCGCCACCGGCAGCAGCAACGCGCCCACCAGCATCAGCGTGAAGGCGGCGCCGCCGTGGGCGAAGACGAAGTCGCCGTTGGCGAGGCGGTGCGGGCCGATCGCCGCCGCGAGCAGCGGGGCGGCGACCGCGGCCAGGCCGATCGCGACGCGGACGACTGCCTGGAGGTGCTCGGTGATCCGGGCCTGGCGGTGCTGTTCGGTCTCCAGGTCGATCAGGGCGTGCCCGATGTGCGCGGCGACTCCGGCCGCGAAGCCCGCCACTACGGCGATGAGCAGCGAGGTCGCGGTGTCCGGCACGAGGCCGAGCGCCAGCAGGGCGAGACCGGTGACGGCGATCGCCAGCGCGAGGAGCCGACGGCGCGACAGTGCGGGGAGCACGCTCTGGGCTCGCCTGATCCCCAGCCCGGTGCCCCCGGTCAGGGCGAGGACGAGCAGGGCGAAGGCGACGGGACCGCCGCCGAGGTCACGGGCGTGCAGTGCGGCGACCGCCGCGGCGGACGCGATGGCACCGGCGACCGCGGCGCAGGCCAGGACGAGCAGCGGCACGGCACCCGTACGGCCCTTGTCGCGCGCGCCGCCGGTGGACGGGCGGCGCAGTCCCTCCAGCGGGGAACGGGGGCGCGGGGTCGATGTGTCGGGCAGCTCGACGGCGTACAGCACGGACATGCAGGCGGCGAACAGGCCAGCGGCGACATACGAGCCCAGTGCGGCCTGGTGCAGCGAGAACCACGCGATCCCGGAGCCCAGCAGATTGCCGACCAGGGTGGCGACCAGCAGTACCGCGGCACCAGCGGGGATCACCACGAAGGAGGTGCGCAGAGAGAGCCGGCGCAGTGCTTCCTGATGGTCCGGAAGGGGACGTACGGCCGCGCCTTCCAGGGGCGGCGCGGGCAGCAGGGCGGGTGCCGCGCTCTCCCGCGCGACGGTCCAGAAGCGCTCGGCGACGCCGATGACGAAGACCGTGGCGAGTACGTAGGCGAGGGCGGAGTCCGCGGTCCAGTCGATCCACAGCGGGGCGATCACCAGCAGGGCGGTACGCACCCCGTCGGCACCGATCATCGTCCAGCGGCGGTCCAAGGGGCCGCTGGGTGCGGTGAGCGCGGTGAGCGGCCCCAGCAGCACGGCACCGAACAGGAGCGTGGCCAGCACACGGGCACCGAACACGGCCGCGACCGCGAATGCCGCGCCGCGGTAGCCACCGCCGAAGGCCCCCGCAGTGACCGCGGCCTGAAGCGCCAGCAGGATCAGCACCAGCAGCGCGAGCGCGTCGCCGATGCCGCCGATGAGCTGCGCGCCCCACAGCCGCCGCATGGCGGGGACCCGCAGCAGTGATCGGACGGCGCGTTCTCGTGAATCCGCGGCAAGGGCATCCATACCGGGTGCCCGCTGGTCGTCTGCCGTTGCTGCTCCTGGGTCGGTGGCGGCGTTCTGGGCCGCCTGCTGCTCGGCTCGCGTCATCCGCCCAGCCTATCCGGAGCGGCCGACTCACCGATGGCCACGTCCGAACAAACGCGCGGAGGGCGAATGGAGAGCGTGGACGGTGGGCGCGCGGACGGAGGCGGGTATGCGCGACGCACGCCGAGGGGCCACCTCAATCGCTGGTCGATGAGGTGACCCCGCGGCGAGTCCGGTCCGGCTGTGGCGCGTCCGGTCGCGTGTGCGCCCGGTGCTACTCGTCCGCGGCGGGCGCCGTCGCCGACTTCGCCGCAGTCTTCTTGACTGTGGCCTTCTTCGCCGTGGTCTTCTTGGCCGCCGCAGCCGTCGTCGTCTTCTTCGCCGCGGTCTTCTTGGCTGTCGTCGTCTTCTTCGCCGCGGTCTTCTTCGCCGCCGCCTTCTTGGCGGGCGCCTTCTTGGCGGCCTTCTTCGCCGGCCCCTTCGCCCTCTTCTCAGCCAACAGTTCGAAACCACGCTCAGGAGTGATGGTCTCAACGCTGTCGGCGGTCCGCAGGGTCGCGTTGGTCTCGCCGTCGGTGACATACGGCCCGAAGCGCCCGTCCTTCACCACGACCGGGCGCTCACTCACCGGATCGGTGCCGAGCTCCTTCAGCGGCGGCTTGGCCGCCGCCCTCCCCCGCTGCTTCGGCTGGGAGTAGATCGCCAGCGCCTCTTCCAGCGTGATGTCGAAGAGCTGGTCCTCGGTCTCCAGCGAACGCGAGTCCGTGCCCTTCTTCAGATACGGCCCGTAGCGCCCGTTCTGGGCCGTGATCTCGACGCCCTCGGCGTCCGCGCCGACGACGCGCGGCAGCGACATCAGCCGCAGCGCGTCCTCCAGGGTGACCGTGTCGAGGGACATCGACTTGAAGAGGGACGCCGTACGCGGCTTCACCGCGTTCTTCCCCGTCTTCGGCGTGCCCTCGGGCAGCACCTCGGTGACATACGGCCCGTAGCGCCCGTCTTTGGCGACGATCTCATGCCCGGTCTGGGGGTCCTTGCCCAGCTCGAAGTCGCCGCTCGGCTTGGCGAGCAGTTCTTCGGCGAGCTCGACGGTCAGCTCGTCCGGTGCGAGGTCGGCGGGGACATCGGCACGCTGGTGGCCCTCGGCGTCCTTCTCGCCGCGCTCCACATACGGGCCGTAACGGCCCACCCGGAGCACGATGCTGTTGCCCACCGGGAAGGAGGAGATCTCACGTGCGTCGATGGCACCGAGGTCGGTGACGAGCTCCTTGAGGCCGCCGAGGTGGTCGCCGTCGCCGTTGCCGGCTTCGGCTGCGCCGCCCGCGGAGCCGCCGGTGACAGTGCCCTCGCCGAAGTAGAAACGCTTCAGCCACGGCACGGCCTGGGCCTCACCGCGGGCGATGCGGTCGAGGTCATCCTCCATCTTGGCGGTGAAGTCGTAGTCGACCAGCCGTCCGAAGTGCTTCTCCAGCAGGTTGACCACGGCGAAGCTCAGGAAGGACGGCACCAGTGCCGTGCCCTTCTTGAAGACATAACCGCGGTCGAGGATCGTGCCGATGATCGACGCGTAGGTCGACGGCCGGCCGATCTCGCGCTCTTCGAGCTCCTTGACGAGGGTGGCCTCGGTGTAGCGGGCCGGGGGCTTGGTGGCATGTCCGTCCACCGTGATCTCCTCGGCGGTGAGCCGGTCGCCCTCCGCGACCTGCGGAAGGCGGCGCTCGCGGTCGTCCAGCTCCGCATTCGGGTCGTCCGCGCCTTCGACGTACGCCTTCATGAAGCCGTGGAAGGTGATCGTCTTACCGGACGCCGAGAACTCCGCGACCCGCCCGTCGGCCCCGGTGCCGCCGATCCTGACGGTGACGGAGTTACCGACCGCGTCCTTCATCTGGGAGGCGACGGTCCGCTTCCAGATCAGCTCGTAGAGGCGGAACTGGTCGCCTGTGAGACCGGTCTCAGCGGGGGTGCGGAAGCGGTCGCCCGAGGGGCGGATCGCCTCGTGCGCCTCCTGCGCGTTCTTGACCTTGCCGGCGTAGGTCCGCGGCTTCTCGGGCAGGTAGTCGGCGCCGTAGAGCTGGGTGACCTGTGCCCGGGCCGCGGCGACGGCGGTGTCCGAGAGCGTGGTCGAGTCCGTACGCATATAGGTGATGAAGCCGTTCTCGTACAGCTTCTGCGCGATCTGCATCGTGGCCTTCGCCCCGAAGCCGAGCTTCCGCGACGCCTCCTGCTGGAGGGTGGTGGTGCGGAACGGCGCGTACGGCGAGCGGCGGTACGGCTTCGACTCGACCGACCGCACCGAGAACGCGGCGTTCTCCAGCGCGGCCCTGAGGGCGCGCGCGTTCGCCTCGTCGAGGTGGAGCACCTGGTCGGACTTGAGCCGCCCGTCCGGACCGAAGTCGCGCCCCTGGGCGACGCGCCTGCCGTCGACCGTGGTGAGCCGCGCCGTGAAGGCGGCCGGGTCGGAGGCATCGCCGGTACGGCCGGTGGCGAAGGTGCCGGTCAGGTCCCAGTACTCGGCGGAGCGGAAGGCGATGCGCTCGCGCTCGCGCTCGACGACGAGGCGGGTGGCCACGGACTGGACCCGGCCCGCCGACAGGCGCGGCATGACCTTCTTCCACAGGACCGGGGAGACCTCGTAGCCGTAGAGGCGGTCGAGGATGCGGCGGGTCTCCTGGGCGTCGACCATGCGCTTGTTGAGCTCGCGCGGGTTGGCCACAGCCTCACGGATGGCGTCCTTGGTGATCTCGTGGAAGACCATCCGGTGGACGGGGACCTTGGGCTTGAGCACTTCGAGCAGATGCCAGGCGATCGCCTCGCCCTCGCGGTCCTCATCGGTGGCGAGGTAGAGCTCGTCGGATTCGGCGAGCTGCTCCTTGAGCTTCCTGACCTGCGCCTTCTTGTCGGCGTTGACGACATAGATGGGCTGGAAGTCATGCTCGACATCCACGCCGAGGCGGCGTACCTCGCCCGTGTACTTGTCAGGGACTTCGGCGGCCCCGTTCGGGAGGTCGCGGATGTGCCCGACGCTTGCCTCGACGACATAGCCGGGGCCGAGGTAGCCCTTGATCGTCTTCGCCTTGGCAGGCGACTCGACGATGACGAGTCGACGGCCGCCCTGTGCGGTCTCGCTGGTCGGGGACAACTTCGCTCTTCTCTCCGGTCGACGCTCGCTGCGCACGTACTCGTGTGGCGTACGGCGTACAGGCCGCACTGTCACTGCTGTCGCTGCGGAGTGTGACGGTACAACCCGCCCCCGTGTCAAACGGCAAAAGCCCGCAACGGCCACTCGAACGGTAACCCGACTCCGCCCATTCCTGCCGCCCGGAACGCCACGCCGGATGTCAACCGGAGGCCGAAGGGAAGCGGAACGCGGCGCACCGGATCCCCGCCGCCCCCGCCCCGCACAGCGGGCGGCACGGCTGTCCGGCAGCCGGGACCGGCAGGTCCGGAGAGGTGCGGGAGGCGGGCGACGGCCCGGTTCCTGTGGACGCGCCGTGTGTTCACCCGGGCGGCGCCAGAGGCCGTGGTCACGGGCCCGGCGTGGCACTGGTCACTGTCGCGGGAACCACACCCGGCCGCACCCCGCCCGCATCCGGAACCGGGAGGGCCTCTCACCCGACGACGCGGATCGAACGCATTTCCGATAACATTTCGGTCTGCCACCCGAGCCATGGCCAAAATCGCCCCGACACGACGCTGGCACCACGCCCACGCCATGCCCGACCCCGCAGCCAACGGGCGGAACCACGTGCCGGGCGTGGCGGCACGGACACGCGGGGGAGCCGGAACCTACGAAGCGGCCCGCACCGGATCGAGGAACCCCTCCTCCACCAGCAGCCTGATGGCCCCAGGCGTACGGTCCCGCAACAGCACCGGATCCTCGCCCAGGAGCTGGGCGATGGCGTCCAGGATCCGCCCGGCGCTGAGCGTCCCGTCGCAGACCCCGGCGAAACCAGCGCCGACATGGTCGACCCTGGTGGCACGGCGCATGCCGCGGTTCTGCCGCAGCACCACGTGCTCGGGGTCCTCCGCGCCGGGCGGCCCCACCTGCTCCTGCGTCACCTCGGGAGCGAGCATGAAGGCGTCGGCGAGCAGCCCCGCGTCGTCGCGTGCCCGCAGATAGTCCTGCCGCGCGAAGTGGGCCCGTACCGCCTCGCCGAGCGGCTGCTCCACAGGGTGCGGCCATTCCTCCACGACGACCGACGGGCGGTCCGAACCGGATTTGCGCAGCGTGATCCAGCCGAAGCCCACCGCCTTGGTGCCGCGCGCATCGAACTCGTCCAGCCAGGCGTCGTACCGCGCCGCGTACTCCTCGGGGGGCGTCCGGTGGTCACCGCCGTCCCTGAGCCACAGCTCGGCGTACTGCGTCACGTCCTGCACCTCGCGCTGCACGATCCAGGCGTCGCAGCCGCGCGGGACCCAGGAGCGCACCCGCTCCTGCCAGTCCTCCCCTTCCACGTGCTGCCAGTTGGCGAGGAACTGCGCGAACCCGCCTTCGTTCAGCCGGTCTCCCGCCTGCTGCACGAGCGAGCGGCACAGATCATCCCCACCCATGCCACCGTCCCGGTAGGTGAGCCGGGCGCCGGGAGAGATGACGAAGGGGGGATTGGAGACGATCAGGTCATACGTCTGCGACGCGACCGGTTCGAAGAGCGAGCCCTCGCGCAGGTCGGCCTCGGGCGCCCCGGACAGGGCGAGCGTGAGACGGGTGAAGGCCAGCGCCCGCGGGTTGAGGTCGGTTGCCGTGACGCGGGTCGCGTGCTGGGACGCGTGCAGGGCCTGGATCCCGGAGCCGGTACCCACGTCCAGCGCGCTGGGGACCGGTGTGCGGACGGTGATGCCGGCCAGCGTGGTGGAAGCTCCGCCGACACCGAGCACCACCGCCCTGCCGCTGCCGCTCGCACCCCCGGCGCCACCGACCGCGCAGCCGAGATCGGAGACGATGAACCAGTCCTGGCCGTCGGGCCCACCGTACGGACGGACGTCGACCGTGGCCCGCACCCCGTCGCCCTCCTCGACCAGCCAGCCGTCGGCGACGGCTTCGTCCAGGGGCAGCGCGGCGCGCGCCCGGCCGCTGGGAACGGTGCGCTGGAGGAGGAACAGCCGGACGAACGTCTCAAGCGGGGAGTCGCCGCGGGTGGCGCGCACCGCAGGGACGGTCTCACTGCGGGCGAGCGCGGCGTAGGCCGGCGCGCCGAGCAGGTCGAGCAGGCCGTCGGCCGTGAAGTCGGCGGCGAGCATGGCCTCACGCAGCCGGGCGGACCGATCGGGCAGAGGGAGGCTCGCGGGGAAACTGGTCGTACTCACCCGCCCATTCTCACCCGTGAGGCAGGCAGGTGTACCGCCGCACGGCCGAGGTGCCGACCAGGGCGCGGAACGGATTCAGAGCCCGGCGGCCGGGCGCCGGGCTCGGAACGGATGCACGGTCCGGCGGCCGGGGGCGCCCGACGGCCGGACCGGGGCGAGAGCCCGCTATTCGCCGGAAGGCTTCCCGGCGGACTTCGACGGGCCGCTCGCGTTCGACGGCTCGGCCGGGGGCTCGGCAGCCGGCTGCGAGGCGGCGCTCGCGGGAGCCGACGCGTCCGAGCCGGGATTCGCGCTCACCGACGGCTTGGCCTTCTGGCAACCGGGCTGACTGACCATCGCCTTGCCCAGCTCACCCGACTGGAGCTTGGACAGCGCGCCCTGGTCCATCTTCTCGATCTCGGAAAGCCCGTCGGCGATGTCCTGGAGGCCATCCCCGAACGCCTGCTGATCCTTGAGGTCCAGCGCGTCGACCTGCTTCTTGAGCTTCACATACGCGGCGGCCGTCGCCTTGAGCTCCTTGATCGCGTCCTGCTGCAGGGTCGCGCCGTTCTCGACCGGAGGCGTACCGGCCGACTCCACCGCCGCCGCCAGGGCGGTGTTGGCGTCGGCGATGTCCTGGAAGGCCTTCGAATCGGCGGCCTGGATGTCGGCCGGCTTGCCGTCGGCGGGGGTCGAGAGGATCACCTGCTGGGCGTCAGCCCTCTTCTGGATCTGCGGCTGCGCTTTGCCGCAGACCGACTTGGCCCAGGCGTTCACCTTGGCCGCGTTGTCCTCGCCGCTGCAGCCGGACAGCGCGAGCACGAGTACCGCACCGCCTGACACGGACGCCGCGAGCTTCTTGTTCACCTTCACCGGATCGGTCCCTTCCAAGGCTCTCGGCCCCGGAACATACACGGCAAGAGGAGGCCAACCGCATGACAGCCATCCGATATACAACCCTTTGCAGCCATTTGAACCAAGAGATTCGAGGCCCTCGTCACGTCCGCCTCAGGCCTGTGTCTCGTCGTGAGACCTGACTCGTCGGATCGCTTCGCCGAAGCACCGCCCCGCCCTTCTGGACAGCGAAACGGGAACGGGCGGACGACACGCCAATGCGTGCCGCCCGCCCGTGGCTTGAACCGGTGACTCACACAGAGCGCGGAGCCCTGCTACGAAACGACCGCCGGGTCAGGTGACTTCGTCGAACGCTCGGCAGCGTTTCCGTCGTCGCCCACGGCCACAGTGCGCCGCTTGGACACATACACGGCGCCCAGGATCACGAGCAGCGCGAGCGAGGCGATCACCGCGCGCACGGTCGCGTTGGCGTCGTCACCATAGGTGAACTGCACGACGGCCGGGGCGATCAGCAGCGCCACCAGGTTCATCACCTTGAGCAGCGGGTTGATCGCGGGGCCCGCGGTGTCCTTGAACGGGTCGCCCACCGTGTCACCGATGACGGTGGCGGCATGTGCCTCGCTGCCCTTGCCACCGTGGTGGCCGTCCTCCACGAGCTTCTTGGCGTTGTCCCAGGCACCACCGGAGTTGGCGAGGAAGACCGCCATGAGGGTGCCGGTGCCGATGGCACCCGCGAGATAGGCACCCAGCGCACCGACGCCGAGGGTGAAGCCGACCGCGATCGGTGCCATCACCGCGAGCAGACCCGGGGTGGCGAGCTCACGCAGCGCGTCCTTGGTGCAGATGTCGACGACGCGTCCGTACTCCGGCTTCTCGCTGTAGTCCATGATCCCGGGATGCTCGCGGAACTGCCGTCGCACCTCGAAGACCACCGCACCGGCCGACCGGGAGACCGCGTTGATCGCCAGGCCGGAGAACAGGAAGACGACGGCGGCACCGAGGATGAGTCCCACCAGGTTGTTGGGCTGGGAGATGTCCAGGCTCAGCCCCATCTCTCCTGCCTTGGCGCCGACATCGGCGACGGCTGTGGCGATCGCGTCCCGGTACGAACCGAAGAGCGCGGCGGCGGCGAGTACAGCGGTCGCGATGGCGATGCCCTTGGTGATCGCCTTGGTGGTGTTGCCCACCGCGTCGAGGTCGGTGAGCACCTGCGCGCCCGCGCCCTCGACATCGCCCGACATCTCGGCGATGCCCTGGGCGTTGTCGGAGACCGGGCCGAAGGTGTCCATGGCCACGATGACGCCCACGGTGGTCAGCAGTCCGGTGCCGGCGAGGGCCACCGCGAACAGGGCCAGCATGATCGATGTGCCGCCGAGCAGGAACGCCCCGTACACCCCGAGACCGATCAACAGCGCGGTGTAGACAGCCGATTCCAGCCCGATGGAGATACCGGCGAGTACGACGGTGGCCGGTCCGGTGAGCGAGGACTTGCCGATGTCGCGCACCGGGCGGCGGCTGGTCTCGGTGAAGTACCCGGTCAGCTGCTGGATCAGGGCGGCGAGCACGATACCGATCGCCACGGCCACCAGGGCGAGGATGCGCGGGTCGCCGTCGTGGGCGAGGATCGCGGCCTCGGTGACTCCGTCCAGGTCCGCGTACGAGGAGGGCAGGTACGCGAACACCGCGACGGCCACCAGGGCCAGCGAGATCACCGCGGAGATGAAGAAGCCGCGGTTGATGGCGGTCATCCCGCTGCGGTCGGCGCGCCGCGGGGCGACCGCGAAGATGCCGATCATCGCGGTGACCACGCCGATCGCCGGGACGATCAGCGGGAAGGCCAGACCCAGATCGCCGAAGGCGGCTTTGCCGAGGATGAGCGCGGCGACCAGCGTGACGGCGTACGACTCGAACAGGTCGGCCGCCATGCCCGCGCAGTCGCCCACGTTGTCACCGACGTTGTCGGCGATGGTGGCGGCGTTGCGCGGGTCGTCCTCGGGGATGCCCTGCTCGACCTTGCCGACGAGGTCGGCGCCGACGTCGGCCGCTTTGGTGAAGATGCCACCGCCGACACGCATGAACATGGCGATGAGCGCGGCGCCGAGGCCGAATCCCTCCAGCACCTTCGGTGCGTCGGCCGCATAGACGAGCACCACGCAGGAGGCACCGAGCAGGCCGAGGCCCACCGTGAACATCCCGACCACACCGCCGGTGCGGAAAGCGATCTTCATGGCTTTGTGCGCGACTGCCGTCAGATCCTTTTCGGGTTCGCCCGCAGCCGGGGTGGCTTCACGCGCGGCTGCCGCGACGCGGACATTGCTGCGCACGGCAAGACGCATGCCGATGTAGCCGGTGGCTGCCGAGAACACGGCACCCACCAGGAAGAACACAGAACGGCCGCCCCGCTGGGTCCAGTTGTCGGCCGGCAACATCATCAACAGGAAGAACACGATGACGGCGAAGATCCCGAGTGTGCGCAACTGCCTCGCCAGGTAGGCATTCGCGCCTTCCTGGACGGCTGCCGCGATCTTCTTCATGGAATCGGTGCCTTCACCGGCCGCCAGCACTTGGCGCACCAGCAACTGGGCGACGATCAGCGCCGCCAATGCAACAACCGCGATCACGATAACGATCATCCGATTTTCATCGGTGAGTACCGCGGCTGCGAGTGAAGTGGGGTGTTCGGTCAGGTGTGGGTTGAAGAGCCCCGCCATTCGTCCTCCTTGACGTTCAGAGCTCAAGATGTGGACGGATTGTAGGGAGCGGAACCTGATCAAAACAGGGCGCGGTGAACGGAATTGACCTTTACTTGCTCCTCAGCAAAAAGATCGCACTCCCAGATACCCACCGAAAGCAGTAACGGTGCAAAAGCATTGACGCTTGATCAATGATCTATACAAATGGAAAAGACCCTGCTCAGCAGGGCCGGTCAGATGAATGGTCATATGCAGCGGCATATGCACGACGGGGCCTACGAGGCCACTGGGTCAGGGGGTACGGGGGTGTAGGCCGAGGGTTACGAAGTGACCTTGGCCGGATTGATCGGCCAGCTCATCCTGATGACACCGCCGTCGGCGCCGGACGACACCTCGACGTCGTCGACGAGCCCGCTGATCACCGCAAGCCCCATCTGGTCCTCGCCGCCGCCGTCCGACGCCTCGTCGACTCCCGGAGCGGAAGCGGCACCAGACGCGGTCCCGGCTTCCGCGCCATCCGCACCGGCGACGGGCACCTCGTCGGCGACCTCGATCGAGAAGGTCTTCTCCTCCTCGGTCAGCAGCACCCGAACGGGGGCGGTCAGGCCGTTGACGCGGTGGAGTCCCACGGCACGGCTGCACGCCTCGCCGACGGCGAGCCTGACCTCGTCCAGCACGGTCTCGTCGACCCCGGCCCGGCGCGCCACGGCAGCGGCGACCAGACGGGCCGTCCTGACATGCTCGGGCTGAGCGCTGAAGCGCAGTTCGACGGTGGCCATGCGGTCCCCCTTGGGCGTACGAGCGGGCGAGCTTGCTTCCGGGCGCGCCTGTCACGGGCCGGGCACTCGTGCCCGGGCTCAGGGCCCGCATCCGGGATCCCGGCATTCCCAGGGATCCTCCGGAAGCTTCCGGAGCCCCAGCGGCTTCCCGGGCGGCTCAAAACCTCCCGGAGGGTCGCCGAAGCTCCCCGGAAGCCTCCGGGCCTTGGGGTGGCCCGGAGGTCTCCGTGTCTTCCGGACGACTCAGTCGGTCGCGGCGACGGCCTCGTCGACCGTCGTGTGGATGGGGAACACCTTGGTCAGACCGGTGATCCGGAAGATCTTGAGAATGCGCTCCTGGTTGCAGACCAGGCGCAGCGAGCCTTCGTGCGCACGCACACGCTTGAGACCGCCCACCAGAACGCCGAGGCCGGTCGAGTCGAGGAAGTCCACACCCTCCATGTCGACAACCAGGTGGTAGCTGCCGTCGTTCACCAACTCGACCAACTGCTCGCGCAGCTTGGGCGCGGTATACACATCAATCTCGCCACCGACCTCGACGACCGTACGGTCGCCACCAGGGCCGGACACATTGCGAGTCGACAGGGACAGGTCCACGGATCCTCCAGCACCTTGCTATCGAGCGGTCGCCCTCGGGTCTCCCCGACGGAGCCAGGGGGCGTATCGCCAGCCGCGATGGCATTCAATCACTTACCAGCAGCCATGCACGACGCCTTGGGACCATTGTCCGTCACGCCGGTGACACACTCGGTGCCGATGGCCAAGAATCACCGTCCCAGACGACCCGCCGAGAGCGGGGAGACCCGCCGCCCCTCCCCCGGCACGGTCCTCGACCGGCTCACCACGGGGGCCGGCCGGGCTGCGCGCATCACTCATACGGAGCACTTGCCCCCCAGGCCGGGCCGTCATGCGGTCTGGCCCCATCGCATCCGTACGGAAGTGATCTCCGCCATCGAGCAGGCCGGCATCGAACATCCCTGGGTCCATCAGGCTACCGCCGCCGAACACGCACTGGACGGCGAGTCGGTGGTGATCGCCACCGGTACCGCGTCCGGCAAGTCACTGGCCTATCTCGCCCCGGTGCTCAGCACCCTGCTCGACGGCTCCGAGGCCCCCAACGGGCGCGGCACCACGGCCCTCTACCTCGCCCCGACCAAAGCCCTGGCCGCCGACCAGCGGCGGGCGGTGCGAGAACTGGCCGCCCCGCTCGGCAACCGGGTGCGACCGGCCGTGTACGACGGGGACACACCCGTCGAAGAGCGCGAATGGGTCCGCCAGTACGCGAACTACGTGCTCACCAACCCGGACATGCTCCATCGCGGGATGCTTCCCTCGCATCCCCGCTGGTCCTCCTTCCTGCGCTCGCTGCGCTATGTGGTCATCGACGAGTGCCACACCTACCGGGGCGTCTTCGGCTCCCATGTGGCCCAGGTGCTACGGCGGCTGCGGCGGATATGCGCCAGATACGGCTCGGACCCGGTGTTCCTCCTCGCCTCCGCCACCGCGGCGGAACCGGCCGCCGCCGCCCGCCGCCTGACCGGTGTGCCCGTCACCGAGGTGTCCGACGACGCCTCACCGCGCGGTGAGCTCGTCTTCGCTCTCTGGGAGCCTCCGCTCACCGAGCTGCGCGGAGAGAAGGGCGCCCCGGTCCGCCGCACGGCCACCGCTGAGACCGCCGACCTGCTCACCGATCTGACGGTCCAAGGCGTACGCACGGTCGCGTTCGTACGCTCCCGGCGCGGAGCCGAACTGATCTCCGTCATCGCCCAGGAGCGCCTGGCCGAGGTGGACCGCTCCCTCGCCCGGAGGGTCGCCGCCTACCGCGGCGGCTACCTGCCGGAGGAGCGCCGTGCCCTGGAGCGCGCACTGCACTCGGGTGAGCTGCTCGGCCTCGCGGCGACCACGGCCCTGGAACTCGGCGTAGACGTGTCAGGGCTCGACGCGGTCGTGATCGCCGGTTATCCGGGCACCCGGGCCTCGCTCTGGCAACAGGCGGGGCGGGCGGGCCGCGCGGGGCAGGGCGCCCTCGCCGTGCTGGTCGCCCGCGACGACCCGCTCGACACCTTCCTCGTCCACCACCCGGAAGCGCTCTTCCGGCAGCCGGTCGAGACGACCGTCCTCGACCCCGACAACCCGTATGTCCTCGCCCCGCACCTGTGCGCAGCCGCCGCGGAGCTTCCACTGACGGAGGACGATCTCGCCCTGTTCGGCCCCGCCGCAGCCGGGCTGCTCCCACAGATGGAGGGCTCGGGGCTGCTGCGCAGGCGCGCCTCCGGCTGGTACTGGACCCGGCGCGAGCGTGCCGCCGACCTCACGGACATCCGGGGTGAGGGCGGGCGCCCGGTGCAGATCGTCGAGGCCACGACCGGCCGGCTGCTCGGAACAGTGGACGAGTCCGCCTCGCACACGGCCGTCCACGAGGGAGCCGTCCACCTCCATCAGGGCCGTACGTACCTGGTGAAGCGCCTGGACCTGGACGACTCGGCCGCCCTCGTCGAAGAGGCCGCCCCGCCCTACTCCACCACCGCTCGTGACACCACCTCCATCTCCATCCTGGATACGGACACCGAGGTCCCGTGGGGTCCCGGGCGGTTGTGCTACGGCTCCGTCGAAGTCACCAACCAGGTCGTCTCCTTCCTCCGCCGCAAGCTGATCACCGGTGAGGTACTGGGCGAGACCAAGCTCGATCTGCCCCCGCGCACCCTGCGTACAAGAGCCGTGTGGTGGACGGTCACCGAGGACCAGTTGGAGGCCGCACGGGTGAACCCCGAGCAGCTGGGCGGCGCACTGCACGCCGCCGAGCATGCCTCCATCGGCCTGCTCCCGCTCTTCGCCACATGCGATCGCTGGGACATCGGCGGGGTCTCCGTCCCGTTGCATCCCGACACCCTGCTGCCCACGGTCTTCGTCTACGACGGCCACCCGGGCGGCGCGGGCTTCGCCGAGCGGGCCTTCCACACCGCCCGTGAGTGGCTGGCCGCGACCCGTGAAGCCATCGCCGCGTGCGAGTGCGAGGCCGGCTGCCCGTCGTGCATCCAGTCCCCCAAGTGCGGCAACGGCAACGAGCCGCTGCACAAGCGAGCCGCCGTACGACTTCTGACGGTCCTTCTCAGGGGCGCCCCGGCCGACGGGGCTCCTGGTGGCCCGGACGACTCGGCGGAGCGTTCCTGAGTCCGCTGAGGGGCTTCACGACGGCACCGTCCCACCGCGGCGGGTACGGCGGTCCGACTCTGTACGACACCCCGGCCCCGGCGGGTGCGGTCGGGGACGGCAGATGCTGTCCAAGCCGGCCGGCCGGGTCCCGCACGTCACGGAGGCCCCGCGCGGGACCTGACCTCCGATGCGAAGGGGGCGTCGCCGGCGCGCACCGTCACATCGGCGATCTCCGACTCCACAGCGCACCGGATCATGACCGCCCCTTGGGCAGCGGTCACCCGAGCCGCGGCGGCGCAGGCTCCCGGTATGCCTTCGAGAGCGCGGTCCGCTGCGGCGATGGCCGCGAGATCCGCCGCTGCGCCGGCCTGATGGCGGGCGATGACCGCCTGCCCCAGCGCCACCACCGCGGCGAAGACCACGCACACCGCACAGATCGCCATGGCGGCCCACACGGTCGCCGAACCCCTGTCGTGCCCCGGTCTCATGGCGTCTCCGAGCCCACGCTGTCCTCGGCGAGCGCGACGGCCTGTGCGTCCAGGTCGAGCGCCAGTGACCCCGGCCCGGGTGCGGGGGCCTTCACCCGCACCCGCCAGAGGTCTCCCTCCCGTCCGATGAGGACTTCGGCTCCGGGCGGGGCTGCCGACCGGGCGGCTGCCAGCACCGCTCCCCGGGGCTCCGATCTGGCCGCCGCCCGGGCTCCCGCCCTGGCGGCGTCCACACACTTGATCTGTGCCGCTGCCGCCATCAGACCCCAAACGAGAGCCATGGCGAACGCCACCAGCACCGAAATGCCCACCGCCGCCTCCGCCGTCACGGCTCCGCGGTCCCATGGCAGCGCCGGTGACCCGACTCCGGCGCCCTCAGAACTGCGCATCGAGCGCCCTGCCGATGACCGATTCGAGCGCCCCGGAGACGGTGCCGCTCGTCACGATCTTGTAGAGCACCGCGGCGAAGGCACACGCGGCGATCGTGCCCATCGCGTACTCCGATGTGGTCATTCCCGCGTCGGTCCAGGGTCGCCTGGTGCCACGCCGTGCCCATGTGGCGACGAGCGCCCGCGCCCTCCCAGTCGCCCACGCCTTCGTCCATGCCGTGAAAGTCATGCCGATCTCCTTGATCCGTCGTTCCGTTGCGGTTCGAGACCGCGTGTTCGTACAGGTCGCGCCGACCCCGCCGGCCTCTGGGACCGGGGCATCACTCAGCGACCGCTCAACAGCCCTTCGGCAAGCCCGATCACCACCGGGGCAACCCCGATCGCGAGGAACGCGGGCAGAAAGCAGAGCCCTACGGGAGCCGTGATCAGGACCTGGGCGCGCTGGGCCCGCGCCGCCGCGGCTCTGGTCCGCTCAGCCCTGAGCCCTGCGGCCAGCCGTGAAACGGGCTCGGCGGCCGGTGCCCCCGATGAACCGGCGCGCTCGAGACACCGGGCCAGCCCGGCCGCACCCGGTATCCGGCCGAACCGGCCCCAAGCCCTCGCCGGTTCACCACCGAGCCGCAGCTCGGCGGCGGCCAGCGCGAGTCGCTCGCCCACCGGCCCGCCCAGGGACTCCCCCACGGCTTCCGCAGCCTCCCGTGGCCCCGCCCCCGCGGAGAGGCAGGCGGCCAGGAGATCCGCGGCGAGCGGAAGCTGCTCCACCGCGCGGTCCTGCGCCGCACCCCTGTCCCGTGCCCGGCCCTGCTGCCATCGCCATAGGCCGTAGGCACCCGCGGCGCCCAGCAGCGGCCCAGTCACGGGGCCGGTCAAAACGCATCCGATGACCACCGCGCTCGCGGGCGGAGCCCAACGCCTCACCCACGCCCCGGTCCGGGCCGGCAGTTCCCGCCGCTCAGGCAGCACGGACGCCGGCGCCGCCATGAGGGCATCGAACCGTCGACGCAGTCGGTACTCACGCCGCCAGTCGGCCAGTGCCAGGGTCAGCCAGACCACAGCCTCCGCAACCAGCACGCGCACTTCCGGCCCCGGTATCCCCAGGCTGTGGACAGATCCGCCGTTCATGACCGCGCTCCAGCCTGGACGATGCGCACCGCCCAGCTCAGCCCCGCTGCCTCCAGCAGCCCGCCCACGAGCAGACAGCTCAGCCCGGCAGGTGTGTGCAGCAGCACCCTCAGCGGCCCCGCCCCCAGCGCCGAACCGAGCGCCAACCCCACCACCGGAAGCAACGCCAGAATCACGACGGTCGACCACGCACCGGCCAATTGGGCGCGTAGTCCCTCTCGTTGCTCTCGTTCTCCGCGAAGCGCCGTCTCCAGGCGGTCCACTCCGGCGGCCAGTCCCGCTCCTCCGTCCACCGACACCCGCCAGCAGGCGGCGAGCCCTGCGAGCCCGCCCGCACCCGGCTGCCGCGACGCCCGACGCAACTGCGCGGGTACATCACCGCCGAACCGTGCGGCGGCCAGCACGGCCGCTTCCGCCCCGCCGAGCGCCCCCGTGGCGCGGGCGACGGCCAACAGCGCCTGACCGGGCTGGCACCCGGCTCGGAGCTCACCGGCGAGCCCACCGCACAACGCGATCACCGCGTCGACCCCGCGCTCCTTCACCCTCCGCGCTTCGGCGGCGCGCAACCGCCGACCCACCACGGGAACTGCGATGGCTCCCACGAGTAGCGGCAGCGGCGAACCTCCCAGCAGTGCCGGCAACACCGACACGGGCAGGCAGAGCCACTCCCGCCGGAACCGTCGCGCCAGCCGGCACCGCAAGTCCCCTGCCCAGCCTGGCGCGAACGGGACGGCATCCCCCGTGGTGAACGTCGACCGGGCTCTCCAGGTGAGCGGGTCTCCGATGGCCGACAACCAGGCCGCAGCACCGGCGCAGGCCGCGGCGCACATTGCCGCCGCTGTCACCACGCACCCCCGACCAGCGTGCACAGCCGCTCCCAGCCGCGCTCCCGGGTGAAACCCGCCGCACCCCAGCGCAACGCCGGAACCGCCACTGCGAGCCCTGCCGCGTCCCGCTCCAGCACATGCACCTCGGCGATCCGGCGACAGCCGTCCCGGTCACGTACGAGATGCAGCACCACCGACACGGCCGCGGCCAGTTGACTGTGCAGGGCCGCCCGGTCAAGACCGGCCGCGGTGCCCAGGGCCTCGAGCCGGGCCGGTACGTCTGCGGCCGTATTCGCGTGGACGGTGCCACTGCCGTCGTGTCCTGTGTTCAACGCCGCCAGCAGGTCCAAGACTTCAGCGCCCCGCACTTCGCCGACGACCAACCGGTCCGGCCGCATCCGCAGCGCCTGCCGCACCAGGTCGCGCAGGGTGACCTCGCCCGCTCCCTCCTGGTTGGCAGGACGGGACTCCAGCCGGACCACATGGGGATGGTCGGGCCGCAACTCGGCTGAGTCCTCGGCCAGTACGATCCGCTCGCGTTCTCCGACCAGACCGAGCAGCGTGCTCAGCAACGTCGTCTTCCCCGTGCCGGTGCCGCCGCTGATCACATAGGAGATCCGCGCCTCGACCAGGGCCCTGAGCAGTTGGTCTCCACCCGGTGGAATCGTGCCCGCCGCAGTGAGTTCGCTTAGGGAGAAGGCCCTCGGACGCACCACCCGCAGCGACAGGCAGGTGGCACCCACCGATACCGGGGGCAGCACGGCGTGCATCCGCGTGCCGTCGGGGAGCCTGGCGTCCACCCAGGGACGGGCGTCGTCCAATCGCCGCCCGGCCACTGCGGCGAGCCGCTGCGCCAGTCTGCGCACGGCCGCCGCGTCGCTGAAGCCGACGCCGGTGAGTTCCAGACCTCCGCCGCGGTCCACCCAGACCCTGTCCGGGGCGGACACCAGCACATCCGTCACCGCTGGGTCGGCGAGCAGCGACTCCAGCGGGCCCGTCCCCACCAGCTCACCTCTCAACTCCTCGGCCGCGCCGAGGACTTCCGTGTCGCCGAGGAGCCTTCCCTGCGCCCGGAGGGCTGCCGCGACTCTTGCCGGTGTCGGCTCGGCACCACTCTCGGCCAGCCGCTGCCGCACCGCTTCGAGCAGTGCCGCGGTCATCGGGCAGCACCTCCGGCCAGCGCCTGCTCCCAGAACGCCGCGCAGAACCGGGCCAACGGCCCCCGCGCTCCGGCTCCCGGCGGGACGCCACCCTCCAGATCCGCGCTCAGCCCGGTATCCCACGGCAGTTCGCCCACCAGTGGCAAGCCGAGGGCTTCGGCCATCCACCGCTCGTCCAGCCCCGCGGCGTATGGGCCCCGCACCACCATCCGCAGATCGGAGAGCACCGTACCCACCGCAGATGCGACGCGACGCGACGCCGCGACCGCACGAAGCTCCCCCGGCACCAGCAGCAGACCGGCGTCAAGCTGCGCCAAGGCCTCCGCGACACTTTCGTCGAACCGGCGCGGCAGATCCACGACCACCACTCCGCCCCGGCGACGAGCCGCCGCGAGCACCGCGCGCATCGCCTCCCCCGGCACGGTGAACATGTCACCGCGATCCCAGCTGAGGACCCGCAGCCCGTGCACCGCGGGAAGGGACTCTTCCAGCGCGCCCCCGGCCACCCGGCCCTTCGACGCGGCGAAGTCGGGCCAGCGCCTGCCCTCGGTGCCCTCTCCGCCGAGCAGAACGTCGATGCCGCCGCCCAGCGGGTCACCATCGACGAGCATGGTCCGCCATCCCCGGCGAGCCGCCGTGACGGCGAGCGCACCGGCGAGCGTGGACGCCCCGGCGCCTCCACTGCCTCCGATCACCCCGACGGTCAGCGCGGGCCGGCCGACGCCCTCGGCGACATCGGCGATGCGGTCGACAAGCCAGCTCTCACCGTCAGGCAGCCGCAGCACGCAGTCGGCGCCGATTTCGACGGCCGATCGCCAGACGCCAGGATCGTCCTGGTCGTACCCCACCAGCAGCACTCCGTTTCTGCGGTTCGCTCCCCTGCAGCGGACGGCCGCGTCGTCGCCGACCAGCACGAGCGGGGCACTGTCCCAGCCACCTCTTCCACGGTCTTCGGGCGCCGTGTGATGGACCTGAGGCTCGACGCCGGCCGCGGCGCACAGCCGCAGGAGATCATCGAGAAGCGCGGGGTCTTCGGTGACGATCAGCGGGCCTTCGCTCCGCTCGCTCGCATCACTGCGCGATCCGGGTGAACCGGGTGGACCGGACGCCCGTGGCACGCGGGGCGACGCATCGGGCGAGCGGGGACGGGAAGCGGAAGCGCCGGAGACGCCCCCTGTGCGGGCAGGACGGAACCGCACGGAAGCGCCAGACGGACGGGGCGTCGCGGAGGACAGGGACCTCGCGAGCGTGGACGTGGACGTGGACGTATCGGCGGCTGCATCCGACGTGCTGAAGGCAGTGGATGTGAGCGAACCCACCATGATTTCTCCGACTCTCACCGCACGGCGCGGCAGATGCCAGGGACCGGCTCAGCGGTCCTCGTCAGTGATTCCTTCGGCCTGTGAACTTCGTGGCCGGAATCACCATGCACCGCCCCGGGAAATCGTGTGGATCTTGCCCGAAAACTGTGGATGCCCCACCACTTGTGAATATCTCACTCACCCACACCGGTGACATTCCGGTATGACTTCCAGAGCGGAGCACCACAACTACTCAGCGTGACAAAAACGGAGGCCTCGCCCCTGACGCCGTAGAGCCCTGTTGAGGCCGAGAAGGCCCGAACGATCGGGCGAGGAAGGCGAAAACGCGTCCGGACATGCGACGACCCCCGCCGGGGGGGAGAGCGGGGGTCGTCCCCACGGCCGACTCGGGGGGGGAGGAGTCGGACCGGGTTAGCACGGTCGCGAACGATCCGTGACTTCCATGGTGTACCCGAGAGCCTTCTCAGGCAAACCCACACGCCCCACCTTACGCCGAATGGTGGGCGCATATGCTCGGCTTCGTGGAAAACCACTCCTTGCCGCGCGCAGCAGCGTTCTTTGACCTGGACAAGACGGTCATTGCGAAGTCATCGACGCTGACCTTCAGCAAGTCCTTCTACCAAGGAGGACTGATCAACCGACGCGCCGTACTGCGCACCGCCTACACGCAGTTCGTGTTCCTCGCAGGCGGTGCCGACCACGACCAGATGGAGCGGATGCGCCAGTATCTGTCGGCGCTCTGCAAAGGCTGGAACGTACGCCACGTCAAGGAGCTCGTCGCCGAGACGCTCCACGATCTGATCGACCCGATCATCTACGACGAGGCGGCCTCCCTCATCGAGGAACACCACACCGCAGGACGGGATGTCGTGATCGTCTCGACTTCCGGTGCCGAGGTGGTCGAGCCGATCGGCGAGTTGCTCGGCGCCGACCGCGTGGTGGCGACCCGGATGGTCGTCGGCGAAGACGGCTGCTACACCGGGGAGATCGAGTACTACGCCTACGGCCCGACCAAGGCCGAAGCCGTGCGGGAACTCGCCGCCTCCGAGGGGTACGACCTTTCACGCTGCTACGCGTACAGCGACTCCGCCACCGATATCCCGATGCTGGAGTCGGTCGGTCACGCCTACGCGGTCAATCCGGACCGCACGCTGCGCCGCGAGGCGGTCTCACGCGGCTGGCCCGTGCTCGTATTCAACCGTCCGGTGCGACTGAAACAGCGGTTGCCGCGGTTCACCATGCCGCCGCGACCCGCTCTGCTCGCGGCGGCTGCGGTCGGTGCGGCAGCGGCGACGGCGGGACTCGTCTGGTACGCCAGTCGGCGGCGCGGTGGATCCGGTGCCCGTATTTGAACCTAAAAGTAAAGAAGTGCGGCGAGGGGTTCCGCTTGCCGGGCCGCAGGAGTACAAAGGACTCAACGGCCCGCGAGACCTGGGACATCCGAGAGGATCACCTTCTACGCAGCAAAGGCCCCACGGACCGAAGCATGGCCGATCAGCACCCACGCGACGTCGACCCGTCGATTACGGGCCAGCCGCACCAGGTGACGGACGAAGCTTCCGACCTGATGGGCAATATATCGAGGACGCTTGGTAACTGAGCGGACATGTAAGCGGCGGTACCAATTCCGGTACCGCCGCAACCTTTTGCGCTGACACGGCTCCCCGGACGGCGAAGCGAGCCCGCACCGGCCTTCGCGCTCCGGCCGCCTCAGTTTCCGCGGCTCCAAGCGGGATCGCGCTAGGCCGCACCCCGTTGCAGCGCCTCACAGACCGCCGTGGACTCCCGCACCCCCAGCTCCACGGCCCGTCCGCAGTGCGTGATCCAGGCAGCCATCCCCTCCGGGGCCCCTGACAGGTATCCGTCAAAGGCGGCGGCATAGTCGGCACGCCCGAGTTCGGCGTGGCCGACCTCGGCAGGACAGATCGACTTGGGGTCGAGACCGCTGCCCACGAGGACGATGCGTTCGGCCGTGCGGGCGACAAGTCCGTTGTACGACGTGAACGGGCGCAGCGCGAGTAGCTCACCGTGCACCACAGCCGCCATCACCAGCGCGGGGGCCGAACTGCCCGCGATCACCAGCCTCGAGAGCCCGTCGAGCCTGGCCGCGACCTCGTCGGCATCCGGCAGCGGAGCCGTGATGAGCGGCTCGTCGGCCTTCTCGTCGGCGACCCGCGGACGTCCGACCGCCTCATCCCGCGTCACGGCGCCGCCTGCGGCAACCAAGTGCAGCCGGGCCAGCACCCGCAACGGTGACTGGCGCCAGATGGAGAGCAACTGGCCGGCCTCGGCGGTCAGCCTCAGGGCGGCTCCGACGGTACGGGCCTCGTCCTCGGCGCCGAAGTCGCTGCGCCGCCGCACCTCCTCCAGCGGCCAGTCGGCCCCGGCGAGCGCCGCCGAGCCACGGGCTCCGCGCAGCGCCGCCTCAGACGCGACCTCGTTGCTGCGCCGCCGCATGACCCGATGGCCGTAGACGCGGTCGACGGCCTTGCGTACGGAATCGACGGCATCCCCGACTCCGGGCAGGGTGCCGAGTGCGGCCAAGGGGTCCGGGGCGTTCGTACTCATAGGTAGGGAGGCTACGCGCACCGGGCGGCCACCCCACATCGGAGTGGTCTTCTTCACGCATGACCGACACCGAAAGCAGTCGAGCGCCTACGCTAGGTGAACATGAAGATCGCTTTCGTAGGGAAGGGCGGCAGTGGCAAGACCACGCTGTCCTCACTTTTCCTTCGCCACCTCGCGGCACAGCGGGCTCACGTCATCGCGATGGACGCCGACATCAACCAGCACCTCGGAGGTGCGCTCGGCCTGGACGAGGACGAGGCGGCGGCGCTGCCGGCCATGGGTGCGCACCTGCCGCTGATCAAAAACCATCTACGCGGGGCCAACCCCCGGATCGCCTCGGCCGACACCATGATCAAGACCACTCCGCCGGGGGAGGGGTCGCGGCTGCTGCGAGTGCGTGAGAGCAACCCCGTCTACGAGGCCTGCGCCCGCACCGTGAGGCTGGACGGGGGTGACATCCGACTGATGGTCACGGGCCCGTTCACCGAGTCCGACCTCGGGGTCGCCTGCTACCACTCCAAGGTCGGGGCCGTGGAACTGTGCCTCAACCACCTCGTCGACGGCCCCGACGAATACGTGGTGGTCGACATGACTGCGGGGTCGGACTCCTTCGCGTCCGGGCTGTTCACACGCTTCGACATGACGTTCCTGGTAGCCGAGCCCACCCGCAAGGGCATCTCGGTCTACCGGCAGTACAAGGAGTACGCACGGGACTTCGGAGTCGCTCTCAAGGTGGTCGGCAACAAGGTGCAGTGTCCGGACGACGTGGACTTCCTGCGCGCGGAGGTGGGCGAGGACCTCCTGGCCACAGTGGGGCAGTCGGACTGGGTGCGCGCGATGGAGAAGGGTCGCCCGCTCCACTTCGACCGACTGGAGGAGCAGGGCCGCCAGGCGCTGTGCACCCTGAAGGACGCGGCGGACAGGTCGTACCGGGACCGCGACTGGGAGCGCTACACCCGCCAGATGGTCCACTTCCATCTGAAGAACGCCGAGAGCTGGGGGAACGCGAAGACCGGCACCGACCTGGCGGCGCAGGTGGACCCGTCCTTCACTCTCGGCGAGCCGGCCGTGAGAGTCGGCGCTCCCCAGCCGGCATAACGCATCGGGGCCTTCACGGCCTCCGCATCGGCCCCTCGCGCCGCGGCGCGCGGCCTGGGACCCGCCGGCAGGTCGCCCGCAGCAGCGGGCTGCCGCGCCGGCGGCGGCTGCGGTGGCCCGCGAGGGAGGGGCGTGAAGATCCGGAAAGCAGACCAATGGATCCCTCACTCCACCGGGTGAACTAGTGCCCCATTTGCCCGGAAAGTCATGCCGTTTTCTTTACTCTGCATTACGATTCATTTACTCAGAGTTGAGAGTGTGTCCGGCTCCCGAGGCACAGCCGAGGTTCCAGGCCTGAACACATCCGAACATCCCGCCGCTGACACGCCGTGACCCACGGCCGCGCCATACACACCGCGACCGCGCCGCCCCGGAGGAGACGGGACCATGTCTGCTTGCTTTCCCTCCCGTACGCACGACGAAGACAACAGCAAACTCGACCCTGGCAGCGACCCCCCGCCCAGTCCCCCCGCGCAGCCGGACGGGCGCCGACGACACAGCGGCCGGGGTGGCCGGGGGCCGGGCACCGGTTTCCGGATTGCGGGCGCCGACGTCTCGGCCTCGATCAGCGTCTTCCTGATCGCCCTGCCGCTCTCGCTCGGTATCGCGCTCGCCACCGGGGCACCGCTCCAGGCGGGGCTCGTGGCAGCTGCGGTCGGCGGCATCGTGGCGGGCCTCTTCGGAGGAGCACCGCTCCAGGTCAGCGGTCCCGCCGCGGGGCTCACCGTGATCACGGCCGACCTCATCCAGCGGTACGGGTGGCGTACGACGTGCGCCATCACCGTGCTCGCGGGTCTCAGCCAACTGGTCCTGTCCGCCCTGCGCGTGGCCAGGTCCGCGCTGGCCGTCAGCCCGGCGATCGTGCACGGCATGCTGGCCGGGATCGGCGCCACCATCGCGATGGCCCAGCTGCACATCGTCCTCGGCGGCACTCCGCAGAGCTCCGCCATCGACAACGCGCTCGCCCTGCCCGGCCAGCTGGCGACACTCCAGCCGGCCGCGCTGTCGGTGAGCATCCTCACCATCACCGTGCTGCTCACCTGGCCCCGCTTCCCCGGCGCGATCGGGCGAGTGGTGCGGAAGGTGCCCGCCGCGCTGGCATCGGTCATCGCGGCGACCGCCCTGGCCGCTGCCGCCGGGCTCAGCCTGCCCCGGGTCGATCTGCCGTCCTGGAGCAGTCACGCCCTGCCCGGGCTGCCAGAAGGCCCGGTGCTCGGCCTGATCGCCGCCGTCCTGACCATCACTCTGGTCGGCAGCGTCGAATCGCTCCTGTCCGCAGTCGCCATCGACAGACTCGCCGCGGCCCGCAAGGAGCCCGCCATCCGCGTCCCGCGTGCCGACCTCGACCGAGAACTGCGCGGACAGGGCGCGGCCAATGTCGTCTCCGGCGCGCTCGGCGGGCTTCCGATCACCGGTGTCGCCGTGCGCAGCACCGCCAATGTCTCGGCGGGCGCGGTCAGCCGCCACTCGTCCATGCTCCACGGGGTATGGATCGCCGTCGCCGCACTGCTCCTGGTGCCCGCGCTCGATCTGATCCCGCTGGCCGCTCTCGCCGCCCTGGTCATGGTCGTCGGCGTCCAGATGGTCAACATCACCCATATGCGCAATGTGCGGCGAAACCGCGAACTGCCGGTCTACGTAGTCACGATGGCCGGTGTCGTACTCACCGGGGTCCTGGAGGGCGTGGCCGTCGGTATCGCCGTGGCGGTGGCCCTCGCGCTGTACCGGTTGACGAGAATCCGGATCGGCGTGGAGCAGCGGGGCGACCGCCACCGGGTGCGGGTACACGGACAACTGACGTTCCTGGCGGTGCCAAGACTGAGTCGCATGCTCGGCAAGGTGCCGCACGGGACCGATGCCGTGGTGGAACTGGACGGCTCGTTTATGGACCATGCGGCCTACGAAGCCCTGCACGACTGGCAGACAGCCCATGAGGCGCATGGCGGAACCGTCGAGTTCACCGGCCCCACGGGAGGGCGGATCGCCGAGCCGGCACCGGAGTCGCACGCCTGTTGTCGGCCGTGGACACCCTGGCGGAACCATCACTGCGGGGAGCATCCCGGTGCCGATTCCTCCATTTCACCCGAGCGGCGTACCGAGCATGCTCAGCATCAACTGGCGAGCGGAATCAGCTCCTTCCAGCGCAACACCGCTCCGCTGGTACGTGAAGAGTTGGCGCGGCTGGCGCGTGAAGGACAGCGGCCCTCGCAGTTGTTCCTGACCTGCGCTGACTCCCGGCTGGTCACCAGCATGATCACCGCCAGCGGCCCCGGTGACCTGTTCACCGTGAGGAACGTGGGCAATCTGGTGCCCAAACCCGGTGAGGAGGGCGGGGACGACTCCGTCGCCGCGGCGATCGAGTACGCGGTGGACGTACTGGAGGTGGATTCGATCACGGTCTGCGGGCACTCCGGCTGCGGCGCGATGCAGGCACTGCTTCAGGGCGTACCGGAGGACGGGGCCCCGGAGACTCCGCTGCGGCGCTGGCTGCGGCACGGGCTGCCGAGCCTGGAGCGAATGAAGTCGCCCCAGCAGACATGGGCCCGGGTCGCCGGGCGGCTTCCGGGCGACGCGGTTGAGCAGCTCTGCCTCACCAATGTCGTCCAGCAGCTGGAACATCTGCGGACCCATGATTCCGTGGCACGCAGGCTGGCCGACGGAACACTCCAACTGCATGGGATGTACTTCCATGTGGGTGAGGCTCAGGCATATCTGCTTGCAGACGGTGAGGACCCTGGCGATCACGCCGAGGGCGTGTTCGATCGCGTGGCCTCCGAGCCTTCGACTTTGGAACAGGTGCACGCCTGAACCTCTGAGGCACGACGTCCGTGGGAACGTGTGGCCTCTCTTCTCCATCCACCCGGAGAAGAGAGGTCGCCCCGTCCGGGCGTGTGAACGTACGGATCTACAGACGGGAGCCGCCTCAAGATCATAGGTCTACACCATTTCCCCGAGGGCCCTTGTCTCCCGGGCATCTGGCTGATGAGCTATGGCCTGGGACACATAGGCATATAGGACGCCCTGGGAAAGGGAGAAGTCGTGAGCAACGAGAGCCTGGCCAACCTGCTCAAGGAGGAGCGGCGGTTCACACCGCCGGCCGACCTGGCGCGGAACGCCAATGTGACGGCCGAGACGTATGAGCGGGCCGTGGCGGACCGGCTCGGGTTCTGGGCCGAGCAGGCACAGCGGCTGAGTTGGGCCAAGGCACCGACGGAGGTGCTCGACTGGTCGAACCCGCCGTTCGCGAAGTGGTTCGCGGACGGCGCGCTGAACGTGGCATACAACTGTGTGGATCGGCATGTCGAGGCAGGCCTGGGTGATCGGGTCGCGATCCACTTCGAGGGCGAGCCCGGGGACAGCCGCGCGGTGACCTATGCCGAGCTCAAGGACCAGGTGTCCAAGGCGGCCAACGCGCTGACCGAACTGGGCGTAAGCGCCGGGGACCGGGTCGCGATCTATCTGCCGATGATTCCCGAAGCCGTGGTGGCTATGCTGGCCTGCGCCCGGATCGGGGCCGCACATTCGGTGGTCTTCGGCGGCTTCTCCGCCGATGCGGTCGCCTCCCGTATCCAGGACGCCGACGCCAAGCTCGTCATCACCGCCGACGGCGGCTACCGCCGCGGCAAGCCCAGCGCGCTCAAGCCCGCCATCGACCAGGCGCTGGCGTCCTGCCCGCAGGTCGAGCATGTGCTGGTCATCCGCCGCACCGGTCAGGACACCGCCTTCACCGAGGGCCGCGACCTGTGGTGGCACGACGCGGTCGAGCGCCAGTCCGCCACGCATGAGCCCGAGGCGTTCGGCGCGGAGCACCCGCTGTTCATCCTCTACACCTCCGGCACCACCGGAAAGCCCAAGGGCATCCTGCACACCAGCGGCGGCTACCTCACCCAGACCGCATACACGCACCACGCCGTCTTCGACCTCAAGCCGGACCGCGACGTCTACTGGTGCACGGCCGACATCGGCTGGGTCACCGGGCACTCCTACATCGTCTACGGCCCCCTGGCGAACGGCGCCACCCAGGTCATCTACGAGGGCACACCCGACACCCCGCACCAGGGCCGCTTCTGGGAGATCGTCCAGAAGTACGGGGTGACCATCCTCTACACCGCCCCCACCGCGATCCGCACCTTCATGAAGTGGGGCGATGACATCCCCGCGAAGTTCGACCTGTCCAGCCTGCGTGTCCTCGGTTCGGTCGGCGAACCCATCAACCCCGAGGCCTGGATCTGGTACCGCGAGCACATCGGCGCCGGCGCCACGCCCATCGTGGACACCTGGTGGCAGACCGAGACCGGGGCCATGATGATCTCGCCCCTCCCCGGGGTCACCCACACCAAGCCGGGCAGTGCCCAGCGCCCGCTGCCCGGTATCAGCGCGACGGTCGTCGACGACAACGGCCGGGAAGTCGCGGACGGTCACGGCGGCTACCTCACCCTGACCGAGCCCTGGCCCTCCATGCTCCGCACCATCTGGGGCGACGACCAGCGCTTCATCGACACGTACTGGTCCCGCTTCGAAGGCCAGTACTTCGCCGGTGACGGTGCCAAGAAGGACGAAGACGGCGACATCTGGCTGCTCGGCCGTGTGGACGACGTCATGCTCGTCTCCGGGCACAACATCTCCACCACCGAGGTCGAGTCCGCCCTGGTGTCCCACCCCAAGGTCGCCGAAGCCGCGGTCGTCGGCGCCACCGACGACACCACCGGCCAGGCCATCGTCGCCTTCGTGATCCTGCGCGGCAGCGCACAGGAGGACGAGGGCCTCACCGCCGAGCTGCGCGACCATGTCGGCGCCACCCTCGGCCCCATCGCCAAGCCCAAGCGCGTCCTCCCCGTCGCAGAGCTCCCCAAGACCCGGTCGGGCAAGATCATGCGCCGTCTGCTTCGCGATGTCGCGGAGAACCGGCAGCTCGGCGATGTCACCACACTCACCGACTCCGCCGTCATGGACCTCATCCAGTCCAAGCTCCCCAGCTCGCCTTCGGAGGACTGATCCGGCCGCGAGCAGCCGATCCTCTCCCTGGGGCACCCGGAGCAACGAGCCGGGTGCCCCTTTTGCACCTAGGGTGAAGATCACCGGATTCACCCTTGCGCATCAGACTCGCTTCTTAGGTAAAGTAACGACTACGCCAACAACGCAACAAGAACCCCCAGGTGCGCCGGGAAGTCTGGTCGGCATGTGCTTCGCCCTGCCTATCCGACCGGAGGTCTCCACCCGTGGCCGCGCCCCCACCCTCTCCGACGCCCACCGCCCCCGCCTCCGGTTCGCGTAAGTTCCTCGGGCGGCTCTCGCTCCCCGAGCGGAACTACCTGGTGGAGACACTTCGCGCCGAAACCGTCGGCGGCATCCTGTTGCTGGTCGCCGCGATCGCAGCGATCATCTGGGCGAACACGTCGGGCGCCTCCTACAAAGCCGTCAGCGAGTTCCACTTCGGTCCCGCGGCACTCGGCCTCGACCTTTCCGTGGCGCACTGGGCGGCCGACGGACTGCTCGCCATCTTCTTCTTCGTCGCCGGTATCGAACTCAAACGAGAGCTGGTCGCCGGCGAGCTGCGCGACCCCAGGGCCGCCGCGCTCCCCATCGTCGCCGCCGTCTGCGGGATGGCCGTACCCGCCCTCGTCTACACCCTTGTCAACGTCGCGGGGGGCGGCTCCACGGCGGGCTGGGCGGTGCCCACCGCCACCGACATCGCCTTCGCGCTCGCCGTGCTGGCCGTCATCGGTACCTCTCTCCCCTCCGCCGTACGCGCCTTCCTGCTCACCCTCGCCGTCGTCGACGACCTCTTCGCCATCCTGATCATCGCGGTGTTCTTCACGGCGGACCTGAACTTCGCCGCGCTGGGCGGGGCATTCGTGGGTCTGGGCGTCTTCTGGCTGCTGCTGCGCAAGGGCGTGCGCGGGTGGTACGTGTATGTGCCACTGGCTCTGGTGATCTGGGGCCTGATGTACAACAGCGGCGTCCACGCCACCATCGCCGGGGTGGCGATGGGCCTGATGCTGCGCTGCGCCAGGCACGAAGGCGAGGCCCAGTCGCCCGGCGAGCACATCGAGCATCTCGTACGACCGGTATCGGCCGGACTCGCCGTCCCGCTGTTCGCCCTCTTCTCGGCCGGCGTCAGCGTCTCGGGTGAGGCGCTCCACGCGGTCTTCACCCGCCCGGAGACCCTCGGCGTGGTCCTCGGCCTTGTGGTCGGCAAGACCATCGGTATCTTCGGCGGCACCTGGCTCGCAGCCCGCTTCACCAAGGCCGAACTCAACGAGGACCTGGCCTGGGCCGATGTATTCGCTGTCGCCTCGTTGGCCGGTATCGGCTTCACCGTCTCGCTGCTCATCGGCGAACTCGCCTTCGCCTCCGACACCGACCTGATGGAGGAGATCAAGGCCGCGGTCCTGGCCGGCTCGATCATCGCCGCGATTTTGGCCTGTGTACTGCTGAAGTTGCGGGTACGCACCTACCGGGCCCTGTGCGAGGAGGAGGAACGCGACGACGACCAGGACGGCATCCCGGACATCTACGAGCAGGGCAACCCCGAGTACCACCTGAGGATGGCCGCAATCCACGAGGCGAAGGCCGCGGAGCACCGCCGCAAGGCAGAACTGGCCGGGGCGTCGCGCGGCGATGGCGACAGTCCGGCATGATCTGACAGCAGACCCCATCGGACAGCGCGAACGCGTGGACAGGCAGTGCCGACACGGTCGCGCAGTCACACAGCAAAGACGCCCCAAACCGAAACCGAAGCACAGATGATGAAGAGGGAGTCAGCGATGAGCGACCCCGGCAGCGGCGCACCGAAGACCGCCGGCACCGTCGAAGTCACCGGCGACACGGTCGGCCCGGTCCGGCTGATCGGCCCTGACCGGACCCTCGGGCAGCTGGTCGCGACGGCGACCGCTGAAATGTCGGCCCTGGTGCACGACGAGATCGCCCTGGCCAAGGCGGAGCTCCGCCAGGACGTCAAGCGTGGGGTGACCGGTGGTGCGGCCATCTCCATCGCGGGAGTGCTGGCGCTCTTCTCCCTACCGGTGCTGAGCTTCGCCGCCGCCTACGGCATCCACAATCTGGGCCTCGGCCTCGCATGGTCGTTCCTGATCGTGGGCGGGGCGTTCCTGCTGCTCGCGGCGCTCCTGGCACTGCTCGCCATGTCGAAGTTCAAGAAGGTCAAGCCACCGGAGAAGTCGATCGCCTCTGCGAAGCAGACCGCAGCGGTGCTGGGGAACGTCAAGCCGCATCCCCGTCAGGACCCGGACTCGTCCACCGCTGTGGCACGCTCATCGGTATGACGGACCCCGAATCCGGCCCTGAGGACCCCCGCAACGGCCTCGACAACCCCCGCGGCAACGGCGCAGGCGCTGTCGGCGGCGGCCCGGTGCGCATCGAGGGTCCATGGACCCATCGAGACGTCGCGGCCAATGGTGCGCGCTTCCATATCGCCGAGCTGGGTGATGGGCCGCTGGTGCTGCTCCTGCACGGGTTCCCGCAGTTCTGGTGGACCTGGCGGCATCAGCTGACGGCGCTCGCCGACGCCGGGTTCCGGGCCGTGGCCATGGATCTGCGCGGTGTGGGCGGCAGCGATCGCACACCGCGGGGCTACGACCCCGCGAACCTCGCGCTGGACATCACCGGTGTGGTGCGCTCGCTGGGCGAGCCGGACGCTGCGCTCGTCGGGCATGGTCTGGGCGGCTACCTCGCCTGGACCGCCGCGGTGATGCGCCCCAAGCTCGTGCGTCGACTCGCGGTCTCCTCGATGCCCCATCCGCGCCGCTGGCGTTCGTCGATGCTCGGCGACTTCGCGCAGACCCGCGCTGGTTCGTACATCTGGGGCTTCCAGCGGCCGTGGCTGCCGGAACGCCAACTCGTCGCCGATGACGCGGATCTGGCCGGCCGTCTGATCCGTGACTGGTCCGGGCCCCGGCAGCCGGATGAGGAGGCGATCGAGGTGTACCGGCGGGCGATGTGCATTCCGTCGACGGCACACTGCTCGATCGAGCCCTACCGCTGGATGGTGCGCTCGCTCGCCCGCCCGGACGGTGTCCAGTTCTACCGTCGGATGAAACGCCCGGTACGGGTGCCGACGCTCCATCTGCACGGCTCCCTGGACCCGGCGATGCGTATGCGCAGCGCCGCGGGCTCGGGGCAGTACGTCGAGGCGCCGTACCGCTGGCGGCTCTTCGACGGCCTCGGCCACTTCCCCCACGAGGAGGACCCGGTGGCGTTCTCCAAGGAGCTCATCGGCTGGCTGAAGGACCCCGAGCCGGACCGCTGACCCGGCCGCCCGGCGACCCGACGGCGAACAGGCGTACGACGGACGGGTATTGCCGCGCGCATAGGCCAATTGGCGGGCCCAGATGCGATTACCGACCTTGTGGCCCGGGCACAGGTCGGGGTATGGGCTGGACGCACGACTACGGTGACACAGCACGCAACTCCCGCTCGGCCTCCGCGCCGATCGACTACGAGAGGGGCGGCTCACAGACGCAGGGCCACGATCCCCGGCTCGGCATCCCGCGTATCCTCCGCCGCCGGGCCCGCTGGGTCTCGGCGCGGCTCCGGCATCCTCGCGGCTAGCAGGCAAGGGCGTCGTCCCGAAGCCGACTGCGCCCGACCCCCGTGCAGGACCACCCCTGACGGACCCGTCGTCAGAGCCGCCGCGGAGCACCGCGATCCGGCGCCCCGGCGGCGTCCGTCACAGGGCGCAGCCCTGGCTGTCGACCTGCTGGTTGGCCTTGACTCCGCGAGCGATGTCATCACGGATCTCGTCGACCGTCAGTGCGTAACCCGTATTGGCGTCGTCACGCGACCGGGCGAAGATCACCCCGTACACCTCACCCTCCGGGGTGAGTAGCGGCCCTCCCGAGTTGCCCTCGCGGACGGTCGTGAACAGCGAGTAGACATCGCGGCGCACCTCACCCCTGCGGTAGATGTCGGGCCCGTCGGCATCGATCCGGCCCCTGACCCGGGCCGACCGCACGTCGTATCCGCCGTTCTGGGGGAAGCCCGCGACGATCGCGCTGTCACCCGTGCGGGCGTCAGTCCCGGTGAACGGCAGCGGCGTGGCCTTGAGGCCCGGGACGTCGAGTACGGCGATGTCCCGCTGCCAGTCGTAGAGGACGACTTTCGCGTCGTAGAGCCGGCCCTTACCGCCTATCTGGACGGTGGGCTCGTCCACGCCACCCACGACGTGCGCGTTGGTCATGACGCGGCGCTCGGCGAACACGAAGCCGGTGCCTTCCAGGACCTTGTTGCAGCTGGTGGCCGTACCGACGACCTTCACGATGGAGCGCTGGGCCCGTGCCGCGACCGGGCTGTCGGCGAGGGCCGGGTCGGGCGCGCGCACCTCGGTGATGGGCTCCTTGGCGAACGGGCTGAAGACCGGTGGGAAGCCGTTCTGCGCGAGGACGGAGGAGAAGTCATTCGTCCAGGTGGCCGCCTCTGCCGGCAGCACCTCGGATACGCCGAGGAGGACCTTCGAGTTGCGGACCTCCTTGCCGAGGGTGGGCAGGGAGGTCTGAGCGAGGGCTGAGCCGAGCAGCCAGGCGACGAGGAGCATGGCGACGACGTTGACGAGCGCGCCACCCGTCGCGTCGAGCGCACGCGCCGGCGACCAGGTGATGTGACGGCGCAGCTTGTTGCCGAGGTGGGTGGTGAAGGCCTGCCCGACCGAGGCGAAGACGATCACGATCACGACCGCGACGATAGCGGCCGTGGTGGAGACCTCGGCCTCATCCGTGAGCCGGTCCCACACGACTGGCAGCAGGTAGACGGCGATGAGCCCACCGCCGAGGAAACCGATCACCGAGAGGATGCCGACGACGAATCCCTGGCGGTACCCGACGATCGCGAACCACACGGCTGCCACCAGCAGCAGGATGTCCAGCACGTTCACCGTCGTATGCCTCGCAGTTTCGTCGTCCGGCGCTCCGTCCGGCTGGGGTGGGTGTCCGGTTCCCCGGACTCCAGGGAGCCACCCCGGAGTGGAGTACGGGCCACGGTCTCATGGTCGCCAATCGAGCGGGACCTGCTTTCCGCGGTCCCAGGGGCGCTCCCAACCGGCGAAGTGCAGGATCCGGTCGATCACTCCCGCCGTAAAACCCCAGACCAGAGCGGAGGCGACCAGGAACGCGGGGCCTCGGAACCCGCTGGGGTGGACTGCGGTGGCACGATTTGCCGGATTCGTGAGATCCGCCACGGGAACAGTGAAGACCCGGGCGGTCTCCGCGGGGTCGACGGCAGCGACCGGACTCGGCTCGCGCCACCAGCCGAGGACCGGCGCGACGACGAATCCGCTCACCGGGATGTAGAGGCGGGGCAGCACCCCGAAGAGCTGTACACCCGCCGGATCCAGCCCTGTCTCCTCCTCGGCCTCGCGCAAAGCGGCGCGCAGCGGCCCTGATGTGGCCGGGTCGCCGTCCACGGGGTCGAGGGCGCCACCGGGGAAGGAGGGCTGTCCGGCGTGCGAGCGCAGACTGCTGGCACGCTCCATCAGCAGCAACTCGGGGCCTTGAGGGCCTTCGCCGAAGAGAACGAGCACAGCGGACTGGCGGCCGCCACCGCCGTCGGGCGGCAGATAGCGGCTGAGCTGCTCAGGGGCGACCGTCCTGGCGGCCTCAGCCACCGGGACAAGCCAGTCGGGCAGACCTTCGCTCGTCACGGCCAGCTCGCCGTCGTACATCTCGTCCGTGCGTGTCATGAGCACCCCCGTGGTGTGCAACGCGTACCGCTTCCGGGATCGTTCCTGACCCAGCACCCCAGGCTGCGACCGGGTCGGGACCCGCGCAGACCGGGCACGCGCAGACCGGGCACGGGCAGACCAGGCGCCTGGCCGCGCGGGCGGGGCGCGGCGGCGGGCTGTGTCATGAGGACGCCAGCGGAGGTGCGGGCTTGCCGGGGTAGTCCGGCGGAGGGTTCAGACGCTGGCCCGGGTAGCCGCCCATCTCATACTTGAGCAGCTTCTTCGCCTTGTCGGGGTCCGTCTCGCCCTCGCCGTACGAGGGGCACAGGTGAGTGATCGGGCAGGCGCCGCATGCCGGCTTGCGGGCGTGGCAGATGCGGCGGCCGTGGAAGATGACCCGGTGGGAGAGCATCGTCCAGTCGCTCTTGGGGAAGATCGCGGCGACCTCGGCCTCGATCTTGACCGGATCCTCCTGCGTGGTCCACTTCCAGCGGCGGGCGAGCCTCATGAAATGGGTGTCCACGGTGATCCCCGGGACGCCATAGGCGTTTCCCAGCACCACGAACGCCGTCTTGCGGCCCACGCCCGGAAGCTTCACCAGATCCTCGAGCCGGTCGGGGACCTCGCCGCCGAAGTCGTCGCGCAGGGCCCCGGACAGGCCGATCAGGGACTTCGCCTTGGCGCGGAAGAAGCCCGTGGGCCGGACGATCTCCTCCAGCTCCTCAGGAACGGCAGCGGCCATGTCCTCGGGCGTGGGATATCGAGCGAAGAGCGCGGGGGTCGTCTGGTTGACCCGCAGATCGGTGGTCTGCGCGGACAGGACCGTCGCCACCAGCAGCTCGAAGGGGTTCCGGAAGTCCAGCTCGGGGTGGGCGTACGGATAGACCTCGGCCAGCTCGCGATTGATACGGCGGGCACGCCGGACCATCGCCAGCCGTGACTCCGGCTTCGCCGCGGCTCTGCGCGACGGCGCCGCGGAGCCTCTGGGACCTTCGGGACCTTCCGGGGTCGCTCGGACAGCAGGGGACGTCCGGACGGCTGGGGCCGCGGGAGCTCTCCTGGAGGAAGAACCCTTCCGCTTTGCCCCTTTTGCCACTTTTGCCGACTGAGGGGAATCATGTTCGCCCACAGCGGAATCTTGCTCCCCTGGCACTCTTCCAGCCCCCTTGGCCTGCACTCTCACCGGCGAATTGGACACCCGGCCAGCCTAAGGGCCGCCACCGACATCCGCCCCGGACGCCGCCGATCACCACCCGAATCGGCCCCTGAAGCACAACAGGACACGCCGGTGCGTCAGACTTGTGATGGATCCTTGTGATCGATCGCACTGTTTTGCTGTGCGGCATCATGGGGACCACCGTCCCCTGAGCAGGTCGACAAGGAGAGAACTCGTGGACGACGTTCTGCGGCGCGCCCCGCTCTTCGCGGCGCTCGATGACGAGCAGGCCGCGGAGCTCCGCGCCTCGATGAGTGAAGTGACACTCGCACGCGGCGACGCGCTCTTCCACGAGGGCGACCCCGGCGACCGGCTGTACGTGGTCACCGAGGGCAAGGTCAAGCTGCACCGCACCTCGCCCGACGGCCGCGAGAACATGCTGGCGGTGCTCGGCCCCGGGGAGCTGATCGGCGAGCTCTCGCTGTTCGACCCGGGCCCGCGGACGGCCACGGCCACCGCGCTGACCGAGGTGAAGCTGCTCGGTCTCGGCCACGGCGACCTCCAGCCCTGGCTCAACGCACGCCCCGAGGTGGCCACGGCCCTGCTGCGCGCCGTCGCGCGCCGACTGCGCAAGACCAACGACCAGATGTCCGACCTGGTCTTCTCCGACGTCCCCGGCCGCGTCGCCCGAGCCCTCCTCGACCTGTCGCGCCGCTTCGGCGTGCAGTCGGAGGAGGGCATCCACGTGGTTCACGACCTGACCCAGGAGGAGCTGGCCCAGCTCGTCGGCGCCTCCCGCGAGACCGTGAACAAGGCCCTGGCCGACTTCGCCCAGCGCGGCTGGCTGCGTCTTGAGGCACGCGCCGTGATCCTGCTCGACGTGGAGCGCCTCGCGAAGCGCTCGCGCTAGCGGGTGCCGTGACCGGACGGGTCTGCCGGACTCGGCTCGGACCTCTCCAGCATGCGGGGCGCCCCCGGACGATCCGTCCGGGGGCGCCCCGCACACGTTCCGGGACCGGGGTCAGCGCTTCGTGCCGTCGACGATCACCGGGGTTCCGCCACCACTGCCGCACGGGACCGCGTAGACCGGGTTCTTCGCCGCGGCCTCCCGGAAGGCGTCGATGCACTGGTTCATGATCACCTTGTCCGAGAGCGAGTCGTTGAGAATCTTGTTCGCCTTGGCGATGCCTTCCGCCTCGATCCGGCGGCGCTCCGCCTCCGCCTTGGCGGTACGCGCCGCCTCAGTGGCCCGCTCCGTGGCCTGCTCCTGCTGGATCTTGCGGTCGATCTGGTCCTGGAGGCTGTCCGACGGCTTCACATTGCGCAGGTTGACCGTGGTCACGTCGATTCCGCGAGGAGCCAGCCGCTCCTTGATCAGGTCGCCGATCTCCATGTTGATCTTCTCCCGGGCCGAGGCGTAGCCCTGCTCGCTCGTGTAACGGGCGAACACATTACGGACGATCTCCCGGCTGTCCGGATAGACGAGACGCTGCTGGATGGCGCTCTCACTGCCCGCAAGCCGGTAGAGCTCCACGGCCTTCGCGGGCGTCACGGCCCATTTCACGGTCACTTCCACGTACATCACGCCGCCCTGGCTGGAACGCACCTCGACCACGTCCTTGTCGGAGAGGTTGAGGTCGACCGGGCGGGTGGAGAAGGTCGTGACGCTGGTGAACGGCGACCTCAGGTGCATTCCGGAGGTCAGCGGCGAGCCGACCTTGCCGAAGGTCACAGGCACACCGACCTCGTACGCGCTGACGATGTAGACGCAACTGGTGATGCCCGCGAACAGGCCGGCTATCAGCGCGGCGACAGCACCGAGCTTGAAACCGCGGCGGCCGTCGTCGCCTCGTGAGACCACGTACAACACCACGGCGGCGATGACGAGCAGGATGAACAGGACGAACACCGCGTTTCCCCCAGGGATGAAATGCCGAAAGTAAGCGGAGCGTAAGGCACGGCTGGGCCGCAGCCCGGACGGGGGTCCCCGGCCCGGAGGTTCAGGCGTTCGGCGTCAGTCCGGGATCAGGCCGTGCTCCCGCAGGTATTCGAGCTGCGCCCGCACCGAGAGCTCGGCGGCCGGCCACAGCGACCGGTCCACATCGGCGTACACGTGCGCCACCACGTCGGGCGCCGCGCCATGGCCGTTCTCCACGGCTGTCTCGACCTGCGCGAGTCGATGGGCGCGGTGCGCGAGATAGAACTCCACCGCGCCCTGCGCGTCCTCCAGGACAGGGCCATGCCCCGGGAGGACGGTGCGCACCCCGTCGTCGACGGTCAGGGAGCGCAGTCTCCGCAGCGAATCGAGGTAATCGCCGAGACGCCCGTCCGGATGGGCGACCATCGTCGTGCCACGCCCCAGGATCGTGTCGCCGGTGAGGACGGCACGGTCGGCGGGCAGATGGAAGCAGAGCGAATCCGCGGTGTGGCCCGGCGTCGGCACCACCCTCAGCTCCAGACCGCCGGTGCGGATCACATCGCCCGCCGCGAGCCCCTCGTCACCGAGACGCAACGCCGGGTCCAGGGCACGCACCTTCGTAGCGGTCAGCTCCGCAAACCTGCCCGCCCCCTCCGCGTGGTCCGCATGTCCGTGCGTCAGCAGGGTCAGTGCGACCCGCTTCCCCGCCTTCTCGGCAATCGCGATGACATTGCGCAGGTGTGCATCGTCCAGCGGCCCGGGGTCGATGACGACCGCGAGATCGGAGTCCGGCTCGGCGACGATCCAGGTGTTGGTGCCGTCCAGGGTCATCGCGGAGGCGTTGGGGGCCAGTACGTTGACCGCCCGCGCGGTCGCCGGGCCGGACACCACGGCACCGCGCGGCTGGCCGGGAAGGGCTGCGGCATCGCTCATAGGGGTGCTCCGGCGGGACCGGTGGCGTTGGCGGAATCGGCGGTCGCGGCGGGACCGGTCGGACCGGCCGGAATGTGCTTGGTGAACTCGTCGTGGCCCGGCCAGCTCAGCACCACCTCTCCCGCCACCAGCCGTGCCTGTGCCAGTACGGGGGTGAGGTCCTGCCCGGCCGCCGCCTCGAGGACGTCCGCGGCGGCTCCGTGCTGTCCGAGCACCCGCAAAGTGGCGATCGTCGGGGGCATCATCAGCAGTTCGCCCTTGTCGTACCCGGCGGCTGCGTCGACGGGCCTGATCCAGACCGTACGGTCGGCCTCCGTCGAGGCGTTCCGGGTGCGCTGGCCCTGCGGGAGGGCAGCGACGAAGAACCAGGTGTCGAAGCGGCGCGGCTCGAACTCAGGTGTGATCCAGCGGGCCCAGGCACCCAGCAGATCCGAGCGCAGTACCAGGCCTCTGCGGTCCAGGAACTCGGCGAAGCCGAGCTCCCGCTCGACCAGCGCTGCCCGGTCCGCCTCCCAGTCGTCGCCCGTGGTGTCCCCGACGACCGTGTCCGGGGTCTCCCCGGCGAGCAGAACGCCCGCCTCCTCGTAGGTCTCCCGCACCGCGGCGCAGACGATGGACTGCGCCGTCGCCTCGTCCTCGACACCGAGCCTGGCCGCCCAATCGGCCGGGGATCGACCGGCCCAGCGGACCGGACGGGCGTCGCGCTCGTCCACCCCGCCGCCCGGGTAGGCGTACGCACCTCCGGCAAAGGCCATGGAGGCGCGGCGCCGCAGCATATGGACGTACGCGCCCTCGGGTGTGTCCTTGAGCAGCATGACGGTCGCCGCGCGCTTCGGGCTCACGGCGGTGAGCTTTCCGGCAGCGAGCGCCCTGATCCGCTCGGGCCATTCCGGTGGGTACCACTGACCATTGGACATGGGCGGATGCTATGCGCTCACGCGTGGATGTTCGAGAGGTAGCCGCTCCGTGCGGCACCCGGGGCGCCCGCTTCCGGGCGCCCCTTCGTACTGTTCGGACGTCCTGGGTCAGGACGTGGCCTCAGTCCTGGACGAGCTCGACCTGCACCTCGACCTCGACCGGGGAATCCAGCGGCAGCACCGCCACACCCACAGCGCTCCGCGCGTGCACACCCTTGTCGCCGAGCACCGCGCCGAGCAGCTCGCTGGCACCGTTGATGACAGCGGGCTGACCGGTGAAGTCGGAGGCGGAGGCGACGAAGCCGACGACCTTCACGACCCGTGCGATGCGGTCCAGGCTGCCGGCGACGGACTTCACCGCGGCGAGCGCATTGAGCGCACAGGTGGCGGCCAGTTCCTTGGCCTCTTCCGCAGTCACCTCGGCACCGACCTTGCCGGTGACCGGAAGCTTGCCCTCCACCATGGGCAGCTGCCCCGAGGTGTGGACGTACGGCCCCGACTGCACGGCCGGCTGGTAGGCGGCGAGCGGCGGGACGACCTCCGGAAGCGTGAGGCCGAGCTCGGCGAGCTTCGCCTCTACGGCGCCCGCCCCGGCCATCAGGCCCTCTCCCGCTTCAGGTAGGCCACGAGCTGCTCGGGGTTGTTCGGTCCGGGGACGACCTGGACGAGCTCCCAGCCGTCCTCGCCCCAGGTGTCCAGGATCTGCTTGGTCGCGTGCACGAGAAGGGGCACGGTCGCGTATTCCCACTTGGTCATGGGGCCGACTGTAGCCGCCGGGGTGCACGGTATGGCGACGCGGGACCACAAGGACCCCTGGGTCCTGTCGGCCCCCGCGGATCGGCCCCCGCGGGGGCCGCGCGGACCCGGTGCGTCTTCCGGCCGTCGCGAGTCCCCGATGAATCCCCGTATATCCCGGTAGACCTGTACAGACCTCTGCAGACCTCCGTGGGTCTCAGTGGATCCCCGAGTGCGGACATCCGAATGCAGGCGGCGGGCACACGTGCGGATCTCCGTGAGCGATTCCCTCCGTGCCCCGTGCCCCCCCACGTGACGCAGTCGGCAGGCGGCCACGTGCGTAGGGCACGGCCTGACTGGTTAGGCTCGAAGACGTGAGCAGGCTTCAGGTCGTCAGCGGCAAGGGCGGTACCGGTAAGACGACGGTCGCCGCAGCCCTCGCGCTCGCCCTCGCGACCGAGGGAAAGCGCACGCTTCTCGTAGAGGTCGAGGGCAGACAGGGCATCGCACAGCTCTTCGAGACGGAGGCTTTGCCGTACGAGGAACGCAAGATCGCGGTCGCTCCCGGCGGTGGCGAAGTGTTCGCGCTGGCCATCGACGCCGAGCGAGCGCTGCTCGACTACCTCCAGATGTTCTACAAACTGGGCTCTGCGGGCCGGGCGCTGAAGAAACTCGGCGCGATCGACTTCGCCACCACCGTCGCACCCGGCGTCCGGGACGTGCTGCTGACCGGCAAGGCCTGTGAGGCGGTGCGCCGGCGCACCGCCGACTCGAAGAACGGCCAGGGCCACTACGCGTACGACTACGTGGTCATGGACGCCCCGCCCACCGGCCGGATCACGCGCTTCCTCAACGTCAACGACGAGGTGGCGGGGCTGGCCAAGATCGGCCCGATACACAATCAGGCCCAGGCCGTGATGCGGGTCCTCAAGTCTCCCGAGACCGCCGTCCACTTGGTGACCCTGCTGGAGGAGATGCCCGTCCAGGAGACCGCGGACGGCATCGCCGACCTACGCGAGGCGGACCTTCCCACCGGGAACGTCATCGTCAACATGGTGCGACCGCACATCCTCGACGAGGAGGCGGTCCGTACGGCTGCGACCGCCGACCGCCGCAAGGACATCGCCAAGTCGCTGGCTGCTGCGGGCGTGAGCGGGGCCACCGGGCTGGTCGGCCCTCTGCTCGACCAGGCCGCCGAGCACGCGCAGCGCGTGGAGTTGGAGCGCGAGCAGCGCGCCGTGCTCGGTTCGCTGGGTCGGCCCACGTTCGAACTGCCGCTGCTGAGCGAAGGCGTCGACATCGCCGGGCTCTACCAGCTCGCTGCCGAACTGCGGAAGCAAGGCGTGAACGAGGACGGGGACAGCGCCACCTCGCCCGGATGCGGCGGGAACCGCGAGGGCACGGCCGACACAGGGGCCACAGCGGTCGCGGGGGACGCCGGAGAGAAGAGGAAGAACGGATGATGACGCCGCCGCCCATGACTCACGGCAGCGCCATGGAGAACGAACCGTCGCTCGCCATCGATCCGCTGCTCGACGACCCGGGCACCCGCATCATCGTGTGCTGCGGAGCGGGTGGGGTGGGCAAGACCACGACCGCGGCGGCCTTGGGCGTACGGGCGGCGGAGCGGGGTCGCAAGGCCGTCGTGCTGACCATCGACCCGGCTCGCAGGCTCGCCCAGTCGATGGGTATCGATCTGCTCGACAACACCCCTCGCCAGGTGGACGGCATCAAGGGCGAGGGTGAGTTGCACGCGATGATGCTGGACATGAAGCGGACCTTCGACGAGATCGTCGAGGCCCACGCGGATCCGGCTCGGGCCCGGGCGATCCTGGAGAACCCCTTCTATCAGTCCCTGTCGGCAGGTTTCGCGGGCACTCAGGAATACATGGCGATGGAGAAGCTCGGCCAACTCCGCGCCCGCGACGAGTGGGATCTGATCGTGGTCGACACTCCTCCTTCACGTTCGGCACTGGACTTCCTGGACGCGCCCAAACGGCTCGGGTCCTTCCTGGACGGGAAGTTCATCAAGCTGCTGATGACCCCGGCGAAGATGGGCGGCCGGGCCGGAATGAAGTTCCTGAACGTCGGCATGTCGATGATGACCGGGACACTCGGAAAGCTGCTGGGGGGTCAGCTGCTGAGGGACGTCCAGACTTTCGTCGCCGCCATGGACACGATGTTCGGCGGCTTCCGCACCCGCGCCGACGCCACGTACCGCCTGCTCCAGGCACCCGGCACCGCATTCCTTGTGGTCGCTGCCCCGGAGCGGGACGCACTGCGAGAGGCGGCGTATTTCGTGGAGCGGCTGGCAGCGGAGGAGATGCCGCTGGCGGGGCTGGTCCTCAACCGGGTCCATGGGAGCGGCGCCGCCGGCCTCTCGGCAGAGCGTGCACTCACCGTCGCGGAAAATCTTGATGAGAGCGGCATTGTGGATCAGGAGCCCGGGAAGACTCGTGTTCGTGGCTCCACGGGCACCTCTCCCACCTCTCCCACCTCTCCCGCCGTGGAGTCCGAGCCCGACCCACTCGTACGCACTCCCACGGCGCAGCTGACCGCGGGTCTACTGCGTCTGCATGCCGAACGGATGCAGGTGCTCGCCCGAGAGCAGCGGACCCGCGATCGATTCAGGGCGCTCCACCCAGATGTCGCGGTGGCTCAAGTGGGGGCCCTGCCTGGCGATGTTCACGACCTCGCGGGGCTCAGGACCATCGGTGAGCGGCTCGCGACCGGCGTTACTCCGTCCGCGGCGGTGAACTAAAGGGCTGTCCCGTGATGCCCGGCGGATCAGCGCGCGGCGTCAGATGTATGGGGTCTCCCCCGGCCCTTGGGGCCGAGGGGACGCATCGCAAGGCGAAGAGCCATCCTCATACTGGTGTATTCGGATGCTTCGACAACGCAGCGCCGGGGCACCTCCCGGCGAAGCCAGGGGGAGTGCCGTGGCCGGCGTCGTCCGCCCGCCGGGGATTGCGGGACGGCCTTTGGGCGGCAGTCGGCTGTGCGGCACCTCAGACCCAGGCGCCAACTCGACGAACCAACCCGCCCCTATCGCACCCGACTGAGCTGACCGGCCTATCCCGCTGCCGCGTACGACTCGTACGTCTCGTCGTCCTCCAGGCCCACGGGCAGGAGGCCCGCGCTCCGCTCGTACTCGGTACGAGCGGTCTCAAGAAGCCTGCGCCAGGAGGTGACGGTGGGGCGCCGGCGCAGCAGTGCGCGCCGCTCCCGCTCGGTCATTCCACCCCAAACGCCGAATTCGACACGATTGTCGAGCGCGTCAGCCAGGCACTCGGTGCGCACCGGGCATCCGGTGCACACTGCCTTGGCCCTGTTCTGCGCCGCTCCTTGCACGAACAGTTCATCCGGATCGGTAGTGCGGCAGGCTGCCTGCGCACTCCAGTCGGTTACCCAGCCCATTCCGGCGCCGTCCTCTCCCGAATCGAGGCTCCCCCACGGCGGCAAGCGGCATATTCACCGCTGCCAGTTGAGGACGTTACGGAAGGCGGGCACAGCGCAACACCCCCTTCGGGCCCAATCTTGAATGGCCCGAACGGACTATGGGTACGCGGCAGATCACCCAGGGGAGTGAGCGAAGGGCATATGCGACTATTCCGGCATTCGACCTGACTTTCGCGAATGCACGCCAAAGAACGGGCTGGGAATAACTTGAGCACGTCTTGAAGGTGTCACAGGGGGTGCGGGGGGTATTGATACGCGACCACATTGCTGTGACAGTTGAGGGCAGCTTAGGCCAACGCCTCGCCGTGTGTCCGGAGAATGAGAACACGGGTGCCATGGATCACACGTGTCACCTCCGCCCACCCGGACCGTACCGCCCTCACCGCGGCCGGGGTTGCGCCGTTCGAGTCGTACAATCCCGGATCCTCCTGGCCTCGGATGTCACGGTCTGGTACTCGAACACCCTCAGAGGCCCACACTCCTGGGGCGCGCCTCGCGCGACAGATTAGGCTGCCCCCATGGCAAACAAGCGCTCGGGCGGAGGTCTGACAGGGACCCAGCAGGCCGCCAAGTTCATCGGCGTCAGTGTGCTCTCCGGAGCAGTACTGGCAGGCCTAGCCCTGCCCGCCGCAGGCGCACTGGGGCTCGCGGCCAAGGGCACGGTCGAGGGGTTCGACACGATTCCCGCCAATATGAAGACGCCCCCGCTCAGCCAGCGCACCACCATCCTGGACGCCGAAGGCGGCCAGATCGCCACCGTCTACTCCCGCAACCGCACAGTCGTCCCACTCAAGGACATCTCGCCCCATATGCAGCGGGCGATCGTCGCGATCGAGGACGCACGCTTCTACCAGCACGGCGCGGTCGACCCCAAGGGCCTGCTCCGCGCGGCCAACACGAACGCCCAGGGCGGGGGCGTCAAGCAGGGCGGCTCTACCCTCACCCAGCAGTACGTCAAGAACGTCTTCATCGAGGAGGCGGGCGACGACCCGACCAAGGTCGCCCAGGCCACCCAGCAGACCATCGGCCGCAAGGTCCGCGAGCTCAAGTACGCGATCCAGGTCGAAAAGGAGCTCGGGAAGAAGAAGATCCTTGAGAACTACCTCAACATCACCTTCTTCGGCCAGCAGGCGTACGGCGTCGAGGCAGCCTCCAAGCGCTACTTCTCCAAGTCCGCCAAGGACCTGAATCTGGAGGAGGCGGCCCTGCTCGCGGGGATCGTGCAGTCCCCGAGCATCTACGACCCGGTCAACAACGAGAAGACCGCGACCCTTCGGCGCAACACCGTGCTGCAGCGGATGGCAGACATCCGCAGCATCACGCAGCAGGAGGCGGACGAGGCCAAGGCCAAACCGGTCCAGCTCGATCTCAGCAAGCCCAAGAACGGCTGCATCACATCCGTCGACGGTGCCGGCTTCTTCTGTGACTACGTGCGCAAGACGATGCTCTCCGACCCGACCTTCGGGAAGACGACGGAGGAGCGCCAGAGGCTGTGGGACCTCGGCGGTCTGACCATCAGGACCACGCTCGACCCGCGGGCCCAGGAGGCTGCCAACGAGGCGGCCACCGCCAAGGTCAACAAGGACGACAAGGTCGCGGCTGCCGTGGTGCAGCTTGAACCGGGCAGCGGCAAGATCCTCTCGATGGGGCAGTCGCGCCCGTACGGCCTCGACTCAAGCCGCCACGAGACGGTGCTCAACCTGTCGGTCGACGGCAAGATGGGCGGCACGACCTACGGCTTCCAGGTCGGCTCGACCTTCAAGCCGATCACGGCGGCGGCGGCCCTGGAGAAGGGGCTCAGCCCGGCGCAGTCGTTCTCCAGCGGCTGGAAGATCGACATGCCCTTGAACTCCTTCACGGAGTGTTCGGGGTCTCCTGCCGGGAGCGGGACCTGGGCAGTGCAGAACGAGCTGAAGTCGGAGACCGGCAGCTGGGACATGACGAGCGCGCTCGGCAAGTCCATCAACACCTACTTCGCCAAGCTGGAGCAGATGACCGGGCTCTGCGAGACGGTCGAGATGGCACAGAAGGTGGGCTACAAGACGGGCAAGGGGAAGAAGATCCCCGAGAAGCCGTCGATCACCCTCGGTTCCATCGAGAGCACCCCGCTGTCGATGGCCGCCGTCTACGCCACCTTCGCCAACCGCGGCACGTACTGCTCGCCGATCGCCATCGAGTCGGTGACCACCGCCGAGGGCAAGAACCTCAAGGTGCCGAAGTCCCGGTGCACTCGGGCGATGAGCGAGAGGACGGCTGACACCGTCAACCAGATGCTCAAGGGCGTGGTCGAGGACGGCACCGGCACCCAGGCCGGTCTCAGTGACCGGGACAACGCGGGCAAGACGGGTACCACCAACGACCGCAAGGACGCCTGGTTCGTCGGTTACACACCGAACCTCGCCACCGCAGTGTGGGTCGGTGACGACATCGGCGAGAAGACGTCGATGTTCAACATCAGGATCGGCGGCCGGTACTACGACAAGGTGTGCGGTGGCTGTCTGCCCGGTCCGATCTGGAAGATCGCGATGACCGGGGCGCTGGACGCCTCCGAGACGCCGTCCTTCGCCCCTGTCGACGTGCCGCGCGGCGATGCGCGCGACGGCTCCGAGGACGAGCGCGACGGTGACGGCGACCGGCGGCGCAAGCGTGACCGTGACAGGGGCGACGACGACGGCGACCAGGGAGGACCCTTCCCCGGGATCTCCCTCCCGCCCGGAGTCATCGGAGGCCTGGACGGCGGTGGTTCGAACCGCGGAGGCTCGAACGGCGGGCCGGCCAACGACACCGGCGGACGCAACTGAGGACTGAGAACCGATGAAGGGGCGGGAGTGACTCCCGCCCCTTCATCCTTCCCTGGGGAAGTCCGGAACCTCCCCAGGGAAGTCCATGGAGGATCTCGATACCTTCTCGATGCCTCACCGGAAGCCCTTCCGCACGGGACAGGGCTCGCCGATCAACCCGCCAGCAGCTTCTTGACCGCCGCGGCGACCCGGCCGCCCTCGGCCCTGCCTGCCACCTTGGGGTTCACGATCTTCATGACGGCACCCATCGCACGAGGTCCCTCGGCACCCGCCGCACGGGCCTCGTCGACGGCCTGCGACACGATGGCGGTCAGCTCGTCGTCCGACAGCTGCCTCGGCAGATAGGCGTCAAGCAGCTCGCCCTCCCGCCGCTCGCGCTCCGCCTGTTCGGTACGCCCGCCCTGACTGAAGGCCTCGGCCGCCTCGCGGCGCTTCTTCGCCTCCTTGGCGATCACCTTCTGCACCTCGTCATCGGAGAGCTCACGCGCCTCCTTGCCCGCGACCTCCTCCTTGGTGATCGCGGCGAGGGTCAGCCGGAGCGTGGACGAGCGCAGTTCATCGCGCGCCTTGATCGCCTCGGTAAGGTCGTCGTGAAGCTTGGACTTGAGCGTGGTCATGCCCCCGATTGTGGCAGGTACGCGCCCTGCGGCGCCCGCGCATTACGTCCGCTCGGGGCGCGGGTGCGGGCCGTTTCCCGACAGTCGGCCGTACCGGGCACCGCCGTGTCCGATGTGCACGGCCGACTGACGCGAGGCGCGACGCGCGATGCACGCATGATCCGGCAGCAGGGACCGGCCCGTACGGCTCACCGGACCGCGGCCTCACAGAATTCACCGTCCCAGCCTGGCACTCGGCCCGTATCGCCACTACGGTGCTCGCCGTGATCGCCTTCTGGGGGCGGCCCCGACCAGGCCGCCCGGTTTACGCACTCGGCCCGCGCTTGCCCGCAATCGCCCTCCTCGGACCGGCGGTCCGTCTCCGGTATGTACTGTGGGGTCTGTTCCTGATCGCCGCCGCCGCGCCCAACGGCTTGGTACGGCCGCGTCGCGCCGCAGCTGTGGCAAGTGTGCCGGCGCCCGCCGTACCACCGAGCCGCTCCGCCACACCGGACCGGCCAACGGTGTTGCCCACAGTCGGCGGCGCGGCAGCCGTACTCGTGCTGTGGTGCGCCCAGCGGTCCACCGCCCGGGGTTCCTCGGGACTGTGCCGCCGTACCGAACTGCTGGGGAGCCCCGCATGAGACCGCCGTCCACCACTCTGGGCAGGGTCTCCACAGCACTCGCCCTCACCGCAGCCGTCACCGCTTTCCTGATCTTCGTACCGCTGCATCGCCACTGGTTCGATCTCAAGGTCTACTACGGCACCATCGGCTACTGGGGAGACGGCGGCCGGATCTACGACTACCTCAAGCCGGGCACGCACTACGGCTTCACCTACCCGCCCTTCGCGGCGCTCGTCATGCTGCCGATGATGGTGGTCGACTGGTACAGCGCCATAGCCATCAGCCAGTCGCTGAACCTCGTGGCGGGGGCGGTCATCCTCTGTGTCTGCGCCGACGCCACCATCCGCCGCGAGCGCTGGACCAGATGGTTCGCGTACGCCGTGCTGGCCTGCCTCCTCGCCTGGATGGAGCCGGTGCGTGACACGGCGAGCTTCGGCCAGGTGAACCTGCTGCTACTGGCCCTGGTCCTCACCGACGCCTGGTTGCTGACCTCGCCCACCGCGCGGGCGCGCGGGCTGCACCGGCTGGCCGGCCTCGGGATCGGGCTCGCGGCGGCGATCAAGCTCACCCCGGCGATCTTCATCGTCTATCTGCTGGTCACCCGGCGACTGCGGGCGGCCGGTACGGCGATCGCCGTAGCGGGCGGCGCGACCGTGCTCGCGGCCTGGGCGGACCGGGAGGCGTCACGGACGTTCTGGACAGAGGCGATGTGGAACACCGACCGCGTCGGTTCACTCGCCTTCGTGTCGAACCAGTCCTGGCAGGGCATGCTGGCCCGCCTCACCGAGCCGTTCGCCGAACCCAGCAAGGCCGTCTGGGCCATCGGTGTCGTGCTGCTGCTCTCCCTCTGGGTCTGGCGTGCCCGGCGCGCCGTCGCGACCGGGGACGAACTGGCCGGTTTCGCCCTCACGGGCATCACCGCCTGCCTGGTGAGTCCGGTCACCTGGGTGCACCACCTCGTGTGGCTGATCCCCGCCATCGCGGTACTCGCGGACACGGGGCTGCGCTCGCCCCGCGGCGGCGAACGGCGCAAGCGGCTCCTGCTCGCCGCCGCCGCCAGCTATGCGCTGCTGTGCAGCAGCGTCGTCTGGATGTGGCGGTACAACCAGGGCGGCGTCCCGGGGATCATCGGCAGCAACGCGTACGTATGGATCTCGCTCGCCCTGCTGCTTCTGCTCCCCTTCCGACCTGCCCGGGAAGGGCACGAGATCGAGAGCCCCAGGTCGTCGGACCACATGGCCCCGTCTGCGACGATGGGCGTATGCGCGCACGATACGGAGTCCCCCTTGCCATCACGGCCGTCGGCGCAGCCGGGCTCGCCTACGCCGCCGGAATCGAAGCACGCTCCTTCCGGCTCCGGCGTGTAACGGTCCCTGTCCTCCCCCACGGGATGCGCCCACTGCGCGTACTCCAGGTCTCCGACATCCACATGGTGCGCGGCCAGTACAAGAAGCGCGCCTGGCTCCAGTCGCTGGCAGGTCTGCGCCCCGACCTCGTGGTCAACACAGGCGACAACCTCTCGGACACCGAGGGCATTCCGGAGGTGCTGGACTCGCTGGGCCCGCTCTTCGACTTCCCCGGCGTCTACGTGTTCGGCTCCAACGACTACTACGGCCCGAGGCTGCGCAACCCCGCCCGCTACCTGCTGGAGAAGGTCCAGGGCCGGCACGGCCTCAACGGCAACGCCCCCGTGGTCGGCGCCGTCCACAATCCGTGGGAGGACATCCGCGACGCCTTCGACGCGGCGGGCTGGCTGGGCCTGAACAACGCACGAGCCCGCCTGAAGCTGGACGGCGGTATCGAGCTCGCCTTCACCGGCCTGGACGACCCCCACATCAAGCGCGACCGCTACGCCCACGTCGCGGGCGGCCCGGCCCAGGACGCCGACTTCTCCATGGCCGTCGTCCACGCCCCCTACCTGCGCTCCCTGGACTCGTTCACGGCCGACGGGTACCCCCTGATCCTCGCCGGCCACACCCACGGGGGCCAGCTCCGCGTCCCCTTCTACGGTGCCCTGGTCACCAACTGCGACCTCGACACGGACCGCGCCAGGGGCCTGTCCACCCACACATCCACAGGTCGCACCGCCTACCTCCACGTCTCCGCAGGTTGCGGTACCAACCGCTACACCCCGATCCGCTTCGCCTGCCCTCCGGAGGCCACCCTTCTGACCCTCACCCCGCGTGCCTAGCCCCTCACGGCGCGGGCCCGGCAGACCGAGCCGACGTTGCGGCGGGGCCCCTGGGGTGGTCCGGAAAACCGGATTTCGTCTCCGGGCGCAGGTGGGCTAAAGTAATCGACGTCGCCGCGAGAGCGAGCGACATCGGGGTGTAGCGCAGCTTGGCAGCGCGCTTCGTTCGGGACGAAGAGGTCGTGGGTTCAAATCCCGCCACCCCGACAGAGAAGTACCAGGTCAGGGCCGGTATCCGGAAACGGATACCGGCCCTGACTCGTTCTCGGAGGCGGTTGGGGAGTGAGCGGGGAGTGGATCATGGAAATCGCACTCCCGGGGAGTGGGCCGCGAGCCGCGTCACACGGAAGTACCCCTGAAGGCTCGTGCTCGATCGACGAGCTTCGATGGCGAGGAGCGGCCCCTTCAGAAAGAAGGGGCCGCTCCTCGCCTCTGCCCGACTCGATGATCGCCCGCGTCGTTCGGCACCGGTCCCTCCCCTCGTGGGGACCGGTACCGAACGGTGGGTACGACAGCGATCCACGCCGCTGCGATGCGGATCGAGGAAGGGCCGACTCCGTGGTCGAGCGTTGGCTGCGCGTCTCTGAACGGATGGCTGATTCCAACCGCGCGGCTGATTCGCTTACGAATGCCGATCCTGCCATCTTCGACTGACACCAAGGGGGTTTAAGCGCCCATCAAACGACTTCGCCGCAGGTCAGCCATATAGAGTGGGTTTTCCGGTCCGGACGCCCAATGCGATTGGAAGTGAGGGGTGGGGGCCTTGAGTTCCGACTCAGGGATACGCACAGTCTTCGCGGAGCGTCTCGCACTGCTGTACAAGGAAGCCGGCAACCCTCCACTCAAACGCGTGTCCGAGTCGGTCGTCCGCCTCCAGCGGGTCGATGAGCGAGGGCGCTCTGTACGGGTGTCCGCTCAGCGGATCAGCGACTGGCGACGAGCCAAGAACGTGCCGGCGCAGTTCGCCGCCCTCGCGGCGGTACTGCACATCCTCATCCCCGAAGCACGCCGCTCCCGGCCCACACCGGTGTCCAAGGCGCTGTACGACCTGGACGAGTGGCGCCTTCTGTGGGAACGCGCGGTAGGCGACCCGGTCGGTGACCGCGTCGCGGCATCCGCCGAGGAAGACGAGACTCCCCCGGTCGACGCGCCGACCGCCTCAGTGGTGTGTCCGTATCGGGGCCTCGCTGCGTACCGCCCGCAGGACGCCAGTTGGTTCTTCGGCCGGGAGCGAAGCACGGATGCCCTCGTCGCCCAGCTCGGCGCGGCGGAGAAGACGGGCGGCTTGGTCATGCTCGTGGGCGCCTCGGGGGCGGGAAAGTCCTCCTTGCTGAACGCCGGTCTGGTGCCTGCGTTGAAGGACGGCGCCGGGGAAGACCTAGACAGCCGGGCACGGACAGTGCTTCAACTCGTGCCGGGATCCGACCCTCTCGCTGAGCTGATTCGTCACATCCCCGAACTCGCGAGCATCGTCGCCGGCATGGCCCCCACGGCGATGGAAGCCGGGGATCCACGAATCGGGCGCCGGGTGAGAGATGCCGTCGCCGACTGGGCACGACGCGAGTCGCCCGCACCCGCCGCACGTCCGGTCGTCATCGCGGATCAGTTCGAGGAAACGTTCACGCTCTGCCTGAGCGAGGCAAGCAGGCGCAGGTTCATCCAGATCCTCCACGCCGTGTGCACGTCGCCCGACCCGAGTGAGCCTGCCCCCGCGCTTGTCGTCCTCGGCATACGCGCCGACTTCTACGAGCTGTGCCTCGGGTATCCCGAACTGGCCGACGCGCTGCAACACCGGCACATGGTGCTCGGTCCCTTGTCGGCTGCGGAGCTGCGCGAAGCGGTGACCGGACCGGCCAAGGCCGTGGGTCTGGAGCTCGAAACGGGACTCGCGGAACTGATCGTCCGAGAAGTGAGCACCGGCGGCCCCCGCGGGGCGCACGACGCCGGGGTGCTGCCACTCCTCTCCCACGCCATGCTCGCCACTTGGCAGCGGCGCAAGGCGGGGCGGCTGACGCTGGCCGGCTATCGCGCGGCAGGCGGTATACAGGGAGCAGTGGCGGCGACCGCCGAGCAGGCGTGGTCCAGTCTGGATCCGGCGTCGCGCGAGGCCGCGAGGCTCCTCCTGCTCAGACTCGTCCGGCTGGGCGAGGACACGCAGGCCACCCGTCGACGAGGGACGCGGCGCCAACTGGCCGAGGAGGCCTCGGACTCCCAGAAGACGGAACAGTCACTCGAAGCACTGGTGCGAGCCCGGTTGGTGACACTCGACGCCGAGACTGTGGAGATCACCCATGAGGCATTGCTCCATGCCTGGCCACGCCTTCGCGACTGGATCGACGACGGCAGGAACGACCACCTGCTTCGCCAGCGCCTGGAGGAGGACGGCAGAGCCTGGCAGGAGTCTGACCGTGACCCGTCGCTGCTCTATCGGGGCTCCCGTCTGGATCAGGCCCGCTGCTGGGCGGATTCCGCAGACGACACCTTCCTGACCCGGAGCGCGGTGGACTTCCTGGCCGCCTCCGTCCGACTGCGCAAGCGCATGGTCTGGATCGGCCGCAGCGCGGTGGCCGCGCTCGTCGCTCTGGCGGTCCTGGCCGCCGGTTCAGCGGTGGTCGCCTGGCAGCAGCGAAACGACGCCGTATTCGAGCAGGTGCTCGCCGAAGCGGACCGCGTTCAGAACACGGATCCGTCCCTGGCCGCTCAACTCAACTTGGTCGCACATCGATTGCGCCCGAACGACGAGGGCGCCCGCAACCGGCTGCTCTCCATAGTGAACGCGCCGCTTGCCTCACCGCTCCTCGGTCACACCGGCGCCGTCTATCTCACCTCGTTCAGCCCGAACGGACGGCTCCTGGCCACCGCCAGCTACGACCGCACCGTACGCCTGTGGGATGTGGCGGATCCGAGCCGCCCGATGCCACTGGGAAAGCCGCTCACCGGCCACACGAGTTGGGTGAGCAGCGCTGTCTTCAGCCCGGACGGCAGCACTCTTGCGAGTGCCGGAGACGATGGCACGATCCGCCTGTGGAATGTGCGGGACCCTCGCCGCCCGCGGCAGATCGGCGCGCCCCTTACCGGCCATGACAGCACCATCTACCTTCTTGCCTTCAGTCCGGACGGCCGCACTCTGGCCTCCGCCAGCGAGGATCGCACCGTACGCCTGTGGGACACGGCCGACCCTCGCCGATCGCAGGCGCTCAGCGCTCTGACCGGGCATTCCGACGCGGTGCGTTCCCTCGCCTTCAGCCCCGACGGGCGGACTCTCGCCACCGGTGGTGATGACAACACGATCAGGCTGTGGGACATCACCGACCGGCTTCAACCAGCCGCGATCGAAGCCGTGCTGAGAGGTCATACGGACACGGTGCACTCCGTGGCCTTCAGCCCTGACGGCCGGACTCTCGCCAGCGGCAGCTCGGACAACAGCATCCGGCTCTGGAACATGTCCGGACCACGGCAGGCATCACCGCTCGGCGCACCGCTCACCGGGCACACGGGCCCTGTGTGGTCCGTTGCCTTCAGCCCCGACGGCACCATGCTCGCCGCTGCCAGCGCGGACAGCACGGCGAGCCTCTGGAACGTCAGCGATCCCGCGTACCCGTCGCAGGTAGGCGAGCCCCTCGCAGGGAGCAGTGGCGAGATCTACGCACTGGGCTTCAGCCCGGACGGGAAGACCCTGGCTACGGGGAGCGGGGACAACAAGGTCCGTTTGTGGTCGATACCCACGTCGGACATGATCGGACGTCTCGGAGCGTTCCGCCCCGATGGCGGGGTACTCGCCACGGCCGCACGCGACGGACGAGTCCGGCTGTGGAACGTGGAAACCCCGGAGCGGCCCGTCCTGCTCAGCAGACCGTTCATGCCGGGGCAGGGCGATGTGCGTTCACTGGTGTTCTCGCCCAAGGGCCACACCTTGGCGGTGCTGACAGGACGCCGCGCTGTGCAACTGTGGAACCTCACCGACCCGACCCGACCTGTGCCCCACGGACAGCCGGTCGCACTGCGCACGCGGTTCGCGGGCCCCGGCACGATCGCGTTCAGCCCGGATGGGCGCACACTGGCAACCACCCATGACGACCGGACCATACAACTGTGGAACGTCAGCGATCCGTCCCGCCTCGTTCCGCTCGGTGCACCGCTCGCCGACCACAAGGGCTACGTCAACTCCCTCGCGTTCAGCCCGGACGGCCGGACTCTCGCCAGCGGAAGTGCGGACGACGCCATCCTGCTCTGGAACGTGTCCGACCCGCGTCGGACGGCCCGACTCGGCGCGCCACTCACGGGGCACCTCGGCCCCATCAACACTCTCGCCTACAGCCCTGACGGCCACACGTTGGCCAGCGGCAGCGACGACAACACGGTTCAGCTCTGGAACATCACAGACCCACGCAAGGGATCCAGACTCGGTTCTCCCCTGACCGGCCACACCGGAGCCGTCGTATCGCTGACGTTCAGCCGGAACGGCCGCACGCTTGCCAGCGGGGGCAACGACAACATGGTCCGGCTCTGGAACATCACCGTTCCTTCCAAGGCCGACCCCATCGGTCAATCGATGAGCCCCAATGCCAAAACGGGGAATTTCCTGTCGTTCAGCCCGGGGAACCGCATGCTGGGAGTGTCGAGTGGTACCGATACGGTCCGGCTGTGGAACCTCGACGTCGAAGACGCCGTTCGCCGCATTTGCTCGACCACACGGGGGGTGCTGACGGCGGATAGATGGGCCGAGTATCTACCCCGTCTCTCGTACGAGCCTCCGTGCGACCAGTAGTCGAGCAGAGGCTCGGCTGGCCCTTTCCCAGGGGTATGCGGTATGCAGGCAGTCCGAGATGAGTGACACGAGGAACAAATGGCTTGCGTTGAAGGGCACTTGGTTCCCACTGAGCAAAAGCCTTGTTAGTGTGGGGAGTGCCCGATCGCTGGTGCATCCCCCGTCGCCAGCGATCGGGCACTTCTATGAGGGCTGCCGCGGGACGGCACGGCCCTTTTCAGCAGCGAACTAGCGGAAACTCTTCAGCAGCTCGTCGAGGATCCCGACCGCTGATCGCGGATGCATCGCCGCTCTCTCGTCGAGCGATGCCTGCCACTGTTCGGTCAAGCCGTCCAGCAGGCGCTGCCGCATACCTGAAGTGATGTGCGTGTACCGAGCCTGCACCGAGCCGTCTTCGTGGCCCAGCCTCTCGTCCATGAGCTTCGGTGGGGTGCCCAGGTCCTCCATAACCGTCTTGTGCGTATGCCGAAGTCCATGCGGTGTGAGCCCCCGCGCGATCGGCAGCCAGCATGCCTCGGCACGGCCGGAGGCGTTCCGGCCCCGGGCGGGGACGCCAGGCCACGGATGCGCCATCACGGGAACCGGGTGAGCTTCGTTCGGCGCCTTCTTCGGGTACCAGCCGGTGGCGGCCGGCTGGAACAACCAGGTAGCGAACCCGGTTCGTCGCCAGTGCGCGGCCGTGTTCCCCGATGGAACCGCACGCACATAGCCGAGTTCCGCGATGGCCAGCTCGACCTTGAGACGCTTTGACTCCGATACGGATTCCGGCCGGTTCAGGACATTCGAGACCGTGCCCACGGAGACCCCGGATCGACGAGCAACGTCGACCACCTTCGGGCCGGGCTGCCGAGCGGCGCCATTGGCGAGACCGTAACCGTTGAACACGTGGGTACGACCGTGGCACTCGCATCGCCGTGAACCGGCACCGGACAGATGCCCGGTGACCAGAGAGGAGAGCCAATGCGGGATATCAATCGTCCGGTATGAGTCGTCTTTGGGAGGACAGTGGTGCAACTCACCCGAGTCAAGCTCATATAACTGCCATTCCACCCGTACCGCCGCATTGCGCACGAACCTGGTTTCCAGCCCTACGATTTCACCCCACCGCATTCCGGTGTAGCCCATGAGCACCACGGCCACGAACTCGTCGTCCCGCCCGGACAGGAGCGCCGCCCGCTCAGCGATGAGCAGAATGCCCAGCGCGTCGGTCACCACCTTCTCCGGGCCACGGTTGTGCGAGCGTCCGGCGCGCTTCCCGCGCCCACGCCGCTTGGTGGCAGGGTTTACCGAGATCAGCCCCTCGTCGACAGCATCAGCGAAGACGAGATGAAGCGTCGCGCGCCACGTCTTCACGCTGGAAGCCGCGTAGGGCGCCTTCTCCTTCCTCTCCCATGCGGCGACGTCCACCGATCTGATGTCGGCCAGCGTCTTCTCCGCGAACTCCGGGAGAAGGTGCTCCTCGATGTGCCGCCTGTAGTTCTGCATGGTGGAGGCGGCCAGATCCTGGCGCGCGTACCACTCGTTCACGTACTCGGCGAAGGTGATCCGGCCGGCCTGGGGATCGCGCCAGGAGCCATCCCGTACTTTCGCCTCGTGGTCGTTCGCAGCCTTCGCGGCCTCACGCTTCGTCGTGAATCGCACGGTGTCGCCGTTGGCATCCACGACGGTGCGGAGCACTCCAGGCGCGATCCAGTACCGACCCCGGTACCAATCCCCGCGCTTCTCGCCGTACCCCAATGTCTCTCTCCTTCCCGGGCATTCAGACGGCCGCGAACGCGACGGCTCGGCGGGGACGCTTGGCACGGAGACGTAGGCCCGTCGGCACGGTCTGGGGCCTGCGCTGGGAGCGGGCGCCCTGCGCAGCTTCAGGCGGGGACTCCGTTCCGCGGCTTGGGCGTTCCTCGAAGACCCGAACGATCTCGTCGACGTGCTCGGCGGTGAAGCGGTAGGCCCCGCCGAGGCGCGTGAACGGAATGCGCCGCTTGCGCGCCTGTTCCTTCACCCACCACTCGGAACACCCCAGGGCTTCGGCGATCTCCGCCGGCCGGAATAGGTAGGGCAGAGTGACTGCGGTGACACTGTGACGGCTGTGACTGGTCATTCCTGTCCCCCGTTCTCGGACGGCACGACGTAGCCGCCGTCCTTTCTGATGAGCTGGACGTCCTTGGCCATCCGTGAGCAGGTCTGGCGGACGAGGTCCGGTTCCAGTCCCGTGCCCTCGGTGATGGCCTTCGGCCTGGCCCCGGGGTTCGCGCGGACGAAGCGCAGGATCGTCGCGCGGGTGTCACCGATGGTGTGGTCGGCGGCGGGGCCCTCGAGGAGTTGCCAGGCTCCGGCCTCCGCGTAGAAGCGGAGCGCGTATTCGGCCTCGTCCACGTCGCGACCGGTCACATGGAGAACGCCGTCGGCCTGGCCGCGGGAGCGCTTCAGGACCAGCGTGGCGTCGGCGGCGCCCGCGAGGCCGTTCGTGCCGGAGACCTCGGCGAGGAAGTCATCCGAGCCTGCCTTGCGCACATGGTGGACCAGGACCATGGCGACGCCGTAGTGGTCCGCGATCCGCTTCGCGTGTCCGACGGCTGCGTAGTCCGCGTCGTATGCCGAGGCGCCAGGGGCCGAATGTCCGCGCATCTTCGCGAAGACGTCGATGACGACCATCCGTGCCTCGGGGTTGCGGTCGAGCCACTGGGCGATCGCCTCGTTCCCGCCCTGGGGCAGCGGCGGGCACGAGGTGGCGAGCGTCAGTGTGGCCGGGGCGGGTCGGCCGCCGAGGATCTTCCGCATGCGGGTCTGGAGTCGGCGCGGGGTGTCCTCCAGCGCCAGGTACAGCACGGGGCCGCCCTCGACCGGGATGGTGTCCATGGCGGTACCGCCACCGGCGACCGACAGGCCCAGACCCAGGGAGAGCCAGGACTTGCCGACCTTGGGCGGCCCCGCGAGGAGGTTGACGCCCTCGGAGAGGATCCCGGGAACGGCCCACTTGGGCTCGGGGAACTCCGTCGCCATCAGCTCGTCGGCCGTCCAGGCGGTGCGGATGCGCTGCTGGGCGGGCTGCAACGGCTGCGGCTCCGGGGCAGGGTGGGTGGAGTACAGATGGGGCGTGGTGTTGGAGTTGTCGGTCACTTCGCCTCATCGCTCTCTCGGGTCTGCGCGGCGATCCACTTCGCGGCAGCGGAGCAGGAGGTGAAGCCGTCCCGTGCCCGCTCCCAGCGAATTGCGCCGATCCCGTAGGTGCCGTTCGGCGTCGGCATTGCGACGGCCGAGAACTGCTTCCCTCCGCGCGGCCCGCGTCCCTCGTGGATCTCGCCGACCACGTCTGATGCCGTCAGTCGAGGCGGTTTGCCGCGGGTGACCAGGAATTCGTGGGGCTCGGCGTCGAACCAGGGCTGCCCCGGCCACAGGTAGAGACCGGCCGCCTTGCGCGGAGCCTCGCCGAATCCGGTCTCCCGGGTGGTCATACGGTGGTTGCCAGCACTCTCGCCGCTGATGATGTGAGCGACGTGGCAGGTGAGACAGACCACCCGCACCGCCATACGCGGGTACGAACCCCCGTGGTCGCAGTCCTCGTTCGGGCAGCGGTGCCGCCCGGTCGCGCCGCCGTACGACGAGCGGTAGTGCTCGTCCTCGCGGACGTCGACCGTCCATGACGGTCGGAGGCAGGACGGTCCGTGGGGCAGCTCGCGCCAACCGAGATAGGTGTCACGAATGCTGAGGTTCACGCAGCCCTCCTTGTGACGGTGCGAGGCTTGCGCGCACCGGCGCGGAGCCCGGAGTCGATGGTGCGCAGGGCCTCCGACTCGTGCAGGCCCTGCCCTACAGCGGCGGCGGCGAGCTTCGCCACCACATCGCTCGCGGGCAGCTCTCCGCCCGCGACGAGTTGCCCGAGTGCCACGGACGCCTGGTAGAGGGCGGTGTTCCGGTTGCCGTTGACGGCCCGTGCGATCCGCTGGACCTCCCCGGCCACAGCAGCCGCGAGGTAGCGGTCGAGGCCGTTGACGGCGAGCAGCGACACGTCCAGCGGCCTCTGCGGCGGCAGCGGCGCCGGGGCGAGGAGCTTCGCCAGCCAGCTCGGGAGCGGCGCCGGAAGCGCGTCATGGACGACCTGGTACGAGCGGCCGTCGACTGTGCTGCCCGCGCCCACGACGTAGCCGCCGTTCGCACGCGTGTCGATCTTCCAGCCGAGCCTGCCCGCCGTGTTCCGCAGCGCGGTGCCGGTCGGGGCCGTGAAGTAGAGGTGGAGGCCTCCGCTGACGGTGCGGACGGTGTAGGTGTCGGAGGGGTAGCGCTTGCCGTGCTCCTCGGCGAGCCGGCTGAGCGAGTCAGCGCCGCCGGTCACACCGGCCGACGTCGCCGCAGGCGGACGGTCTCCCTCGTCCTTGGGGACATCCAGGTCCACGACGACCAGACGGGAAGGTCCGGTGGCGACCCCGAGGTTGTAGGCACCGGCCGACCAGCAGCGTGTGAGCCGGGCGGGGTCGGTCGTGGCGCGGGACTCCCACGAGCACACAGCAGGGCGCTTGCCGTCCGGGACGAGCGGGAAGACGTGCCAGCCCCGCTCAGCGGCCTGAAGGACTGCCGGGGGTGGGGTGAAGTGGTGCATCCTGATGGCACCTCCTGATTCCTTGGATGGGATGGGGAGGACCGGGGCAGCGGGCTTCGTTGGCCCGTCGACCGCTGCCCCGGGCCGATTCAGTGGTTCTGTGCGAGCCGCCGGACGCGGTACTCCTCGCGGACGTACGCCTGGCGGTCCCCGGCGGCGGCAAGGTGACCGCCCGGGGATCGAGCACGGAGCTCCCGCCTACGAGTCCAGGTCCGGGATCGCGTTGGCGAGGGCGGCCATGAACTGGTCGATGGCCGGCGCGGCCGGGGTGTGGGAGAGGTAGTAGCCGAAGAGCACCGCGACCACGGCCGCGACGCCCCCGACCGACTTCGAGCGGATGAGCAGGAAGAGCAGTACGCCGAAGAGGAGCAGGGCGGAGATCGTGAAGGTCAACGTCGTGCCTCCGTTACGGGAGTGCGGGCGAGACGGCCGGGCAGGGTGGCTCGGTGTCGGAGGTGGCGGCGTTGGCCGCGAGTCCGAGCAGCAGACCGAGCAGTGCGAGGTACAGGACTCGGCGCATGAAAGTCCTCCCTGTGTCAACGGGCGGCGTCGCGGTGCAGCCGTGCGACGGTGTTGTAGAGGCGGCGGCCGATCCGGAAGCGCTGTCCGTAGCCCTCGCAGCGACGGCAGTCCCGCCCGCGCTTGAGCCGCCCGCTGAGGCGGGAGACGCGGACCCGGGCTCCCCAGCCGCCGCACTTGCGGCAGGCGCCGAGGGGGCTGGCCGCGCACAGGGCTGCGTAGCTGAGTGTGATGAGCAGAAGAGCGATGACGAGGTCGAACCACATGGGCATGGAAACCCCTCTCCAGGCTGGTTTCTGGGGTTGTTCATGGAGTGGCGCTAGGCGCTAGCGCGCAGCTCAGAGGCCATTGAGGCCGCTAGCGGGGGTGCTAGGCCTAGCGGGGTGACCCGCTAGGTCCAGCAGCGCGGACGGCTAGGCCGCGGCGGCTCCGCCGTCACGTTCGGCGATGGCCTTGAGAAGGTCGGCGCGTTTGATGCCGCGCCGGTTCGCGCCCTTGCCGTCCTCCGCTGTGCCCCACACCTGGCCGGAGCGGACGCCGTACGGTTTGAGCGCGAGGGTCAGTTGTTCGCCCGTCCAGTCGCCGTATACCCCGGGCCGCAACTCGGCGAGGGCGGCGACGGCCACCTCGTTCCAGACCTTGTGACTGGTGTCGGGGATGGCGGCGATGAGATCGGCGAGCAGATCGTATGACGGGGATTCCGGGCCCTCCGGCTGTTCGCCTGCGGCATGGCCCGCGAGCGTTCCGGCACGTTCACGCAGGGCACGGGCCCGGAGCGCGATGCGGTCGGCCTCCACCGCGTCGATGAACGCGGACCGTACGATCCGGGCGTCCGCGCCTTCGCCGAGGAAGTAGCAGACGCCCTTCTCGGACCAGGCGAACAGGGTGGCCCGTACGCCGCGCTTGTAAGCGCCGGTGCCGAGCACCATGTCGTTCTCGACCTGGCCCATGACCTTCAGGCACCAGCGAGCGGAGGCGTTGGCGCTGATCGGCTTCGGGATGCTGTCCTTGTCCGGCCGCTGGGTCGCCAGCAGCAGCACAATGCCTGTCGCCGGGCCGCGCTTGACCAGGTCGACGCAGATCTCCTCGAACTCCGCGCCGTGCTTGTCGTGCTCGAACCAGACCTGGCACTCGTCCACACCGATGACGATCGGGTGCAGTCCCAGCGAGCGTTTCGACGCCAGCTCGGTCGTCACCTTGGACTCGGGGCAGATGTCCTTGGGCAGGGACCGGATCACCTTGGCCCGCCGCCGCATCTCCTCCCGGATCTGCCTGAGGTCGGCGATGGCGTACTCGATGTCCGCCTCCTCCTCGCCTGCCCGGTGCCGGTAGCCCACGCGGTCGCCGACCGCGTCGAGGTCGCCGGTGCCCTTGAGGTCGTACGTGTGGAGCTCCGAGCGCACGTCGAGCGCGGCGATGAGGAGCAGCAGGCGGAGCAGGAAGGTCTTGCCCATCCGGGGAATCGCGCCGATAACGCCGGCGATGAACATCAGGGTGATGCCGACCCATCGGCCGCGCTGGTCGGTACCCCAGTCGATCGGCCGGAAGAGGTCCACGGTGCCGGACTTGGCGAGCGGCCACGGCGTCTGCCGGGTCTTCGAGAGGTCCTGGTCGCCGACCCACAGCCGGAGGTGCCCGGTGTGTTCGTCGGTGACGGACTCCGGCCAGACGCAGCCGAGCGGGCGGCGCAGACCGGACGCCAGACGTTCGCGCCGGTCGGCCACGTCGGTCACGGTGACTCCGTACGGGAGGTCTCCCTCCGCGAGCCAACCGGGGCCGTCGCGGGTGATGGGCGCGGTGAAGGTGAACCCGGGGCCGCCCTTGGCCTGGTCCTGGTTGATCGCGGGGATGCCGAGGGAGCCCAGGGCGCGGAGGACGATATCGCTCGTGAGCTTGGTGGCCTTCGGGATCTCGACGGCCCGGTTGATGACCGGAGCGTCGGCCGACTGTCCCAGCCGACCGAGCGTCAGCACTCCGGTCGCCATCGCGAGCGCGGTCAGCCAGGTCGGGGCGAGGACGTACAGAGCCAGGGCGACGATCGGCCCGACGGTGCCCGCGACGAGTGACACGATCGACCGCCACCGGACCCGGCGGTCACGCTGCCGGGAGAGCTTGAGGTAGTCGCCGACGTCCTCACGGCTGGCGGCGTCCTGCCGCAGCGGCTCGCCCTCGGCGTCCGACACCCAGCGCATCACGTTGCCGAGGAACCGTGCGGCTCCCAGCGGCGCCTGCACGGTGAGCCGGAGCGCGTACCAGGGCGTTCGTACGGCGTGATAGGCGGCTACATGCCACGCGTACGCGGCGACCCCCTTCCCCGCGGTGGTGAACTCGCCCCATGACCGCACCCACGCGGGGATCACAGGGCGCCGTCTGGAGCCGAGGACACGGTCCACGAGCGCGGGGCCCGAGGGGCCGCCGGGCTGGTCCACTGTGATCATGCCGGTAGGGTCGGCCGACTCTCCGGGTTCTGGACCGACCGACTCAGCGGAGCCAACAGGCCTCGGTGCTCCGTCCTTCGGCGCGGACGCCGACTCCGGGGAGTGGGTGGCAATCTCTTTCTCCAGTCGCGCGAACAGTTCGCGCTCGTGAGCGTCACCGCTCTCGTGTTTCACTGACGTTCCTTCCTGTCAGACGGAGGGACAGCCGGGCCCGGCCCTACCCGCCAAAGCAGCGGCCGGGCCCGGCAACAGGTGAGGTCTTCGGCGTCAGACGCTTGCCGGATCGGGAAGCATCTGCTCCTCGCGTTCGGCTTTGAGGACGTCGCGCAGCCGACGGGACCGGTCCTGGCTGCAACCGACCGCCTTGCGGATGCGTTCGGCATCCAGGCGTTCGTACGGCCAGTCGGCGGTCTCCGCGCGTCCCTTGCCGAGTGCTTCGTCCCAGCTCATGCGGGGACTGCTCTTGTCGTGCCGGGCGCGGCGACGCGGCCGGGGATCGCGGCGTTCGGGCTCATCCGCGCCGGTCTTTTCGTCTGGGGCCATCCCGGGGTCGAGTTCGCCCATCCGGAGAAGTACGAGGTCACGGCGCGGCGCCCGCGAGCGCCATCGGTGTCCGTAGTGCTCGCGCAGCTCGGCGCGGGCGAGCAAGCGCCGCTTCTCCACCCGCAAGGCCTCGCGGTAGTCGGTCAGCTCCCAGAGCACCATGCGGCGCCACAGCGCGAGCGTCGCGCGGGGTGCGAAGAGCCAGCGGGAGCGGCGGATACGTTCCATCCGCCGGCCCGTGGCCGCGCCGATCCGCACGGCGTACCCGTGGGCGACGATTTCGCTGAGGACGACCCACAGAAGCGGCATCGTCCCGTGTGCGATCCGGGCGGAGAGCGAGGAGCCGGCTGCGATGTTCAGCCAGCACGTGACGAGCGTCAGCGCCCACGGCACCACGCGCACCCAGGCCAGCGGCATGCCGAACCTGACGAGCAGGAGGTTCGCCGCGGTGAAGACGGGGATCGCGAAGTCGATGCCGATCGGCAGCATCCAGGGGTGGGTGAAGCCCCATCGCTCCGCCGTCTGTGAGACGGAGTCGAACGAGGAAGCCAGCCCGAGGCCGCCGACTCCTGCACCGGCCGGGGCGACCGCGCCGAGCAGTAGGCGTTCGCCCCTCGTCAGCGGCGGAAGGGTCGCGCTGTGCGGTGCTCCCCCGTTCACGCGGCCTTCCTCGACCACGGGGGGTGGGGTGCCGTGACCCCGTCCCCCAGTTGCACGACGCTCATCAGTTGCTCGGCATAGAGCGTGTTGAGCAGCGACACCTCATCGGTGTCACTCGACTCGCGCAGTTCCCCCAGCACGTCACCCGCTGCGGCGAGCCGGACTGCGCGCTGTTCGGGGGTCTCGTCCGGCATGCCGAGGAACAGTTCGCGGAAGTCCTCGGGCATCGGGATGTCGAACTCGAACCCGTAGGCCAGTTCGACGAATTCAACGGCGTTCACGGCCTCTTGGCCGCCAACGTACGTGCGCATCGACCTCTCCTGAGTCCTGGATGCGGGCTTGGATGGGATGGGAGAGCCGAGGGCGGTGGGCATCGTGTGGCCCGTCGACCACCGTCCTCGGCTGAGAAGTGCGAGGGGCCGTCAGACGCGGAAGCGGCGAGGCCCGGTCAGGCGCACCCACGACTGGAACGTGAGTTTCACGGCGGTGCAGCAGCCGAGGCCCGTGAGGAAGGCCAGCGGCCAATCAGCGCCGAGCGCCCAGGCGGAACGCCAGCCGACCACGGCGGTGGCCAGGGCGACGACCAGTGCGAGCACGGATACGACGGTGTGGGCAGCGGTCGGCGGTCGGCTGTAGCGAGCCACGAGGTCCAGGTCATAGGGCGCTGCCAGCCGTACGCCTCCGCCCGAGAGCCGGAGCGCGACGAGGTTGCCTTCCGCACTGGTGGTCAGTCCGGCCACGGTGGCAAGGGCCATGTCGCTGCGGTCGCGGACGACGTCGCCGATGGCGAGCTGCATGGATACCTCCTTGGAACAGATGACGGGCCCAGGGCGGAAGCCCCGCCCCGGGGGTTGGCGCCGTTTCGGACGGCGGCGCCGAAGATCAAGTGAGCTGTTCTTTCAAGGCACGCTGTGGAGTTCTCAAGGAGCGGATGCGGCCCTCGTACTCACCCCTGCGGGCTTTCCTCCGGGCATCGGGCACTGCAACTCCTAAAGAGTTCATGTCCTCAAGACCTCTTTAGGAGTTGATTTGGACTATGACGTACGAGCTCCCTGGTCGTCAAGACCTCTTAAGGAGTCGTATGCTGGCGTCGCCCCTCGATCAGGAACGGTGAGCACCACATGGCCAAGGCGTACGAGAAGATCGCCGACGAGCTGCGGGAAGCTATCCGCGCAGGTCAGATGCGCCCGGGTGACAAGCTTCCGGCCGAGACCGCGTTGGCCGGGCGGCACCGGAAGAGCGTCCCCACGATCCGCGAGGCGCTACGCCTTTTGCAGGACGAGGGGCTCATCGAGAAGCAACACGGCCGGGGCAACTTCGTCCGCCGGCCCCGCACTCGCGTCCTTCGCACGAACCTGCGCCATCAGTGGGAGAAGAACCGTGCCCGCGAGCCCGAGCGGGAGCGGCTGCAGACCGGCGCCACGGAGCATGACACCGGCCTCCAGGTGAACGATCTCGTCTTCAGCGCCTCCTACGGGGAGGCCAAGGCGGACAAGGGTCTGGCCGAGGCCTTCGGGGTATCCGAGGGCGCATCGCTGGTCGAGCGGGTCTACCGGACGCGGTACGCGGCGGAGACCGCGCCCTTCGCCCTGGTGAGTTCGTACCTCGTACGCGACATGGTCGCCGTGAACCCCGACCTCCTGGACGAGACGAAGGAGCCGTGGCCCGGCGGCACCCAGAACCAACTGCTGACGCTCGGCATCGAGCTCGACCGCATCGAGGAGCGGATCACCGCCCGCCCACCGACGCCCGAAGAAGCCGAGGAGTTGGAGCTCCCTCCCGGGACGTCGGTCATCGTCCTGCGTAAAACCTCGTACGACACCGACGACCGCGCCGTGGAGATCTCCGATGTCACCTTGCCCGGCGACCGCACGGAACTCCTGTTCACCACTCCCCTGGAAAGGTGGTGAGTGCCGTGGCCCGGCGCGTCATCATCGTCACCGCTGTCCACGTCCCGTCGGCGCAGTTCCTGCCGGACGCATACAAGTCGATCTGCGAGCAGGAGCTCCCCGACGACTGGGAATGGCGCTGGGTCATTCAGGAAGACGGCAAGACGGACCAGGTCAGCCCGCACGTCCCCGACAGTGATGAGCGCGTGGTCTTCCGTCAGGGGCGGCCGGGCGGCCCCGGCGTCGCACGCATGATGGCCATGGCCCACGCGGACGGCGAATACGTCAAGGTCCTGGACGCCGACGACCAGTTGGCGCCTGGCGCACTGGCCCGCGACCTGGCCGCGCTCGAAGCGGACGCGTCGATCGGCTGGGCGACGTCCCGCGTGCTCGACTTCCTGCCTGACGGCTCGACTGCCGGTTTCCCGGGCGACCCGGACGCCGGCCCGATCGAGCCTGGCGAAGTGCTGGAGTACTGGAAGGCGAACGGCTTCCGCGCCCAGGTGCACCCGGCGACCCTCTTCGTGCGCCGTGACCTGCTCCTCGCCCTGGGAGGTTGGATGGCGCTTCCGGCATCCGAGGACACCGGGCTGCTGATGGCCCTGAACGCGACGAGCCGTGGCTGGTTCTCCCCGGAGGTGGGTCTCCTCTACCGCAAGTGGCCTGGACAGGCGACGAGCCAGCCCTCCCATATGGAGGCAGCCGAGCGCGACGCGCGCATGGCGGTCGTGGAGGCGAGGGCGCGCGCGCTCGCGGACCTCGGGTGGAGCTACCCCGCCGAAGGTCAGTGGCGGACCGGAACCTCGTAGACGATCTCGCAGAGCGCCGCTGGTACGACGATGTCCGCCGTTTCCACCGGCCGCCCGTCGTCGCTGTAGTACGTCCGCCGGATGTGCGTGACCAACGACGCCTTCTGGATGCCGAGGAGAGACGCCTCCTCGGCGTTCGCCTGCCGTGGCTCCGGCTGCTCCACGGCATGGCTCACGGTGATATCGATCTCCGCCATGCGGTCCGCCACGCCTGCCCCCGCGTGCGGGCCGCCTTCGGGAAGGACGATGAGGGTCCCGCCGGTGAGCTCGTACGGCTCCCAACTTGTGGAGAGTTGCACCGGCCGCCCGTCGGCGAGGAACTCGTAATCGGTGCGCACACAGGGATCTCCCTCGGCGATGCCGAGACGCGCCGCGATTTCCGCAGGGGCGGGGATCTTCGCCTCGGTCCGGCTCTCCCAGTCGCCGCGCTTGCCGACCGCCTGCATGTCCGCCCGGAACGGGGAGCCACCGCGTTCCTCACGCGCCGAGGAACGGACCACCCGCACGCGCTGCCGGGGCTCGGCGACGTACGTCCCTGAGCCTGCCCGGCCTTCCAAGACACCCTGAGAGATCAGCAGTTCCTGTGCTCGGCGGACCACGTTGTCCCCCACCCCGCACTCCTGTGCGATCTGGGCGCGGGAAGGAAGCCGGTCCCCCGGTGTCCACTCGCCTTCCGCGATGCGCTGTCGGAGCACGTCGGCGATACGCAGATACGGCGGCTGCTCAGGCATATGGAAAATCTAGTCCACTAGCTCTAATCTAGTTAACTAGCTTGACGCAACGTGATCGCCTGGCGACGGAGGACCCCTTGTCCGCTTCGGAAGTAAGCGCCGAGGCCATCGCCGCCCGGTTGTCCGCCCTCGGGCTCATCCCACGCATTGAGCGCCACACCCGATACACGTCGATCGAAGCGGAGGTTCCGGAGTCGTTCCCTCCCGAGTCCTGGCGGGAGGTGCTGCATGTGATGGCGAAGGCGGATCGGTTCGGGCTCTTCGCCAGCAGCCTCAGCGGCCGCACCTTATGGGCCCTCGTACACAAGACGGTCCCCGCGACGGGCGATGTCCGGGGACCTGGCCATCAGCGATAGGAGCTGATCAGCGTGTTCAACCGTATCCGCCGTGCCGTCTCTCGCACCAGTGAGCGGTACCGCTCGAAGGGCCGCCATCGCCGGTCCGGAACTCCCGCCGATCCGAAGGCTGTTCACGTCGCCAGTGTCGACTGCTCCACAGCGCGGATGCCACGGACCGGGAGCCGCCAAGACGTCCTGGCGGGCGAGGAGACCGCACTCGTCCGGCCTTACGTTCTGGCCGCCGAGGAGCGCGTCACCCGGATGTCCACGCTGCTCCCCGAGGGGTACGCAGCCGGCATCTGGTTCGTGTTGGCGGAGGCGATGTGATGGCGCCCCGGCCGCGGCACATGACGCACGGGAGAAGCGCCCCCTACCGGTCGAGTGCGTGCCTGATCGGAGTCCACCCCGAGTGCGCGCAATCGGACCCGATCGAAGCGCCCGCAGGCGTCCCTGTGATCTACGAGTCATGCGTCTGCCCCTGCCACCGGGCGGATGAGCACGGCTCGCCCGTCGAGGTGGCGCTGTGAGCCGATTGACGCCCGGTGCCATAGCCGGCCCTGTCGAGATCACGTCACGCAGCGTGCGGATCGGCGACGTCGTCCAGGTCGGCGGTCGGCCCTGCCGTGTGATCGATCTCGATCAACTGCCCGGCGGCGCCAAACGACTCCTCTTCGAGTCGGGCGAGTCGCTGACCATGCACCCCCGCACCAAGTTCCTCGCCCTGAGGACACAGAGAAGGTGGTGATCCACTCCATGGCGTATCGCCACCAGTTCATCGCCGATGAGCTGCGGGCCCAGATCTCCACCGGCCGGATCAAGGCCGGGGATCGGCTCCCTTCGGAGTCGCAGCTCGCATCGCGCTACACGGTGAGCGTCCCGACCCTGAGGAACGCCCTCGCGGTCCTCCAGGGGGAAGGCCTGATCGAGAAGGTCCACGGCCTGGGGAACTTCGTCCGGCAGCCGCTCCAGCGGATCACGTACGTCGGCGGCAGCCGAACGGCCGACGTGCACGCCGCTGCGGCGGCAGGTCTGCGTGTCAGTGTCCGTACGGCCAGGTTGAAGGCCCGGGGAATCCTGACCGAACTCATGCAGGTGCCGGCCGGTGCCGCGCTGATCGAGTACCGCTACCTCAGCCTCGAAGGTGAATCCCCGCACAGCCTGAGGCGGGTCTATGTACCCGGCGACACGGCACAGGACGACGGACGCGAGGCCGCCGAACCGCTTGAGGGCGACAGCCTGGTCTCCGGCATCGCACCCCACCCGCCTCTCGCCGAGGTCCGGGAGAGGATCAGCGCCCGCCTCCCCACCAACGAGGAAGCGATGACCCTGCGCATCAGTACCGCCATGGCCGTGCTCTCGATCGAGCGCGTGACGGTCGCCGCCGGCGGGCGGGTGGTCGAGGGGGCGCTCCTGGTGCTTCCTGGTGACCGGGCCGACGCCGTCTTCACCACCCACCACACCATGAGCGAAGAGAGGGGGACGGGAGGATGACCGTCCACAACGAACTGCGCCTTCTGCCCTGGTCGGGGCCCGATGGCAAACCCTGCTTCCTAAGTCCCGCCACCGACGGCGGCTACCTGTCGCGCCTCGCCGACAACACCGAGGCGGTACAACTCGGCCTGAGCGCCGAACTACTGGAACACGCCCTGGACGTGCTGGCGGCCGACGATGCCGAGACCGGGGAACTGCGCCTCCTGGCTTTCGACCTGACCGGGGCACTCCGCGACATCCTCCGCGTGGCGGAGAGCCGCGGCCATCGCCTGCCGACAGCGAGCAACTCTGCTCCCGAGCCTGGCGAGGACGGACCGCACTTGCCAGTCTCGGCCTTCTGCTGACGCCGCTACAAAACGGACGGCCCGGAAACCCGCGCATCGGAGTTCCCGGGCCGTCCGCGCGTCAGGGGAGCGTCTCGGCGTCGACCTTGGAGAAGATCAAATCGCTCTCGCCCGTGACGGATCCGTGGAGCCGCTCCGGAACTCGGGAGGCACCGTGGATCGCCGCCGGGTAAGTCTCCGGGGCGTAGTCGTTGACGAGCCGGTACGGGTGAAAGCCGTGCGCGCTCAGCGTCTCCATCAGCTCCTCGGCGGAATCGCCCAACTGCGCCATCCGGTCAGGTGTCACCTCGACTGTGATCTCCGCGTCAGGCCGAAGCAGCGGCAGCATCGCAGACATCCCCCGCACGACGCTTCCCTCGGCACCTTCGACATCGACCTTGATCACGCGGGCTCGCCGAATCTCATCCTCGGTGAGAAGATCCGGCAGCGGTCGTGCCACCGCCTCGAAGGTCGACTCGGCCTGCCCCTCGTAGGGAACGATGCTGTTGGCTCCCATGTTGGCTGAGCTGGCCAGTACGAACTTCAGGGTCTCCTCCTTGTCCGAGACCGCACCGTTGATCGCGCGGACATTGCCGTACTCGTTGAGTGCGACATTCCGCAGCAGCAACCGGTGGAACACCGGCGACGCTTCAACGGCGACGACCTGTCCCCCGTTCCCGACGAGGTGCGCAGCAAGGAGGGTGTAGTAGCCGATATTGGCGCCGACATCGATATACGTGTCCCCTGGCCGTAGCCGCCGTCGCAGCCAGCCGGTCATGTGTGGCTCCCAGACCCCGAACAGGTAGAGGTACCGCTGGATGAGGTCCTGGGTGTCGACGGCGACCCGAGCGCCGAACTCCGTCTGCGTGAGGCGGCGGCGGGGGTGCTCCTGAAGGTGGTGGTTGAGGTACCGGCCGACAAGAAAAGCCTTGCCGGCTGAGAGCGGAGCATGGCGTACGTACCGCTGCGCGAGAGTCGCGACTGCCTCTGACACGGGGGAGCTCATCCGCTTGCCTCTCTACGGGGACTCACCCGAACCGTAACGCCCGGCCAGACAGCGGCATCTTGTTGCCTCGGTCAATCAGTCGCTGCATCGCTCTGGTCTGTTCGGGGAACGCATGCCACCCTGCCGCCGACGAGCGCTCTTGGGAGACAAGGAGAGGCCATGACCGCACCCCACGGCACCGAAGTCACCACGGCTCAGGAACCAACGGCCACGGCTGAAACAGCCCTGCGGGCCCGCCACAGCGCCCGTGCGCGGAGCGCGGTGGACCGTGCTGTGGCAGCGTGCCGCCATGCCGGAGTCGACGCCAGCCAGGCCAAGCTCGTCCCCAACAGCCCGGCGTCGAAAGCAGCCCACGCGCTGCGCCTGTCCCGCCAGGCCGTCGACGCCTTGGCCGAGACCACCCTCGACCCGGCAGCCGACGCACGCTGCGCCCGCAACGCCGCCGCTACCGCCATGATTGCTGCCCAGGTGGCAAAGGCTCACGACGACGGTGGGGAGCTAGCCGAGGCCGCCTACCGAAGCGCACTCCAGGCCTCGCTGGCCGCAGCGGAGGCAGCTGGCGGCAGTGCCCTGGGGCGGGACGAGGGGCTGAACACCAAGGCCGAGGCTGCTGAGATGGCTGCGGTCGCTGCGGCGGAGGCGGCGGGGTGGACGTAGCCACGGGCGCGAGGCAAGACGCCGTGCGACGGTGCCTCGTCCCGGCCGTCGCCGTTGAAGTCACTGATTGGTGTATTTGGTCTTGGCTGCGAGGGCACCGCTATCAACGACTGCGGCTGACCCGGAGAACTGCACACTCACCGAGGCGCGGTGCCGTCATTCTCTTGTGCGGCGCGGGGCAGGGGCGTCGGGACGACCTGGCGTGCGGGGCCAGCGAAGATGCGGCGTAGCAACGCAATCACCTCAGGTGGAGGCCCCGGGCCAGGGGGCCAACCGCAGATCAGGTCGATTGTCAGAGGGGGGCTCTACAGTCTCAAGCACCTGGCCTGTGCGCGTGGTTGAAAGGGGGCGGGGAGTGCAGCAAGGGGTCTTCGAGGCCTTCTGGTTCACGCTGGGCCCCACCCCAGCCCAGGTGGACGAGTTATCCCGGCATGCTGGTGCGGCACGGTGGGTGTTCAATGACGCGCTGGGCGTGAAGGTGGCCGCGCACCAACAATGGCGGGGTGAGGTGGACGCCCCTGTCGACAGCGGTGTGGCGGAGGCTCGCAAACGGGTGTGCCTGCTTTCCTTCCAAGCCGACGCCCAGAAGCACCTGAACCAGGTCAAGGGCGACCCTCGCACGAGCACCCTCCCGGAGGGTGCGCACGGGCCACGGCCTTGCCCTTGGTGGCTCGAGGTGAACACCTACGCCGTCCAGTCCGCATTCATCGACGACGACCGGCCCTGGAGAACTCTGGCTCGACTCCCTGCGTGGAGTTCGGGCCGGGCGGCGGGTGGGGCTATCTGCGGTTCAGGAAGGAAGAGCTGCATCGGCGGCCTGCCAATGTTCTGGCACGATCAGACCAAGGTCGGCAACTCCACCACGCCTGTGCACGTTGCGGGCCTGAGGGTGAGCACACGCAGTGGCCACAGCGCTCTACACATGGGGTCATCCGCCGTTCATCCGTGCCGCGGCGCACCGCTCACATGCTGTTCGCGAAGCGCGGCGCGCGTCGGCGCCGGATGGCTGGTTCGAAGGCCAGCGCGGCGAGGGTCGCCACGGCACTACGAGTAGCGGAGTTTGCGGGGCGCCCGCGGAGCGAGGTTGCTCACGACAGGGCCTTGCCTGACGCGCTGCGACCCGATCCCGGCAGCTTCAATTGCTATTCGGTCGCCCCGCGCCGCAACGCGTGCCCTTGCCTCAGCAAATGATCAAGGTCACACATGCTGGATTCCGCCTGCGACGCGTGATACTACTGTCACTCAATGTAATGTAAAGTTTACGGAGGACCAGTGCCATCAGCAGTGCCGTCGGGGGACGGCCTGTTGGAAGTCCGCATCCTAGGGGCCCTAGAGGTGCGTGTTGACCAGCAGATACTTGAAGTGTCAGCGCCGCGCCCGAAGTCCGTTCTCGGCGCATTGGCCTTGAATGCAGGGCGGCGCGTAAGCATCGAGTACCTTGCCGAAAGCATATGGGAGTCGGATCTACCGGCGGATCCGGCGAATCAAATCGCCGCAAGTATCTCCTCGCTCCGCCGGAGTTTCCGACAGGGCGGTGTGGGGTTCGATGTCATTGCTACGCGGCGCCCCGGATACGAATTGATGCCTGGAGATCGTGTCCGTATCGACTTCATGGAGTTCCGCACTCTTCAGGCCGAAGCCCGAGCCCGGCATGCCGCCGGAGAGGACCTCCCTGCCCTGTCCCTGCTGAAGTCGGCGATCGGCTTGTGGCGGGGGCCGGTCCTCTCGGGCTCGGCCTGTCGGGTGTGGGAGCCGGAAATCCGCCGCCTAGAGGAGGAGTACTATGCCCTGCGCGAGCAGTGCTCAGACCTGCAACTCAGGCTGGGTCTGCACGAGGACGTAATAACCGAACTGTTTCCGTTCGTTGCACAGCACCCTCTGCTGGAGCGGCCGCGCGCTCAGCTGATGCGCGCGTTGGCCGAGTCCGGTCGGCAAGCTGACGCCCTCCAGCTGTACCAGGACACTGCGGAGCTCCTCGATCGCGAGCTGGGAGTCATGCCCGGCGAGGACCTGCGGCATGCCTTCCAGCTAGTGCTGACCGGTGACGGCAATCTGCGGGGCGTCAGTGTTCACGAGACCGTCCGCCGGCGTCCCACCGAGGCCGTCCCTGCGCAAAGTCATGGCAGCGAGTCGGCAGCGCCTCTCCCGACGACGACAGTGGCAGCTTCGGCGTCGCTCGGCGAGTTCGCTCGCGTGCCTAGCCAGCTACCTGGGGACATCGAGGAGTTCGTGGGCCGGGAGGAGGCGGTGTCGTTCCTGCGCTCGGCACTTGTTCCCCACAGCACCACCGCCCCGGTGGTCGTCGTTGTAGGCCCGGGCGGGACGGGGAAGAGCGCACTCGCCGTGCACGCCGCCCATCAGCTGCGCGAGGTGTTCACGGACGGTCAGCTATACGTCAACCTCGGCGGCATGAGCACCACCCCGGTCTCGGCCCATGAGGTGGCGGGCCGATTTCTGCGGGAGCTGGGGCTGTCCGGGCCAGCCATTCCTGACTCTCCTGACGAACGCGCCGCGCTGCTGCGTAGCCGCCTTGCCGGCCGGCGGATGCTCCTACTCCTAGACAACGCCGAGGATGCCCGGCAGATCACGCTTCTGCTACCCGGCACGGGTAGCTGCGCTGTTCTGGTCACCAGCCGGATGCGGCTGACGACGGTTCCCAACGTCCGCATATTGGAGTTGGGCGTACTGGAGCCCGGTCAGGCTGGACGTCTCCTCGGCCGCTTGGTGGGCGAGGAGCGACTGGCGGCCGAACCGCACGTCGTACGGGAACTCGTCGACTACTGCGGTGGGCTCCCGTTGGCGGTGCGCATTGTGGCTGCAAAGCTGGCTTCTCGGCCGCACTGGCCTCTACGAAGGGCGGCCGCCAGGCTAGCCGATGAGCGACGACGGCTGGACGAGCTCACGCACGAGGGGCTTGAGGTCCGCAGCACCCTGGAACTCTCTCACCAGGGGCTGAGCCCACAGGCACGGCGGTTGTTCCGCAGGCTGGCGCTGTTGGGCAGCGCCGACTTTGCCGAGTGGGTGTGCGCGCCCCTGTTGGGCGATGCACTCCTGGAGGCGGAGGACGCCCTGGGAGAACTTCTGGATGCCCGACTAGTGGACGTTGTCAGTCCCGCGGAGAGCACGAACGTACGCTTCCGCCTGCACGACCTCGTACGGCTGTTCGCCGCAGAGTGCCTGGCGGAGAGTGAGCCGAGCGAGGAGCGTTGCTCAGCCCTGCGCAGGGCCACTGCGACCGCACTGGCCTTGGCCGACCTGGCCCATCGTGAGGTGTGCGGCGGCGACTTCACTGTGGTGCACGCGCTTGATGTGCGGCCCACAGCGGCCGCGGACGTCGTCGGGTACGCAGGAGCCGATCCCCTGGGCTGGTATGAGGAGAATCGCAGTCTTCTCAGTGCGTTGTGCGTTCGAGCTGCCGAGCACGACCACGACGAGCTCGCGTGGGATCTGGCGGCGACCGCACGCTGCCTGTTCAGCGTGCGGTTCCATTTCGACGATTGGCAGCGTACGCACGAAGTCGCTCTGGCTGCCGTACGCCGCCAGGCCAACCATCGGGGGGAAGCCGCACTGCTCCTTGGGCTGGGAGACTTGCATCTGACCCGACGTAGTTACGACGTCGCGACGCCTCTACTGGAACGGTCCGCCTGGTTGTTTGCCGAGGTAGGTGAGCGGCACGGGCACGCCCTGGCGCTGCGCAAGGTCGCCAGTGCTGACCGTATCCTGGGACACACAAAGAGGGCTCTGGCACAGTGGCGCGAGTGCCTTCCCGCGCTCGCCGACGCCGGGGATCTCGAGGCCCAGACCCAGGTGCTTCGCTGGATATCCCAGACCCACCTTGAGTTGGGAGCCTACGACGAGTCGGAGGCGGCCCTGCGCGACGCGGAGCGCATGACCGAATCCTTCCGGGGGCGCAGTGCCGGACAGGTTCGTCTGGCCCGCGCCGACCTCGCTGCTGCCCGCGGGGATCTCACCCTAGCGCTGGAGCTGTACACCAGCGCACTGGAAGCGACCACGGACCTGGGCGACCTCAGCGGTTCGTGCGCCGCCATGCTCGGACTGGGCACTGTGGACGTGCGCGCGGGCCGCACCGCGCAGGGACGGGAAGGCCTCCAGACCGCGCGGACGATGGCTCGCGAGATCCAGGACCCACTCCTAGAACTGGAGGTGCTGCTGAGTCTGGCTGCCGCTCACCGCGCGGAGGACCATCCCGCCCAGGCCGAGGCGCTGTTGAAGGAGGGCGCAGCTCTGTGCCAACGGATCGGTGCTAGGACGCGGCTCGCGCGATTCGACGGCGCATTGGCGGAGCTTTCGGCTCATTAAGCCACCGCCGCGGGCAGGGTTGTTGTGTAGGAGTTCGCACCCTCACGCGCCTGCGCTACCACGGTAGCCGGACCACCGGTCCCTTCCCGGACCTGCAGGGTGCGTTCCTCGCTCCATCCGCACATGCGGAACTCGCCGTGGCCGAGGTGTTCCAACGTGCAGAACGGATGTCCTGCCACCATCAGTCGCAGCTCGCCCCGGTAAGGCACGATTTCGGCTGGAACGACATGCCGCATCGCGCTACGGGGCAAGAAGTGCCCAGGCTGCTCCCAGTTGATGAAGGTTTCCGGCAACGGGAAGCGGCAGCTGAAGCGGCGGAGTTCATCGGGGCCGAGCGGTGCCACGGGACTCCGTTCGAGTGCGGCGGGACCGAGTAGGCTGAATTGGAGGTCTGAGGGAAACAGATTGGCCAAGGACGCCGTGTGATGTAGATCGATCACCGCATGGACAAGTTCCTCATCCGTACCGTTAACCAGGGCGTGCTGTCTCCAGGAAGCGACGAACCATAGCGAACCGGGCTGCCACTTACTGTTGCCGTCAGCGAAGACGACCTGCGATCCGGGACTGCTGACCAGGGGCAGGTGCAAGCGGCACAGGCCCCATGGCGGGCCGTTCTTCGCCACCTGCAGCTTCGTGAAGACGGCTCCCGGAGCCAGCGCCAGCAGACGTACTGAACGCAGGGTGGCTGGCAGGGACCGTAGTACGCCAGCAAGCAGGGGCGTGTGAGCGAGCCAGCGCGTCGCGGCGAAGCCGTGCAGCCCGGGCCCTCCAGGATCGGTTCGTTCGTGATCGCCCCCAGGACTGTGGAGGGCGAGGACCCGCCGACCCTCGCGTGCGGCCAGCGGGGCCCCGGCCGCACGCAACGCGGCGAGTTCGGCGCGCAGCTGCCCGGGGTCGCCCGCTTGGCCCAATTCGACAGAGTTTGGCAGGGACCGGCCCTGGCAGTCGTATATGCGCGGCATCCTCATCCGAACTGGTCGATGGCGAGCTTGAACACCATCACGGTGACCACGACGAGTAGGACACAGCGGACGAAGCCTGAGCCCCTCTTCAACGCCGTCCGAGCTCCGAGAGCGGCGCCCGCGATGTTGCAGACCGCCATGCCGGCACCCAGAGTCCACAAGACGTCGCCCTTCGCAGCAAAGACCACGAGAGCGCCAAGGTTCGTCCCGACGTTCACGACCTTCGCCAGCGCCGAACTCTGTAGAAATTCCATGGACAGCAAGCCCGTGAAGATCATGATGAGGAACGTTCCGGTACCGGGCCCGAACACGCCGTCGTAGAAACCGATGCCACAGCCAGCAAAGGCTACGGCCATCAGCCTCCGCCGTCTGGTGATGACATCGGCGTCCTCGATCACGGATCCGAAGCTAGGGCGCAACGTGACGAACGCCGCCACCCCGATGAGTAGTGCCATGACCACAGGCCTGAACCAGGAATCTGGCACTGCTGAGGCGGTCAAAGCGCCGAAACCTGCAGCCGGCACCGCCATAAGTGCCGCCGGTAGAGCCAGAGAGCGAGGCAGCTTTGTCCGGCGCCCGTACGTGACAGCGGCCACCGCGGTGCCCGTTATCGCGGTTAGCTTATTGGTACCCAGGGCGACGGAAGGTGTCATATGAGGAAACGCAAGCAACAACGCAGGTATCAGCAACAGTCCGCCACCACCGACTACAGCATCCACCCAGCCGGCAGCAGCAGCTACCGCCATGAGCCCTGCCGCGTCGATGACATTCAGTGACAGTTCCATCATCGCTCAATTCAATGTTCTTAAGAGCTCATGCTCACGCGTTCAGAGGATCCCGGTTATGCGTGCTAGATCCGGAATTACTCGCTTCTTTGGCATCATTTGCTCTGCCCACCGCGGGATCGCCCGCAACGAGTAGCAACGACGAAGCCAGCGATCTTGGCCGTCATAGCGGGGGGTGAATGAGGAACGCCCGTGCGCTGCAATATGGTTGTCGACGAGGACGAGGTCGCCCGGCCGAAGGATGACATCCTGGCAGACTGATTCCAGCGCTGCCGAGAAGGCCTGCAAGGCAGCGGTACCTTCGGCATCCGGTGCCGTGGTGTTGTGGGAGTTGAACCGCATGAACAGGTCACGGTTCTGCCCAAACAGGACGGGGTGAGGGCCGGCAGTCGGGCGAGGGCCGGAAATATTCCGCGCAAATGACGTCGGATAGGTGCTGGTGAAGCGAGCAGAACGCAGCACCTCCTGCTGATCGCCCGTCAACAGCTCCGCCGCCTCGCGAACGGAGGCCACCCGCGTAGCAGCCACGCCGTCGTGATCTTGGCGCAGACAGATCAGACCGAGGAAGTCGGGGCGCAGCGGGTGATGCACATTTTCCGTGTGGAAGTCGAATGCAACCGAACCGCTGTTCTCGATGCGCTTCTCCTCGCCCGCAACCGGGTGCACCTCATGGATCAACGCGCCGTTCTTCTCATCCTGGTAGCCAATCAGGGAGCCCACCAGATCTGCGACTAGCTTCAACGTGCCCGAGGTTCCATGACTTGCAAGCACCGTAGAGCCATGCTTGTCGGGGGTAGGAGGGAGATCCCCGATCTCCAGCCCGCTCAAGAGAAAGTAGCCCTTGCGGGATCGCCCTGAAGCAAACTGAAGCAAACCATTACGGACTGTCTTCGGTATGTCTAGTAGCAGGTCAGCCACCTCGGTGGCCTCAGCACTCTGCAACTCGGCGGCCCGAATGGACAGATCCCAGATCTGCCGAGCATCTGCAGCCGAAAGGACAAATTCCGACTGATCAATAGTAGCCAGACTCATCAAAGCCTCCCACTCCTTCTGTCCCCCAAAGGGCTTCACAGAAGGTAAGTTACATGTGGGTCATGTTGATTGAATGTCATTTCGATGTCAGCCCTTCTGTTGCTTAACAGAACAGACTTGTCGGGCATGTTTCCTGCCCCGCTAACCGCCTTGACATGACGTCAGCAGGCATCTATGTTCTTCGAATCGTGAGGCAGCGCGTCGCTTCTTCCTCACCGGCAGACAAGTTCGGCATGACCCCTGAGCGTGGACGCAGCTGGCGACACGCATAGGTTCGAGGCAAATAGATGATCTCGCCATCGAGGGCAAGCCTTTGGTGCGCCAGCGAATCCCTTCCGCAAGTTGTACGACATATTCATGTCCACCCACCAAAGGGTTCTTGAACCATCTCCCTATTTAAGAGGAAATGGGCACCGGATTTCCTGCTGCCGCCTCGCGGTAACAAATGGCACACAGGATCAACAAAACGGGAGAGTCAAAATGAAGAGTAAAAAGGTAATTACAGTGCTTGCTGCAGTTGGTGCCGTGATGCTGGCAAGTACGCCGGCATACGCTGGAAGTAATGGGTCGGCAGTGAGCATAGATATGGACTCTTCAGGTCTCCGCACCTGGCGTGCACAAACGTCCTTCTATCACGATGGTGACTCCTGGAAAGTCTGGGACACTGCATCCGACGGTCACCGTGCCGGCGGCTCCGTCTACTGGTCTGACTCTGCAGGAAATCACCAGATCGTTACATGGGACACTTCTGGATCTGATGACGGCGTATATGGTTCCGGTTCTTACAACATCCCTGAAGGTGTGCGTGTGACCATTCGCTCGTGGCATCAGAACGGTTCCAACGGGACTGCAGAGGATATCGCTTATGGATATGCCACCGCCTGATGGATTCCTAAAGAGGTTCTGTGCCGTAATATGAGCACCCCTCCTCAGTATGCTGGCTCTTGCGGGGCCCCGCGGAAGTCTGCTGGGCGCGTATTTCGACAATGCGACGAGGCGCCGTAGCTGGCGTGTGATCACGCGGTACTTTTCGAGCACGCCTTCGCCGCGTCCACCGCAACGTGCTGGACAGTCGCCCGCCCTGCGCCACCTCAACTGGCTGGGTCGCCCAAGAGACCGCCAGTTCGACCGGCATGCCATGGATCATTCCCGGGACAGCCCTTTAGTGAAATCGACTAAGGGCTGTCCTGGGTGCGTACTGATAGTGGAGGCACCCTGGTCGCTGCCCGGGATCACACGCCCTCGAACGACTGCAAGGCGCGGGAGCTGGCCGGCACGTAGGCCGCCGCCGGCAAACGCGTCCGTGGATCGCGGGCAGCGGCTGCCGGAGGCACCGGCCTGGTCATCCCCCACCGCGGCCAATCGAGCTCCCGGTCTAGACACAATGCCGTTGACATAGGTTGCTGATGGTGGTTCAACGGATACAGGGGGTGGTGTCCGTGGCTGTTCGGCTGGTGGACCGTGTGGTGTTGGGAGACCTGACGGCGGTTTATCCGCCGGAGTTGGTGGATGTGGTCCTGTCCAAGACGGAGTCGCGGGAGGCCCGGGTCCGGCTGTTACCTGCGCGGCTGATGGTGTACTTCATGCTCGGCAAGGCGTTGTTCTCCCCGGATCCGTACCGGGAGGTGCTGCGCAAGCTGGCGGAGCCGGCCCGGCGGGATGGCGGGTGGGGTGGGTGGCGCATCCCGGACAAGGCAGCGGTTTTCCGGGCGCGGAAGAACCTCGGTGTCGCCCCGTTGCGTGAGCTGTTGGCACAGGTGGGGCCGGGAGTGGCGGACGAGTCGACGCCGGGGGCGTTCTGGCGGGGACTGCGGTTGATGGCGATCGACGGCACCACGCTCGAGGTGGCCGACACTGCGGCCAACGAGGAGGCGTTGGGTCGGCCGGCGGCCCGGACGGGGGGACCGTCGGGGTACCCACTGGCCCGGGTGGTGGCGCTGATCGAGTCCGGGACGCATGTGGTCACCGATGCCGAGGTCGGGCATTACCGGTCCGGTGAACGGGGCCTGGCGGCCGAGCTCGCCCGCAGCCTGCGGCCGGGGATGCTGGTACTGGCAGACCGGGGCCTGCCCGGGGTGCATCTGTGGAAGCAGCTCGCGGCAACCGGCGCCGACCTGCTGTGGCGGGTGCCCAAGCTGTGGAAACTGACACCCGAACAGGTCCTCGCGGACGGTTCGTGGATCGCCACCGTGCACGGCGGCCGGGGCCGCAGCAGGCAACCGGTCCAGGACGTGCGCGTCCGGGTGGTCGAGTACGTCCTGGACGATGCCGGCCGCGCCCCGGACGAGCACTACCGACTCGCCACCACGCTCATGGACCCAACCGCGGCCCCAGGCCGGGAACTGGCCGCGCTGTACGCGGAGCGGTGGGAAGCGGAGACCACCCTGGCCGAATGGAAGACCACCCAGATCGGCTCCGGCAACGTGCTGACCAGCAAGAGCCCCGACCTGGTAGAGCAAGAGATCTACGCGCACCTGGCCGTTCACACCGCACTGCGGTCCCTGATGCACACCGCAGCCCTCCACCACGCCACCCCGATCGATCCCGACCGACTGTCCTTCGCCGCCGCCCTGCGCGCCGCCCGCCGCAGCGTCACTTCGCTGACCGGCGCTTTTCCCCCCTGAGCACCTGACCGCCGAGATCACCCACTTCTGCACCGAGCTGTGGCAGGAAATCAACCCACCCCGACGGCTGCGGACCGTCCTACGCCAGGTCAAACGCAAGATGTCCAAGTTCCCAGCCTGGAACCCCGGCCGTCCCAAACCTGTACAGCCGACCAGGACGTCACACCAAGCAGTCAAGATCATCCCAGCCGTGAAACCGCCACCGGATCCCTAAAGTCAACGGCATTGGGTCTAGACAGAGGAACACAAATATCTCCCACCGCATGGTCCGCGTCCGCGAACCGCCTAGTGGCTGCGGGAAGGGAGCGGGATCGGTGGTGGTCGGTGATGCGTTCGACGGACAACTTCGACACGACGAATAGCGGGCGAGCTGGCAGCGTCGGGTACCTCTACCAGTACCCGGCGACGAGCAGGGTCCCGGTCCCCCAGCGGCAGGCTCCAGGGCCGAATCTTGTGCACCAGATTCGTCCCCTCCCGCCGCAAGGCGGCGACGAGCTTTGCCGAAGCAGCGCGGGCTGAGCCGGTGAACCGGCCTACCCAGGACGCCTCCGACGACTGTAACCACACTGGATCACCCGAGACAGCTTTTATACCGCACGCGAGTTCATCACGTCACCATGAATGGAAAATACGAGACAATGTGCAGCACGAAATCCACTTTGGTTAGCAATTCTGCCCGAGAGCGACTGAGGAAGCACCAAGAACGCGACAAGAGGAGGAGCAAGGTGCGCAATATTCTTAAAGTTTCCGCAGTAATGATTGCGGCGATACTCGGGGTCAGTGGACTATGGTACGGAGTGCCGCAATCCGCGAACTCCACCCATGCACTTACACGTCCTAACGAAAGTAAACCAAGCCAGGCTGCTTACTGGCACGATGTAATGGATTCCGAGCTCATCACACCAGCGAATATGGATGGGAAAGTTAGTGACGGTATCTTGATCGGCAGAGGGGATGCGAAAAAGACCCTGGAAATTTATCTGGATCCAAGCTGCCAAGTTTGCGCTAAGTTCCAAGAGGCTGTTGGCGAGAAGATCAAAAAGGACATCGAGGAAGGAAAGTACAGGGTTCGTTTCATCTATGGAACCATCACTGATGGCGACCTCTTTGCCATCAGGGAATTCGGCGCGAAGTCTAGCGCCAAGAATGCCCTGAGTTCACTTGGCGCCGCATTGAATGTCAGCAAGAATGCGTTTATTGAATATCAGGCCGCGCTCTTCTCCAGCACGTGGCACAAGGAGGGTTCGCTTGATTCATTCGAGGATGACGAGTACCTGATCAAAATAGCTAACACAGTACCGGAACTGAGACTGAATCAGGATTTTAGGAAGCATGTACGAATTGGAACCTTTGATAGGTGGTCTCTAGGACTTTCTCAGTCGTTCGAAGAATCAGGCGTGCCGACCACGCCTACTTTGATAATGTCAGGAAAGAAGATCACCTCGAATGACGGGGTGAGTATTCCGCTAACTGAGGCCCAGTTCACTGCTGGGATCGAAATGGCGCTCAAGGGCTAACGCGGCGACAGCATATGGCCGGCTAAATCGAGGCGCGCAATGGGACCGCCACGACCGGACGGCCACGACAAAGGCAGTGGGCGCCCTCCGTCAGCGTGTTGGGGCTCAGCAGCGTGGCGACCGCGATGGTGAAGACGATGGATGCTTCCTAGTTGGGCCGCATGCTGGCGGGCGTCCAGTCCGGGCCACTCGATGGCCTCGCATAGCGCGTACGCTGCTTGGATACCGTGGCGCTTCTGGGCGACGACGATCCTGAAGTAAGTCAGATCGCCCTCCTCAGCCTCCCTTGTCCCGACGCCGAACAGACCACGCGGCTCCTCGCGAACTCGGCGGCCAGTGGAAACTCTCCGGCGTCCTCGAACGAGCCATCCTCAGCCGCGACCTTGCCGAACGCTTGACCGCCGACCCCGACCACCAGGCCGCCGTCGCAAGCGATCCCACACCGCCCCCGACCTCGTCCAGAGGCTCGCCACCTCCCCAGACACCAACGTCCGCCTGCTCGTATCCGCTCGTCCGGAACTCACCGAAGCAACGCCTCCTCATCGACCACCGTGTCGCCCCGGAAGACCGCCTCCCTCCGCATGCCTGGGTGCTCGAAGTAGGCCGACACGCTCCCGACCTCCTGCGCCGCTGCGCGACTTCCGCACATCTGCGGCTCCGTCACAGCGCTGCGGCTTGCCCGGCTTTCCGGACGACCTCGTCACTCAGCTCGCCCACGGCGATGACTTCGCCGTACGCCTCCTGCTGGCGGAGAACCACTCCAACGCCCCTGCCCAACAACCAACTTCCCACACGCGGCCTCGCCGTCCGCTTAACCCATGCCCCCGATCCGTCCACCGGCGGCCGGCCTTCCTGAACCCGGACTTCGATCCGCTCTCTCTGGATGCCCTCAGCAAACATCCGCACGCCAGGAAACCTGCACCCGCTCACCCCCGGCTACCCCTGCCCCGTCTGTGGCTGATGTTCGCCGACCCGGCACGAGTTACGCAGCGGCGGCTAACCCTTCTCTCCCCACTCCGGATATGCACCGCTTGCTCGACAAGGCCGGGGGCCCGTTGACGGTTCACGCAAGGCGGGGCATGCAGAGGTCCCGCTCGCAGCTGTACCCAGCCGGGTGCGCACGCCACTGATACGAAGATGGGCTGGTGCGCCAGGCCCGGGTTGCTGCCTCAATCGCGTTACAGGTGTTCTCCGACAGGTAATGGAAGAAGCCCACCGCCTTCGGGGCGCCTCGACAACCTTGCTCCTTCCTACTGAGGTTGAACTCGCGATAGCGGGCGGGTTGGTCATGGCGGTTCGATGAACAGGCCGGTCTCGGCGAGGCAGCCGTCAAGCAGGTGCGGGCGGTACTGGATCTTCTTCAGCTTGCGCTTCATGACGCGGACGAGGTGATCGAGGTTGGCGGCGGCGAAGTTCTCCAGCGACCGTTTGAGCAGCGACCACACTCCCTCGGCCGGGTTGAGGTCGGGAGCGTAGGAGGGCAGCTGGAACACCCTCAGCCACTCTTCGTTCTCCGCGATGAAGTCCGCGAGCTCGCCGGTCAGGTGGACATTCAGGTTGTCCCACACCCACACGATCGGGGTGCCGAGCTGGTGGTGCGCGAGCACGATCAGCTCGCGGTAGTCCCTCCAGGCGAAGCTCTTGCGCTCGCCCTTGCGTCCGCGCCAGACGTGCAGCCGGTAGAAGAAGTGCGGCCGGGCACCGGGCTTGAAGCACACGACGCCGGCCACCGAGGCCCGGCCCCGGTTGCTGCCGCGTACCCGCATCACCGGGGTCTGGCCGCGCGGCGCCCAGGTACGTCCCTTCGGCGGCCTCAGCCCCTGGCCCGCTTCGTCCTCGAAGCAGATGTAGGCGCCCAGGTCCGCCGCGGCACTTTTACCCGCGGCCACACCTCGTCCTTCCATACCTCGACCGCCTCGTCGTCCCGCTCGATCGCCCGGTGAGCGGGCACCTGCGCGGACCATCCGTGCCGCCGCAGCAGTTTCCACACACCCTGCACGGTGTAGCCGACGTGGAACATCCGCCCGATCAGCGTCTTGATCCGCACCAGTGTCCAGCCCTGGCCCTCGTCCCAGCCGTGCGCCAGCGGTCCCCGTGCCAGCTCCCGCTCCAGACGCTCCCACTGCCGGGGCGAGAGCCGCTCCACCGACATCGGCCCCTTGGAGCGCAGGGCGTCCAGGCCGCCCTCGCGCCAGGACCGGCGCCACTTCTCTACCTGCCGCTTGCCGACCCGTAACCCGGCCGCGATCTCAGCGGTCTTCTCACCCCGCCCGAACCGCGCGCCTGCCTCCAACCGCACCCGTTCCCGGGCCTGTTGCCCCTTCGGCGTCAGCCCGCCTCCCTGCGCGTACCTCATGAACCCGGCATACCGCAGGGATCACGAACTGTCACGACCAGCCGTCATCGCGAGTTCAACCTCAGTAGCAGCGTGTCGCGGCTAATTATTGGGATACAGGTGACGCAGTTTGATGCGTGCGCCGTGGGTGGTGAAGTGCCAGTTCACCTGGCGTTGGTCGGTGTTGGTGGCGTTCTGCCAGGCCGAGAGTTCCGTGTTGACCTCGATCTGTCAGCGGTGATCGCTGCCGGGTAGCGTCTTCGGCTCGCCCTGTTTGTCCCGCGTATTGGCGGGTGGGGCCGTCGCGTGTCGCTGCGGCTGCGCCGGGTTCCACGGTCCCGGTGGTGGTGCCGGTCTCTCCTTCCTGGTCTTCGTCGGGGCGGGGTCCGCGCGTCAGGTGACGGCGGAAAGCTCGGTCAGACGCCGCCAGGCCGTGGCGAATGCCCTGGCCCAGGGCCAGTCGGCAGGGAGGCGGAGGTGCCGGCGGCGGGCGTGGTGGGCGAGGCGGGCGGGCAGGTGGTAGATCCGAAAGCGCATGGTGTCGGGTTCGGCGTCGGCGAGGCCGTCCTGGTCGTGGAGGGCCAGGAGACGGAGCCAGGCGTCGAGGTCGGCCGCGAGGTTCGCGGTCAGCATCCAACTCGTGTTGTTCTGCCAGGATTTCGAGGGCAGGTTGTGCAAGCCCATGGCCTTGTTCGTGCGCACGCGGTCTTCGACCACGGCATGGTGGCGGTGCACGGCGTCCAGCCACTGGATCTGGTGGGAGCCGACGACCCGGGTCATCTTGTTGATGTTCGTGGCGATGACCGAGTACTTCCAGCCGGTCTTCTTCTCGAAGTCGGTCAGGTTCGCCAGGTGGCGGCTGGAGGGTCTGACCCGGCGGACGATCAGCCGCAGGCCCCGGCTCCAGCCCTCGCGTCCGTTCAGTCCGCTCAACTCGGCGACGAAGTAGCCCTCCTGGACGCTGCCGTCCTGGTTGAGGGATGCCTCCCACGCTGCCTCGGGCAGTTTCGCGATGGCCTGCTCGTCGGCCTCGGTGATGGTCCAGCCGGTGGTGAAGCGGACCGTGCGCCGACGCGTGTTCAAGCCGAGGAGATGTTCGTGCAGGCCGTGGGTCGCGCCGGCCCCGTCGACCCGCACGAGGATCTTCGCGCGCGAGGAGCCCGGGATCTGGGCGAGCGCATCGGCGAGCACCGCCTTGTGGTCGGCGACCGTGTTCGAGCCCGCGTTGCCGCTCCGCAGCAGCATCGCCAGACACTCGCCGGTGTTCGCGCACCACGCGGCCAGAGGATGAAACCCGAAGCTCTTCTTCCAGGTCGCCGCCGCGCCCTCTTTCTTCGAGGCGGCCGTGATGATCGTTGCGTCCATATCGACGATCACCCAGTGGTGCAGGCGTTTCCCGGCGATGGTCAGCCAGGGAAATCCGCCGGGCCGCAGCGCCAGCCACGACCACACCGTACGGCGGATCCGCGCCCGGGCCCGGTTGATCGCCGCGATCCGGTCGGCGTCACACAGGTTCAGGGTGCGGTGCACCGTGGAGTCCGAGACGCCCGGGCCCATCACCCGCTCATGGTGCCAGGCGAGCTGTCCGGCCTCGGCCACACTGCGGGCGCCGAGCGCGATCGATATCGCCAGGTGGACGAGGACCACTGCCCGGTCCCGCCAGCCCGGACCGCCGGTCGGGAACACCCCGGACAGGGCCCCGGTCAGCCCCGACCGGTCCGCAAGGCGCCGCAGCAACACCACCCCGGCATGCCCGACCAGGCCTTTCCCGTCAGCCCTCACGACCAGGCCCCGGTCCCACCCTGTACGCTCGCTCACCAGAAAGGTGTCCTGACTCCTGCACCCGATGCTTCCTCGACAGTCGCATCCTCGCAGTTCAGGGCACCTTTTCTGCTACCGGGCCGTCAGATCATCGAATTCCGCTGACTGTTCAGGGTTGAGGCTGTCGAGGTTGCTGATCCGGCGATGGAGGCATTGCCGGGCCAGCGCGGAGAGTTCGATCTCGGCGATGTTGAGCCATGACCCGTGCTTGGGCGTGTGGTGGATCTCGAGGCGCTGGGCCAAGGCGAAGGCTTCTTCTGGTTCGAATGCCTCGTACAGTGAGGCGATGCCGTGGGTGTTGAGGTTGTCCATCACCAGCACGACGGTCTCGGCGTCGGGATAGTCCACGCTCAGTAACTGCTTGACCTGGCCGGCCCAGTCGATCCGGGTCCGCCGGGACAGCGCCTGAACTCGACGCCATCCACGCAGGGGTTCGACCCACACGAAGATGGAGCACGTGCCGCGGCGGATGTACTCGCTGTCCTGGCAGGCGTCGTGACCGGGGCGGGCCGGCAGCGGGCCGCGGGCATGGTCGAGGAGCTGGTAGGGCTTCTCGTCCATGCACACCACGGGACGTGCCGGATCGTAGGGCCGGGCATAGACGGCCAGCACGTCTTCCATCCGGGCTGCGAACTGCGCGTTCGCCCGTGGTGGGATGGTCCAGCACTTCTTCAGGTGAGGACGCAGTTCCGTTTTTTTAGAACCCGCCCGATGGTGGAGTGGTCCAGATCAGGGATGTCCTCGACCAGCGCGACATGCTTCTCCAGCAGCCGCAGCGACCACCGGGCATAGCCCTGGGGCGGCTGTGAGCACGCCATCGCGATCAGCCGGGCCTCGGCCTCGCCGGTCACCGGCGAGGGCACCGGCGGCAGGTCGCGCTTCTTCCGCGCGATCGTGGCCTGGACATCGCCGCCTGTCTCGGCGAAACGCATGGCGACCAGCCGCAGAGTCTCGCCCGAGACCCCGACCCGGGCAGCGATCGCATCCTGTGAGTCGATCTCACCCGCAGAGGCATCCAGCGCGAGCAGCACCCGTGCCCGCCTGATCACCGAGGCCGGACGGACCCCCGTCGTGGTCACCCGAACCAACTCTTCACGATCAGCCGAGGTCAGCACCACCGGCCTCTTCTTCTGCGAACCCATCGGACCAACTCCCGCCCGGCAGAAGGGAAGGAACATCTGCCAGACGCCATCATCCTAACCAAACAACCCAGGACTAAGCAGCGACACGCTACTAGTTGGCTGAAACTTGGGGTGTCACATCCGTCACCCTGTCACAGGAGGCTGTGAGCTGGACAAACACACGTACAACTGCCGTGACACCGCATGTTTCAGCCTTGCGTTGAACCACCCCCCACAAGATGCCCCACCCACTCCTAAGATCCTTCAGACATCTAGATGAGTGCCATGCCTGGGGGACACATGGGAGCCGCAGAGCAGTGGGTCACGATCGCCGCGGTCTTGCTGGGTGCGCTCACCACGCATCTCACGACGTACGCCTTGGAGCGGCAGCGCAAGAAGCACGAGTTGGTCACCCGCTGGGACAGTAAGAAGCTCGAAGCATATGAAGGCTACGTGGACAGCGTCCGGGCCTGCATCTTCTTGGCGGTCCACCTCTACGAGTGCAGGGAAGGCATGCGCGAGCGGGATAAGCCCGATGCCGAGATGCTTGTGGAGATATCGGAGGCTGGCCGAGTCCGTGGGCGAGCGTTCGAGCGGATCATGCTGCTCGCTGGTGACGACGTGGTGGAAGCGGCTCATGAGTTGAACGCCGTCGCCCTCCAAGTCGATTGGCAGGCCACCGGGAAGGTCGACGGTGCCCTGGAGGACTGGCGCGAACGGAATCGCGCGGCCTTCCGGGCGATCAACGAATTCCACGAGGCGGCCAGGGTGGACCTTGGCGTGGACGGTCGCGTTTCGGGTGAGCGACATCCTGAGCGGGATCTCCTGCTGCCGTCGGCACAGCGAGACGGGGACAGCAACGGCTTCTGACTGTTCGGCCGCTCCGGGGAGCGAGCGGGGAGTGGATCATGAGAACCGCCCCCTTCGAGACCTCGCCATGCCAACGGAGACCAACGGCTTGACCTGCACTGGAGCCAAGGAGTGCAGCTCAGCCGGATATCCGCACTTCATTCGGGACGAAGAGGTCGTGGGTTCAAATCCCGCCACCCCGACAGCTGAAACACCAGGTCAGGGGCCTGATCCACCAAGTGGATCAGGCCCCTGACGGGTTTCTGGAGATCGTTTGGGAGAAATCTGGGAGAAGATCTTGGTCGGGTTCTCCCAGGGGGTGACTGGTGAGGCCGTCTGAAGTGCGGAGGCTTAGGGCGCTCGGACCTGCGCGTTCGCGAATCCAGCCCTGTAGTCGGCCGGGAACACCATGCCCGCCCGCCTCAACCGCCCTTAGGATCACGACACATGGCAAGCCATAACTCAGCGCGTCCCCACGACCACGCCCGAGCACTCGCCCAGCGCGTGCGAGCGATGCGGGAGGGTCGAGGGTGGTCGCGGGAGCGGCTCGCCAAGGAAGCCGGTATCGCCGTAGGAACGCTGGCCCGTCTGGAGAGCGAGGGAGCGATCCAGCCAGGTTTCTTGACTGTCGGAGCGGTCGCCGAGGCACTTGAGATCTCCCTTGATGAGCTCTTCCGGGAGACCAAGGTCGCTCCCGGCCTCTGGTCCGCTGGGTACGAAGGCCGGGACATCGACTCGTTTGTCGCCTCTCTCCTCGACAGCCGTATCGATGTCGTGGCGGACGTACGGCTCACGCCTATCAGCCGTAAGAAGGGCTTCAGCAAGACCCGCCTCGGGGAGGCACTTGCCGAGGCCGGCATCGAGTACACACACCTGCGTGGCCTGGGCAATCCCAAGGACAACCGGGCGCCGTTCTGGGACGGCCGACTCGACGTGGGCCGGGCCAAGTTCCGTGGGGTGCTGCGGTCCGAGGAGGCGCAGACCGATCTTGAGCGCCTCGCGGAGCATGCCCGGCAGTCCCGGGTCGCGGTCCTGTGCTTCGAGAAGGACGAGAGCCGCTGCCACCGGCAGGTCGTTCTGGACACGGTCCGCAAACGGGCCGCAGTGCCCGTCATTCCCCTGGCCTGACTTCGTCCCTCGCTCCTGTACGCGCCCTTGCCCGTGGCGCATGCCTCTCCTCCAATCGGATCGGGAGATCAGTGGAGGGGGCAACCATGGGATCGGGGAATTGGCAGCGCGCACGGATCATGATCACGGTCAAGACCTATCCGGAACTGTCCGCGAAGTACCACGAGACGAGCTGCGTGGCTGGCATACGGCTCGACCAGGGGGCGCCCCAGCATGTGCGGCTCTTCCCGGTTCCGTTCCGGCTGCTGAACGAAGAAAGCCAGTTCGCCAAGTACTCGATCGTCGAGGTCGACGTGCAGCGACACCATGGGGACCGCCGTCCCGAGAGCTTGCGCCCCAATCTGCAGAGCCTCAAGGTGATCGAGCGCCTCGGGACAGCGGACGGCTGGCGCGAACGCTTCTCGCATGTTCGGCCTCTCGTGGCGCCGTCCCTGTGCTCCATAAAGCGGGACCAGGAGGTGCGGGGCACATCGCTCGGCGTCTTCCGTCCAGCGGAGTTCACTGGCTTCCGCTTCGCTCCTGCCGAGCCCTGGCCCGCTTCGAAGGCGGCCTTGGCCGATCAGTTGGATCTACTCGCGCAGGACCTTCGCCAGCTGGAGTGGGTGCCACTTGAGTTCCGGTACAGCTTCCGATGTGCGGATCAGGAGTGCAGCGGCCACGATATGGGACTGAGGGACTGGGAGGCGGGCGAGTCGTATCGCAAGTTCCTTCGCCAGTACGGAACGGACGCCTTGGAGGAGAAGCTCCGCGAGCGCTGGTTCGACCGGATGGTCTCTCCGGAGAAGGCCGTGCACTGCTTCGTCGGAAACGTCGCGGCCCGCCCCAAGACGTTTCTGCTGTTGGGCCTGTTCTACCCGCGACAGGATGTCGTCGAGAACTTCCAGGAGAGTCTGTTCGACCTGTAAGGGTGAGTACGCAGGGTACGGTCCCCGGGGCCGACCCGCATCGGGGGCCCCAGCCGTCGTTCCTACAGCCGCTCCACCTTGACGCTGGTCGTCGCCGTAGCGCCCTCATGGTGCCGCGCTCAGTTGCAACGCTCCCGACGCCCCACTGCGGGCATTGCACTGACGACCTTGCACGGACCCGCCCGGCATCACCGGCAGCGGTGGCATCATGCTGCCGGTGACGTGCAAGATTCGCCTGTCCGCAGCTGGCGTTCACCTGTTCGACCGAGTCTCCGGGATGAACGTGCTGCTCGACGAGGTGCCTGTTCCCCCTGAGAAATTCTCCCGTGCTCCCCGGTACCTGTCCGTCGCGCTGACCAACGCCTGCGAGCTCCACTGCGCCTACTGCTACGCGCCCAAGCACGCCGCCGCGCTCGACAGGGAGCGTGTGCTGGCATGGGCGGTCGAAATCGATGCTGCCGGCTGCCTCGGTGTCGGCTTCGGAGGAGGGGAACCGACCGCGTACCGAAGGTTCGCCCAGCTGTGTTCGGACATAGCCCAGTCCACATCTATGGCGGTGACCTTCACGACCCACGGGCACCGGCTCACACCCGAACTCGTCGAATCCCTGCGCGGGGCCGTGCACTTCGTCCGCCTGTCAGTCGACGGGGTCGGAGCCACCTACGAGCGGCTCCGCGGCCGGCCGTTCGCGGCCGTGGTCCAGGCGGCCGCGTTGCTCGGCACCCTCGCCCCGTTCGGCATCAACGCCGTCATCAATGCCGACACGGTCCGCGAACTAGACGACCTCGCCGAGTTCGCCGACAAGGTCGGCGCGTCCGAACTCCTGCTTCTGCCGGAGCAGCCGACTGCGGCAACTCCCGGTATCAGCGACGCCGACGCTCAGCGCCTCGTCGAATGGGCCGCGACCGCCGGGAACGGGGTTCGGCTCGCGATCTCCCGCACCGGCCTCGAAGCCACGCTCCCCACGGCGGAGGCCGTCCCAGGCGAGCGCCCCCTCGACGCGCACATGCATGTCGACGCGACCGGCGTCCTGCGCCCTCACGCCTATGCGCCCACGGGATTGTCAGTCGGGGGCTCCATCATGGAAGCCGTGCAGGCGTTGAGGGAGGCACGATGAGGATCTGGAACGGCTACGGCTCGGAGCACTCGATGGACCTGGTCTTGATCGGCCGGTTTCAGACCGTCACCGGTGCCAAGGCAGCGGAGGAGCGCATGGAGGCTCTGAAGGCTCTTGCCGAGGACGCGTGGTCCGATGACGACTGGCAGAGCCCTGGCGAGCGCATGCCTCGCGAACTCGGCGAAGCACTCGCCGAAATGAAGCTGTACGACATGGGGAGGTACGACGTCGACGTCTTCGCCCTTGACCACACCGTCACCCGCACCGGAGAGACGGTCCGGATCTGGACCGACGAGTCCGACGTCCAGGGATTCCTGAAGGCACTTCTCCACTACGGCGCGAAGGTCGAGATCTTCTCCCGTCACGAATGGGACGAGGACACGATCACTCGGTCGGATGCAAGCACTCGGAGCGACAGTGGATCTGACTGATCTGGAACGTCTGCCCGGCGCCGCCGACCGGAACTTCGAAGCGCTCACAAGGGCCATCGTCTCCCGCCGCTACGGCGCGCTGGGCACGATGCGGGAGCGCCGCAACCAGCCCGGCGTCGAGTTCTACCTGCACGTCGACCACGCCGGTGCTCTCGGCGACCCCGGCCGCGTCTGGGGTTGGTCGTGCAAGTGGTTCATCCTCAACAGCAAGAATGAGCTCAGCGCAAACCAGCGCAAGCAGATCAAGGAGTCGCTCTCCAAGGCGATCGAGCACGTCGTAGGGCTGACTGACTTTGTGCTGTGTCTTCCAGAGCGGCCCGCCAAGGGGGACGAGGAATGGATCAACGGACTCGGTCAGCAGGGGATCAGCGTCAAACTCTGGTCCACCGAGAACTACGACGACCAGCTCGCGGGACACGACGAGCTCCGCTCCACCTTCTTCGGTGAACTCGCCCTCACCGCAGACGTACTGGTGCAAGCCCACAAGCGATCTGTTGCACCCGTCGAGGCACGGTGGACGCCACGGCTGCACACCTCCCACCACGTGGAGCATCGCATCGACCGGGCGTTGCTGCGCCCTGCGTCGTTCGAGTGGCTGCAGCAGCGCACCGACGACATCGCAGCCCGGATCCAGGCACTGCGCGCAGCCATCGACGGCCTCGACAACACCTTCCGCCAAGACGCCGTAGAGGTTGCCGACGACCTGGACCGGTTCGTCGACGACCTTCGGGAGGTCCTTGACGCCGGGAGGAGCTTTCGGCCCTGGGAGGTCCGCGAGCGCCTCGCCGAACAGCGGCCGCCCGCAACCTCTCCCCGAACGCTGCGACGCCTGGTGCTCAGGCTGAGGAAGCGTCGCCTGCCCGAGGCGCTGCTGGTCACCGGTCTGGGCGCGGAGATCCGCGACATCGTCCAATGGCTGCACGACACACGGGCGGACACCGAAGCCCCCCTGCTCGCCGCCATCGCCGCCGCGGGACAGGGCAAGACGCACCTTGCCGCGCAGATGACCTCACCGAACGACCAGCCCACGGCAGGAGTCTTCATCCAGGGCGGGAACCTGCGCGCCGGCGGGACCCTCGACGACCTCGCGCGAAAGATCCCCGGACTTAAGGTCGACTACTTCGAGGACCTGCTGGAAGCTCTCAACTCAGCCGGTAACCGCGCCGGCTGCCGGATTCCGTTGATCATCGACGGCCTGAACGAGGCCGAACGGCCCTCGGAATGGAGGACACTGCTCGCCGGATTGACACCTGCCCTTGGCGCCTACCCTCACGTGGCGCTGATCGTCACCCTCCGCGAGGCGCTCGCCGACCAGGCCCTCCCGAAGGACACGGTGCCCCTGGAACTGGAGTGGCAGCGCGCGGAAGTCGACGACATCCTCCGCGTCTACTTCCGTCACTACCTGATCAACCCGGCCGACGCCTGGCTACCGATGGGAGAGTTCCACAACCCGCTCTTCGTCCGCATGTACTGCGAGGCCGCAAACCACGACCGCCGAGTGCCGGTGGGCGTGGAGGCGCTGCCTCAGTCTCTCATCGGTGTTTTCGAGTTGTACCGCGAGGGCGTGGTACAACGGCTGGCCCAGGATCCGGCTCGCATCCCGGTGCCGGCCGACCAGATCCAGCGCCGCCTCACGGCTCTGGCGAGACACATGTGGACGCACAACGTCCGTCGGCTTCCGTTCGACGAAGCGCGAAGAATCCTCGACGCTGACCAGCCGAACTGGGACGAAAGCCTGCTCCGGCGCCTCGTAGAGGAGGGAGTGATCTTCCGTGAGGAGATCAGGGGTTCCGACGACACTGAGTGCGGCTTCGTTTTTGACCGCCTCGCTGGATACTTGATCGCCGACGCGATTCTGGTGCGTATTCCCCCCGCGGACGTCAGCGAGCAGCTCGCGGAGGCGGCTCTCTGGCAGTCCCTCCTGGGCGACCAAGCGCACCCCCTCGGCGAGGACATCCTCATCAGTCTCATCTCACTGCTGCCACGCCGCTTCACCCGGCACCACCTGTGGCGCGTCGCCCCGGATGAGCACCGTTCGTTGGTGCTCGCCCAGGAACTCACCACCGAGTCGGACTTCCTCGACAACGAGACCGTCGACGCGCTCGCAACCGCGCTCGTTACCGCGCATCCCGGCAAGAGGAAGGGCCGACCAGCGTTCGGCCGTCTGTGGGAGATCCGCAGGTCCGCCCCGCACCGCCTGAATGCCGTATTCCTCGACCGCGTCCTGCGCCAGCTGCCCCTTCCCGAACGTGACCTGCGCTGGACCGAATGGGCTCGAGGCCATGCTCCAGACCGGCTGACGGCAGACCTGGAAAGAGCGATCGACAGGTGGTCCGGAAGCAGCAATCGCGCCGAGAGCGACGACCTGGACGCGCTGGCCATCGCCTGGCTACTGACTTCCACGGACACGAGCCTGCGGGACCTGGCGACGAAAGCCCTCCAGCGCTACGGCCGGCCAGAACCCAAGCGGCTGTTCGACCTCGCCGCCCGGATGCTCGACGTCGACGACCCCTACGTCGTCGAACGCATCGTCGCCGCAGCGTTCGGGGCCGCTGGCACCCACCAGATGCCCGATCCTGGCGGACCGCTCGAACGCGCGCTGCGGGACTGGCTGATGCAGCTGCGCGACCGCTTCCTGGACGGCGGGAACACACCCACCTCGCACGAGCAACTGCGCGGCTACGTACGGGCCACCTATGAATTCGCTGGCGCTCTCCACCCCGCCGCCGTCCCGGATGGGGTCGATGCCTTCGCACCGAGGTTCGCCGCCGTGGCGTCCGCTGAGGTGATGGAGGACGACGACCCCAACGCCGACGAGTGCGACCGCACCTTCGGCATCGACTTCGAGAACTACATCATCGGGGCCGCCATCAACGGCAGGGACAACTACGACTTTGACCACCCCGACTACCGCAGGGCCCGCGCCGAGGTAATGGCTCGGGTCTGGGAACTGGGCTGGCGCGAGGAGGAATTCGGCATCGTCGACCAGTCCATCGCCGCGGACGCCGAGCGGCCTTACGGCACCAAAAGGAGGGTGGAACGGTACGGCAAGAAGTACGGCTGGATCGCCTACCACGAAATGGTCGGCCGCCTCGTGGACGATGGCCGCGCACCAGCGCCCCTCGGGGACGCAGAACGCTTGATGCCCGACATCGACCCGACCTTCCCCGACAGGCCCCCGGTAGCACCCATGCCCCTTCCGATGTGGGCACCCGTGGAGCCCACCAACGACCAGACCTGGCTCACCTCGGGGACGGTGGCCGTCCCGGACCATCTGTGGTCACCCGAGGAGATCCACGGAGTGGACGACGGCTGGCTTCTGGTCGAGGGATATCTGGACCACCGCCACGACGGGCGGACGGTGTTCGGGTTCTTCCGCACCCTCCTGCTAAAGCCGGAGGATGTGGAGCCAGCTCGGCAGCTCGCCAGCGAGCGCCAGTATCCGGGAAACCATTTCTTCCCTCCGCTGCCGATGGTCCGCGACGTGCTGGCCGCTGAGATGCCTTGGAGCCCCAGGTTCGATCTGACGTTCGACGACGATGCCTCGGGCGCCTTCCCACACCGAGCGCTGCGTGGCGACTGGCAGGACGACGGCATCGGGTTCGGCCAGGTCGCCGTGGACTTCTCCCCCGACAGCACTGCGGAGATCGGGCTCGGCGGGGGCTACGACGTGCCGTCGTTCGAGTTCGCTACCAGGTTCGGCCTGCGCCAACTGCCTGGCACTGTGGACCTCATGGGCCTGGATGGCCGACGAGCCTCGGCAGTCTTCCGCGTGGACAAGCCCTGGCGCGGCCACCTACTCTTCCTGCGCCGCGATCTCGTCGAGGACTTCGCCGGTGATCGCCAGATCATGCAAGTGGCCTGGGGCGAGCGCGAGGTGGCCGCCGACTGGCACTCTGTTCCTTCCTGGATGCGCGCGGTGCACCGCAGCTACGCGCATGTGTGGCGCCACATCCGAATGCTCGGGGCAGATCGGCGCAGTACTGAGAACTAACGAGCCGTCCGCCGCGGAGGCGCCGGTGCTGGCTGGGCGGCAGCTGCCGCCGACGCACCAGTCGGCGCCCGCGTGCGCCCCCGCCCGCGTGCGCCCCCGCCCCTCTCACTCGTCGTCGGACTGCGCCAGCCCACCACCGACAGCGGCCTCCTCGACCTGGCCATGATGTCCAGCCCTCGCATCGTCGATGCCATCGCTCGGTGCATGCGTGGTTCTGCCCCCACTGGCCTGCGCTGGTGGGAGTGGGGGCCTCAACAGGTCTGGCGGGCGCAGGTCGGCGGGGGCGGCGTGTGGAGCCAGGGCGGGCCTGAGCAGTCGTGTGGCGACAGGCGACCCGAGGCAGATGGTCACGAGACCCACCAGCAATGCCTAGCCCCGACCCAGGAGCAGCCGGTTGAGTACCGCTACCGGAGACACCGGGCACATCGCCTTGCGCGCGTCGAGCGCTGCTTCCCACTGCTTGGTCAGGCCGACCTTGAGACGCTCACGCATGCCAAGGGTCACATGGGCGTAGCGTGCCGAGACCGAGCCGTCGATGTGGCCCATGCGCTCGTCCATCAGCACCTTCTCGGTGCCGAGGTCCTCCATGTGCGTGCGGTGGGAGTGGCGCAGGCCATGCGGGGTGAGCCCTCTGGCGACGGGCAGCCAGCAGGCGTCGGCCCGGCCCTGGGCGTTGCGGCCACGGACCGGGACACCGGGCCAGGGCTCGCCGAGCAGCGGGACCGGGCGGGCCTCCTGAGGTGCCTTCTTCGGGTACCAGCCGGATGTGGCCGGCGCGAACAGCCAGGTGGCGAAGCCGTTGCGGCGCCAATGAGCGGCGTTCTCCGTCGGGATGCCGCCGCGGACAAAGTTCAGCTCGGCGATGGCGAGTTCGACGCGGGCGCGGGTGTCCTCCCGTACGCGTTCGGGGTGGTTGAGGACGTTGGACACGGTGCCGGTGGAGACGCCCGCGCGGCGGGCGACGTCCACCAGCTTGGCACCGGTGTGTCCGCCGGTGCGGGCGGTGCCCTGGCCGCGGAAGACGTAGCGCTTGCCGTGGCAGGGGCATGGCGTCGGTTTCGTACGGGCGATGTGGTCGGCGACCAGGGCCGACAGCCAGTCCGTCGCGTCGATGGTGCGGTAGCTGTCGTCCTTGGGCGGGCAGCGGATCAGCTCGCCCGAGTCCAGTTCGTACAGCTGGTGTTCCACGCGTATGGCGCCGGGCCGGGCGAACTTGGTCTCCAGGCCGACTATTTCGCCCCACCGCATCCCCGTGTAGCCCTTGAGGATCACGGCGACGAACTCGTCGTCGCGGCCGGACAGCAGGGCTGCGCGTTCGGCGATGAGGAGCAGGCCGAGCGGGTCGGTGATCACCTTCTCCGGGCCGCGGTCGCGGGAGCGGCCGGCGCGTTTGCCGCGCCCGCGCCGCTTGGCTGCGGGGTTGGAGGCGATGAGGCCCTCGTCCACGGCGTCTTCCAGGATGAGGTGGAGCGTCGAGCGCCACGTCTTGACGCTGGATGCCGCGTAGACGGTCTTCTCCCGCTTCTCCCAGGTGTCCACGTCCGTGCGAAGGATGCCGGCGAGGGCCTTGTCCTCGAACTCGGGGAGCAGGTGCTCCTCGATGTGGCGGCGGTAGTTCTGCATGGTGGACGCGGCCAGGTCCTGGGCGTCGTACCAGCGGCTGGCGTACTCGCCGAACGTCTCCTGTCCGGCCGCCGGATCGCGCCAGGTGCCGCGCCGGACCTTGGCCTCTTCCTCGTCCGCGGCCTGCTTGGCCTCCCGCTTGATGGCGAACTTGACCACCGCGCCCGTCGGGTCGACGACGGTGCCGTACTTGCCCTCGCTGACCTTGTATCTACCGCGCCAGTAACTGCCGCGCTTCTCGGCGAAGCCCACGCCTCGCATCGCCTCCTTTCTCTGATGTGCCGGGTACGGCTACGCGGCAGTGCCGTACTGGGACCTGCGGGGCGGTCGGGCTCTGAGACGTGGGGCGGAGGACGTGGAGGGCTGCGTCTGCCGAGTCGGACGCGACGGCGTCATAGCCGACTCCGACGGACTGGCCGGTGACGGCGTCCTCTGGGCTCGCTGTGGCGCCGGCTCCTCGTGGATGCGGATGATCTCGGCGAGGTGGTCCGCGGTGAAGCGGTAGGCGCGGCCGACTCGCGTGTGCGGTATCAGGCGCCGGCGCGCGCGGTCCTTGACCCACCAGGCCGAGCAGCCGAGGGTCTCGGCGATCTCTTCGGGGCGGTAGAGACGGGGCAGGGCGGCTTCGCCATCCGTTCGGTGCGGAAGGCGCGCGAGGGCAGGGGAAATCGGAGGGTGGGGCAAGAGGGGTGGGGTCCTTACTCGGTGGAGGATGCTCGATCAGCGGCGGTGGATGGTCCGTCTCAGGTGGTGCTCGGTCCCTCCAGCAGCACGAGGGGTGAGACGAGGAGTGCTTCGGCGATCGCAACGAGGTCGTCGACGTCGCAACGCCGCTGGGCACATTCGATTCGGGACAGCATCGTGTTGGACATCGGACGGCCGAGGGCCGTGACGCGGTCTGCCAACTGACGCTGGGCGAGACCGCGTTCGGTGCGGAGGATTTCGATGGTGTGGGCGGTCCGTATTCCTGCCGGACCCATTTCCAGAGAGCGTGCTGCCATAGCTCCAGTTGTAGCGTGCATTCCCCGGTTTGGTTAACCGGGGATCGTCGGCTATGTTGCGCCCGCTTGGTCAGCGAGCAGGGAGAATTCCAGTCCCCCACTCTGATGTCGCGCGACCTCGCGCAGATACCTCGAAGCGCTTCTGATGTGGGGTGTTGTGTTGTAGCTTCGCCGTCGCCAGCGCGTCAACGGCTTCCCGATGTGATGCTTCTGGCTCGGTCGGAAGGACAACTATTTGGTCAACCGGCGATCGTGCCCTACGGTTTTGGTCCCGCCCGCTACCAGCCTGATTTCCTGCGGCCTTTCTGCCGTGAGAGATTGCGCCGGACGGGGCTGGACTTACGCGACCCGGGTGTGGCTATGTTGACGACACCCCCGGAAAACGCAGTCGGTTCGCGGCGCACCCCGCGCCAACATCCCGACCACTCCGTTCGAATCCCACCCCGACCGACGGTGAGCCGTGGTGTCCGCCCACAGGCCGCCGAGTGAGGACCGCCCCGCTCTTGGCACGAATCCGCACCATCAAGCCCGAAGCCTTCGTCTCCGAGTCCCTGGCCACCGTCTCCCTGACCGCGGAACGCACCTTCCTCGGCCTGCTCACCCAAGCCGACGACCAGGGCCGCCATCGTGACCACGCCGCGATCATCGCGGGCCAGTTGTGGGTCCTGCGCCCGGAGCACACCCCACCCGAGGTCGAGACAGACCTCGCCCAGCTCGCCGACGCCGGGCTGATCTGCCGCTACAAGGGGCCGGACGACAAGCGGTATCTGCACATCGTCACCTGGCACCAGCACCAGAAGATCAACCGGCCCAGCAAGAGCCGCCTCCCCGCCTGCCCCGACCACGACACACCGGTCGGCACCGCGCCACGCGTCGCCGCGCCGACTGCGCGGGCCAGCATCACGGAGCCCGCACCGCAGCCTCACGGAACCCTCCATGAAAGCTCCGGAGAAGTGCGCGAGCCTGCGGTGAATCCCAGCGCCGATGACGAAACCGCAGGTCAGGTCGCTGTCACGGAACCCTCCGTGAGGGAGCAGGGAGGACTACGTGAGGCAGCAGTGACGCCTCACGGTCCGGATCTAGGACCTAGGATCATGGATCTAGGAGATACCCCTTCGGGGGGCGCAAGCGCCCCCGCACCCGACACCGTCTCGGCCCAGCAGCTCATAGCCGAGTACGCCGCCGCCTGCGCCCACCGTCCGCCCAAGGACGTCCTGGGCCACCTCGGCCGGGAGGTGCGCAAGCTCGTCGACGAGGGCATCGCCTCCGTCCACATCCGGGCCGGACTCGAACGGCACCGCGCCAAGGGTCTGCACCCCAGCACCCTGCCGAGCCTCGTCCACGAGGCCATGAACGCGTCCCCCGCCACGCCAACCGCGCCAACTGTCCACAGGGCGTGGACAAACCCCACCGACGTCGAAGCAGCCTTCGGAGGTGACCTCTGACCGCCACCCTCACCCGCGAGCCTCACCGGGTCGGCCCGCTCGCCGACCGGCTCAACGGCATCTTGGCCAGCCGCGGCATCGACCCTGGTGTCACAGCCGAGGAACCGCCAACGGAACCTGTCACGGCCCTGGAGGTGGCGGACGCCCGTATCCCCGCCCGCTACCGCCGGGCCCTGGCCGACCAGCCGCAGGTCACCGCCTGGGCTGACGAGATCGCCCGCGCCGGACGCCCTGGTCCCGGTGGACCCGGCATCGCCGAAGGCCCGTCGCTGCTGATCGCCGGCCCCACCGGCACCGGCAAGACATATCAGGCGTACGGCGCCGTCCGCGGCCTCCTCAGCCGTGGCGTCCGCCTGCGCTGGGAAGCGACCACCACCGCCGACCTGCACGCGCGCATCCGTCCGCGTGCCGGCCACGACGCCGAACGCGACCTGCAGACCCTGGCCCGCTGCCCGCTGCTGCTCCTGGACGACCTCGGTGCAGCCAAGACCAGCGAGTGGACTGAAGAGCTGACCTACCGGCTGTTCAATCACCGGTACGAGCACATGCTCCCCACCCTCATCACCACCAACCTCCCCACCGCCGAGCTACGCACGACCCTCGGCGACCGCGTCGCTTCCCGCCTCGCCGAGATGACCGAACGCGTCGTCCTCACCGGCCCCGACCGGCGACGCCACACCGCGGCCACCGCCTGACCGGCCATCCCAGCCGCCTCCCCCCTGCCCTACCTCGCTGCACCGCTCGTGCTCACACCTGCCCTGGCCCGCGCAGCCTCCTCGCGCAGGCGCGCTCAGCACTCCGCCGCGTTCGCCCTCCTGTTCCCTCTGCACCTTGGAGATCCGCCTGCTTCCTCTCCCCTTCGCGCACCTGGCTGCCCAGAGCAGCGGCACGCTCCTGCCGGACTGGGCCACCTCCCCCGCGATGACCGTGGCGCTCCTCGTCCTGCTCGTGTTGTCCGCCCTGTTCGCCGGATGGACGATCCGCCAGCAGCACCGCCGGCCGTCCGCCACCAACCGCCGGCGAGGGACCATCGCCGTGCCCGTCGCGGCCATGGCCGCGATCGGCTGCACCGCCTACAGCGCGGACACCAGCTGGCGGTTCGCCGCCGACTACCTCGACATGGGCGGCACCACCGAGCGTGTCGCGATGTTCGCCGCCGCCGAGCTCGCCCTTTTCGCCACCGCGCTGATGGCACGCCAGAACCTCAACGGCCCGAAGCAGGCACCCGGTACACCCGGAACCCTCACCTGGGTCATCACCGCCGTCCAGATCCTGCCCGCCTACGCCGAGTCCGGGCCGCTCGGCGGCACAGTACGAGCCTTTGTCGGCCCCGTCCTGGCCGCGATTCTCTGGCACCTGGCCATGGGCATCGAACTGCGCCACCGCACCCCCGACGCCACCTCACGCAGCCTGGCCGCCATCCTCATCCGGCAGGCACGCGAGCGTCTGCTCGCCCGACTCGGCATCGCCGACCAGGACGCCGATGCCGCTCGACTCATCCGCGAGCGCGCGCTGACCGAAGCCGTCGCCCTAATCCTGCGCGCCGAGTCGATGACCGACAAGAAGCGCGGTAAACGGCGGCAACGACGCCTGACGGAGCGCCTGCACCAGGCTCTGGAGCGGGCCGACGTCGACGGCGATCCGCTCCAGGACGAGCTGCTGCTGCGCAAGCTCGCCACGCGCAGGCAGGCTCTCGGCCTCGCCTCCCTCACACTGCCGCCACGCTGGCAGGCCCCGGTCTCGTACACCACCCGCGAATCCGGGCACAGCCGCCCGGGTTCCGCCCGCCCCGAGTCAGTGCCACGGGCAGAGCAGGACGCTGCCCGCCCGCACCCATCAGACCCGGGCGACGACGAGGTGCCTCCGGCTGCCCGCCCGCGGCCTGCCCGTTCGGCGCCAGGGCTGCCCGCCCGGGCATACACCGAAGACAGCCCGCCGCTCACGGGCAACACCTCGGGCAGCGCTCCGGGCAGGCGCGAGCGGAAACCGGCTGCCCGGAAGAAGCGCAACGACGGCAAACCCCGCGCCTCCGACGAAGTCATCCTCAAGTACACCCGTCGCATGTACGAGGAGACCGGCAGCGTCGGACGCGACCGGGTGGAGAACGCCCTGCGCGTCGATGACTACACCGTTTCCAGTGACGACGTCGGACGAGTCGTCCGTGACTTCAAGGCCCAGGTCAAGGCCGAAGCCGACGCTGCACTTCGGTGATCCCCGCAGCACCAACGCTCTCCACCACGCCCCGGCACGGAAGGCCCCATGAACTCTCCGCACCACCCAGACCCCACCACCCACGAGGACTCCCTGCCGATCACCCCTGCCCCAGGCGGAGCAAGCAATGGCGATGGACCGTCCATGGGCCGGTCCATCGCGAACACCTCCGCCCCGGGGGTGGCGGAGGAGCAGCTCCGGCACGAGGGCGTGCCAGAGCAGGAGTGGGTGAGCGCCGGCGAACAGCCGACCGGTCTCGTCACGGGGGCCAAGCAGCGTACGCCGCACCGCCGCGCGAACCTCGACGCGCAGCGTTCCGAGCACGTCACCGCCCGCTTTGCGCCGCATGAGAAGCACGACATCCAGTCGGCGGCGAAAGCCGAGCACGTGACTATGGCGCGATACATCGCCGACGCCACCATGGCCCGCGTCCGCGGTGAGATCACCGTCGCCGCCCCTCGCACTGTCTACGACGAGGCGGTCGACGAGCTCGCCACCCAGCGGGCGCAGATCGCCCGGATCGGCAACAACGTCAACCAGATCGCCCGACGCCTCAACTCGGGCGGCGATCCACACCCTGTGGACGCCGCCATCCTTCAGCGGGCCGAGCGCCTGCTCGCCACCGCCCACGACACGGTCCGGGCGATCGACGAAGCGGCCTTCCGGGCAGCCGGGCAGAAGGCAGGCAGCCTGAGTTGATCGCGAACATCGTCAAGCCGGGCAGCAACACCTACGGCGTCCTGGCGTACCTCTTCGACAAGGGCCGCGCCAACGAACACACCGACCAGCACATCGTCGCTTCCTGGGATGACTTCGTTCCTGACCCCGGCCCGTATGACAGCCCCGGGCACAAGCAGCGGCTCGGCCAGCTCACCAAGGCCCTGGATCTGCGGGTCGAGCAGGCCGGCGACAGGGCACCCGAGGGGCACGTGTGGCACTGCTCGGTGCGCGCCGCGCCCGAGGACCGCCTCCTGACCGATGCCGAGTGGGCGACGATCGCCAAGCGCATGGTCCATGCGACCGGCATCGCACCGGAGGGCGATCCGGACGGTTGCCGGTGGGTTGCCGTGCGCCACGCGGACGACCACATCCACATCGTCGCCACCAAAGTCCGCGGCGATCTGCGCCCGCCGCGGAACTGGAACGACTACCACCGCGCCATGGCCGAACTCGCCAGGATCGAGAAGGACTACGGCCTCACCCAGGTTCCGCGCGGCCCCGAAGCCGCCACCGGCACTCCGGCGGCGAAGCGCCCCACCCGCGCCGAGCAGGAGAAGGCCAAACGGCTGGGCCACCACAAGACGGCTCGCGAGCAGCTTCGGCACACCGTGCGCACCGCGCTCTCCCACGCGAAGGACCTGGACGAGTTCTTCAACCTGCTCGCCGACGCCGGCCTTCAAGTCGAAACACGCACGCTGCCCTCCGGCGACCTCTGCGGCTACAAGGTCGCCCTGCCTGACGACGGCACACCCATCTGGTACTCCGGCTCCAGCCTCGCCACCGACCTGTCCCTCCCGCAGATCCAGCAGCGTCTGGCCGCCACCGAAGCGCACACCGCCACGGCAGCCTCACCAGCCGGCCACTACCGCCGCAGCGCTTGGCACCAGGCCACCGCAGCCGCAGAACGTATCCCCCACCATCTTGATCACGCCGACGACAGCGCTGCACAAGCCCACCTGACCATCTTCAGCGAAGTCCTCTACGCCTTGCCCGCCCACGCCCCCGTCCACCTCAAGGCCGAACTCCACCGCGCCGCCGTCGCCTTCGAGCACGCCGCCCACACCCGTGCCCACGCCGACCACCAGCACGCCCGCGCCCTGCGCGGCGCTCTGAAAGCCATGCGCTACCAGCCCGCCGACCACACCGGCCTGGCCATGCTCCTGGACGCCGCCATCCTCGTCGTCCTCGCAGCCCAGCGCCGCAGCGCGCTGCACCACCACGACCGGCAGGTGGCCGCCGCCCGGCAAACGCTCATCCATCTCCAAGCCGCCTACGACCAGATCGCCCCCACCAGCCTCGCCGTACTCGCCGGGCGCCGCCCCTCCGACAGCACCGTCCACCGGTACGCCCGCACCCTGCACGAGGTCCTGCCCTCCCACTCCGGACAGATCCTCACCGAGGCTGCCTGGCCCGCACTCACAGCCACCCTCGCCGCCGCCGAAGCCGCTGGCCACAACCCCGCAACCGTCCTCCAACAGGCAGCTCAGCAACGCTCCTTGAGCGACGCCAAATCGGCATCCGAAGTTCTCGTCTGGCGCATCCAACGTTTCGGCGACCGGCACGCCCCCGGCCCAGGTGCACGAGCCGCACAAGCCCGTAGCCCCCACATCCCCCACGTCCTGTCCACAGCGCGGGCCACCGCCGCGACACCCCCCACATCCGCGCCACCGCCATCGGGCACTCACCGGCCGCGGTGAGCACCAGCCCCCTCACGCAGCGGCCACGCACGCCTCGCAAACGCTACCGAGAACCACCGAAGTCACGATGACAACCGATCAACGACAACAGCCCTGTCCCCGGCCTTACGACGCCGCAGGACATCTGCGGCGCGCCACCGGCACCCCACCCGACAAGGAGCGCATCATCCAGACCCACCCCACCGCCGACATGTTCCCGATGCTCAGCGCCGACGAGCTGCACGACCTGGCCGAGTCCATCAAGACCGAAGGCCAGCACGAGGCCATCGTCCTGAGCGCCAACGGCGTCCTCCTCGACGGACGTAACCGTCTGGCCGCCTGCGAGATCGCCGACGTCGAGCCGCACTTCACCACCTACACCGGCAGCGACCCCAAGGGGCTGATACTCGCCCACAACCTGCGCCGCCGGCACATCAGCAAGGGCCAGCAGGCAATGATCGTCGCGATGGCCCGTTCCTTTTCGGAACACTCCCTGCGCCACCAAGCCAAGGTCCACAGCATCAGCCTGACCCGCCTCTCCAACGCGGCCACGGTCCTCAAGCACAACCCCCACCTCGCCGAACAGGTCCGCAGCGGCAAGCTCAGCCTCGATGCCGCCTACAGCACGGTCCGCGAACACCAGGCCCGCTCCGCCGAGATCCAGGCCCAGCACGGCCGCCTGCGCAAGCATGCCCCCGACCTCGCCGAACAGGTCACCGAGGGCCTCCGCAACCTCGACGACGCCATAACCGCACTCGACCAACGGCAACACGAAGAACAGCTCCGGCAGTCCGTGCAGCACACGGACGCTCTCCGCCTCTCCGACGGCGACCCCGCCCCGCCCCTGGCCCAGCTCGTCGAGCGGGGAGACATCACCTGGGAGCAGGCCCACGAGCGCGCCGAAGAGTTCCTCGTCCACCGGCGGAATGCCGTCCAGCAAGCACAGCAGGCTCTCCGGGTGGTCGCCGAGAACTGGGCCACGGTCCAAGACCTCGCTGCCCGACCCGACACCCCCTACAGTCGGGACATCCTTGACGGCCTCACGCTCGAAGTCAGATCCCTCGTCCAGAACCTGACCGCCCTGGCCTGACACGGCAGCGCCCCTGGGGCCGGCCTTGTTGGCTCCGGCCCCAGGGGCGAGGGCGGTGAAGCCCGCCCATGTCACGGGGCTCACCATCGTGGGGAAACGACAGGCACCTCCGCGACCAGGGCAGGGCTCTGGCACTCTAGGAACCGGCCTTGGCCCTGGGACCTGCGGCACCATCCGTGCCTGCCGATCCCGCCTCATCACCCCGTGAGCCTGACCGCTGTGACCTTGGCGACCGCCTTGCGCACGTGGGCATCAACAAGGCCGGGGCTACCAGAGACCACGACGACCACCGTCCCGGTGCGGACGGCCGTCTGCTTGACGACGCTGCTGCGCCCGCCAGCGGCGAAGGTCAGCAACTGGCTCCACTGCTCGTCGCCCAGCCGACGGGCGACGAGCACCTTCTGAGTCGTGACCGTGACGGGGGTACCGCCGGCGAGGACCTGGTAGGTGGGGTAGGAGGTCATCGCCTCGAAGATCCGGCCCACCTCTCGGGAGAGCTTGTCCTCAGTGTCGCTGTACAACTCCTCGGCTACCTCGGAATCGGGCCCGCCTGCATAGGTGAAGGACGCCTTCGCGCTGCGCGGGAAATCGAGGCTGCTACCGACCGCTGCATCGCCAGCGAGATCCCCCAGAGTGGGACAGCCGATCACGGTCACGTCGTCATGCGCCGCAGTGCGCTGTGGCGTGCGAGTGTAGCCCTCGCCAAGGTCGCTCTCGTCCAGGAGCCGCTTGGCCAGTGCGGTCGAGGACAGGGGAGTGGGCACCGGGGCACTCTCGCCGTCCGGGTGCACCGGGACGGTCGTGGACGACCTCGGGCCGGAGGAGGTGGCGCTGCCATGGGAACAGCCCGCCAGGGCCAGGACGGCGAGGGCGCTGAAGCTAAGGACGGTCGTGATGTGAACGCGCATAGAGACCCCTTTGTGGCCTGCGAAACGGACGGCCTGACCAGGCCGGCCCTCCGGGCGCCGGCAGTACGAAGGGGAGCGGGGGTTTCGGTAGGTCATTGGCCGAGGTGGCGCAGGCCCTCTTCAAGAGTGGGGTGGAACCGGTCGACCGGACCGGAGTGGCGGTTGAACCAGGCCGCATCCAGGCCGGGCTCCTTCGTCTCGTGGCCCGCCCGACAACGCAGCCACACCGAGTCGTCGCGCATGCAGAAGACGATCCAGTCCCGGTACGCACCGCACCCGGGACACGTACGGACCACGCCGTCGACGACGAGCGGCTGCAGCCAGCGCATCATCACCCCGGCCACCTCATGGCGCGACGGCACCCGCAACTCCGGCGGCAGGAAATGAGGCACCACCGTTTCCTCCGCGGCAGGGGCCTGTGTGATCGGCTCGGGGCAGTCGGGCCACGGCCGTGCGGACTGCAGCCGCAGGAGCAACTCGTGGCCCGCACGCTGGGCTTCACGGAACGCGCGGTCCTCGCGAGTGCGTGAACAAGACTCTCTCCTTCTCTGTCATAGAGCAGGCGCGGGGGACCCTCCTCATACGTCTGACCGGCTGCAACTCGGGGAGATTCGGTGACGGGCCGCACAACAGCAGCTCCTCTGCGGCAGGGGTTGTCAGCTGCGGCGGACGATAGTGAGCCGCCCCTCCGCGATCTCGGGCACAGTGTGGCGAGGCACCGGCACCGGGGAGGCGAGCGAGGAGGCGAACGCGGCGACCAGGTCATGGGGGACGCTGGCGCTGAAGCTGGCGCACCACAGATACGGCGCACCGGGCACGGGCTCCGCCCACGCCTGCCAACCCACCAAATCCGGCCGCGGGTCGGCGTCCTCGATGAGCGGCGGCAGCATCTCCAGAGAGACGCAGGAGGAGAACCTTGGGTCCGTGGCAGTGGTGTGAGGACGGTCCACGTCGCGGATCCAGCCCCGGAGTATGAGCGCGTCGAGGACCGTCTCGGGCTCCTTGAAGGCGACGTCGGGCGCCTCACGGGCGTCGAGCGCCATGAGGAGATCGGCGAGCGCCTCGTAGGAGACGCCGGTGGTGAAGTACGCGTTCCACTCCGGCATCGCGGAGGCGGCATGCGCGCGGGCGCTCAGCTGCCAGGCGACGGGCAGACCGCCCAGCTCGAACGGGTAGGCCGCGAAGATCCACTCGGCGCCACGCAGCCCGTCCGGGCTTACGTACAGAAGGGTGTGACGGGAAGTGGGCCACATGCGCCAGCCGAGGTCGGACAGGATGTCGCCGATCCGTTCGGCGAGCACACCGTCGTCGCCGGCCAAATGACGCGGGGTGACCCAGTACACCGGGTCCGGCAAGTCCGGTCGGGAGCGGTCACTGGAGTGGTGCGGGAGCAGGGGCGCCTCCAAGAGCTCGTGGGGTAGAACACTGGCCTTCCAGGATCATCGGCATCACTTCGCTGACCAGGTCTTCCGCCGACAAGGTGTTGGAGGGTGACATGGCTGTGCGGCTGTTCGCCAGTCGTTTCGGGGTCTTTCCTGTCTGCCTGCGGCGAACTACTGGAAAGATGGACAGGATTGCCCAAAGAGGCGGGCCGCGCCCAACGCAGCTCCGGCGTGTGATCGCCAGCGGCATACGTCGCCGTGGCCCACGACGGGCGGCCGCCGATGGCACGCAGCGCGGTCCATATCCCGCACTTGATCGATTAGCCTGGGAAGTCCTGGCCCTGCCGTTGTCGTAGCCGACAGCGCGCCTTGCGGAAGCGGGTGCACCCCATGGCTCAGACGCGCCCTTGACCAAGGTCTACGAGGATTGTTCCGTTAGGGAAGTTGGGGCGTTCTACTCGGGGGTTGCCTTCGTGACCAGGTCGGTTGGCAGTGCGTGGTGTCTCATCAGCGGCACCAGGCAGGAATCGGCCGTTCCCTCGGCTGCCGGGGCCTCCGTATGAGACTCCGGCGTGGGATCGCGATCGCCGTCGTCGCCGGAGGCGGCGCTGTGACCACCATGCTGGTCGGGCTCGTCACGAACGCCGTGTCCGACGAGTCGCGGTGGCCCGGTTGGCTGGGGTGGTTACAGGAGCACGCCTGGTTCTCGTTCGTCGTGTTGGGCGTGACGATGGCGGGGCTGACGGCCCTGCTCGCCGGGCTCTCCGAGACGCGGCCTCCCACCCCTCCGGGCCGACCGGAGGATGGAGCGGGGCCACCGGGGGCTGCCCGGGTGCTTCGTTCGTTGCCGCGCGACACCGCCGCGTTCACCGACCGTGCCGCGGAGCTGGATCGGCTGGTGGGCTCGGTGCGGGCTTCACAGGAGCGTGGCGAGGGGCTGCCCGTTCACGTGATCGACGGCATGCCAGGCGTCGGGAAGACCACCTTCGCCGTGCACGCCGGCCACCTGCTCTCCGAGCGGTTCCCCGACGGACAGCTCTTCGTGAACCTCAACGGGCACACGCCGGGGCGCACTCCGGTGCAAGCCGGCGAGGCGCTCGCCTCGCTTCTCGCGGCCGCCGGTGTGCCGACGCAGCAGATTCCCGTCGGTGACGACGTCGGAGCGGTCACCGAGGCTCGGGCCGCCATGTGGCGGAGCAGGCTCGCGGACAAGAAGGCGCTGCTGATTCTTGACAACGCGGCCAGCTACCGGCAGCTGGAGCCGCTGCTCCCCGGTGGGAGCGGGTGTCTGGTGTTAGTGACCAGCCGTAAGCGGCTGGTGGCGAACGAGGAGGTGGTCATGTCGGTGGACGCGCTCCCGCCGGATCACGCGGTCGACCTCTTCCTGCGGCTCAGTGGGCGGCCGGCCGACGCTCTCGGCCGGGATGTGGTGGACGAGTTGGTGCGGCTGTGCGGGTGTCTGCCGTTGGGGGTGTCGTTGCTCGCGGCACGGTTGCGGCATCATCCGTCCTGGGGCGCCGAGGACCTGCGCGGGCGGCTGGTGGCGGCGCGGGACCGGCTGGGAGAACTGCGCGCCGGGGAACGCGCCGTCACCGCGACGTTCGATCTGTCCTATCGGGATCTCGCGCCGGAGCGGCAGCGCTTCTTCCGACAGCTCGGCTTCTTTCCGGGCACCGATCTCGACCCGCACGTCGGTGCGGCGCTTGATGAGGTCTCGGTCGTGGTGGCCCGTCGACATCTTGAGGCGCTCTACGACGACCATCTGATCGACGAACAACCGGGGAGTCGCTACCGGCTGCATGATCTCTTGCGCGACTACGCTCGCGGTCTCGCTGCCGAGGGAGACAGCATGGACCACGTACAGGCCGTCCAGCGTGTGTGCACCTACTACCTGGCCGCTCTCGTCGTTGCGAATGGGCACATCGTGCGCAGCGGCGCCGCGGTGCCACCGGCTCCGGACAGCGCCTCGCGGGTGGAGACCCCAGCCTTGGAGTCGCGGGCGGATGCCCTGAGCTGGCTGGAGACCGAGCGGGCCAACATCCTGGCCTGCGTCCGGCGGGCGAACGGCCTCGCCCTGTATGACCTCGTGGTCCGGCTCGCCGCGGCTATGGCGCCCTTCCTGCGCCAGGCCGGCCCCTGGGACCAGGCCGTCGGGCTCCACCGGACCGCTGCCGAGGCCGCCCGCCACACCGGCGACCAGCGGGCACGGGGCGATGCTCTCGCCGAGCTGGGTGTCGTACGCCGCTTCATGGCCGCCTACCCACAGGCGATCGAGGCCCTGAACGACGCTGTGACTGCGTACGAAGCAGTCGACGACCGGCGCGGCAAGGCGGACGCACTCAACCAGCTTGGCATCGTCTGGTACCTGACCGCGGACAACGAGGACGCGGCCCGCGCCCAGACCGAGGCCCTCGCCCTCTACCGTGAGCTGGGCAACCGGCTCGGACAGGCGAACGCGCTTGCCGATCTCGGCATGACACACCGGCAGATGAGTCGGTTCGACGCCGCGGTGGAGGCGCAGAGCGAGGCCCTGGCGATCTACCGGGAACTCGGTGACCGGTACGGGGAGGCGAACTCCCTGCGGGACCTGGGTGTCGCGCACTGCCTCATGGGCACGTACGACCTGGCCACGCGGCATCACCAGGAAGCGTTCGACATCTACCTGGAGCTGGACGACCGTGTGCACCAGGCTTACGCGCTGAACGAGTTGGGCGTCGTCCGACGGCTGACCGGGGACACCGAGGGAGCGCGGACGGCACACAGCCAGGCCCTGACGCACTTCACCGAGCTCGGTGAACGGTTCGGCCGCGCGACCAGCGTCCGCCACCTTGGCGTCGTGGAGCGTGTGACCGGGGATACGCCAGAGGCGATCCGGCTTCTGGTGGAGGCCCTGGACGCTTACCGCGAACTCGGCAGCCGCGGAGGTGAGGCCGCCTCGCTGAGCGAGCTGGGCGTTGCGCGCGGCATCGTCGGTGGGCGCGACGGCGCGATCGAGGCGTTCCAACGCGGCTTGGAGATCCTGCGGGACTTGGGCGACCGGTGCGGCGAGGCAGAGGTACTGAACCACTGGGGGATGCTGTTGTTCACCTCCGATGAACCGCCGGCCGCCCGTCGGCACTTCGATCAGGCGCTCACGCTCGCGCGGGACATCCGCTGCCCGCTTGAGGAGGCGCGGGCACTGGAAGGCATCGGCCGCTGCGACTGGACGATTGACGGGCCTGGTCACGGTGTGACTTCGCTGCGAGCCGCCGCGACCGTGTACCGGCGATTGGGCGTGAGCGCGGCCGCGGACGACATCGAACGGTTGCTGGTGCCGCGGTCCGGTTGACGCCGACCATGTGGCCGAATTTCCTGTGCCAGGTGGGTGGTTGAGGATGCTACGTTTCCGGCTGATCTGTCGCTTCAGCCCCATCGCACCGTGCCACCTCCGGCACGTACCTCACGAGGAGCGTTGAATGCCGTCACACGCGTCCGTCACCGAGCCACGCACCATCACGCCCGTCGGCCCGGCGTCCGCGGAGCCGACGGCGGCCGGCACCGCCGTCCTGGACCGCGTGGCCGCCCGTGTCCGGCAGCGGCTGGAGGCCGAGGAGGGCGCGACGAGCCGGGTCGGCGACGGTGCCCACGCGGCCTCGCTCATCTGGCCCTGGCCGCTGTAAGCACACCCGCTCGATGACAGAACCCGAAGGCCCCGTTCCTTTCCGGACGTTCATCCTCAAGGTCGCCAACCGCTGCAATATCGACTGCGACTACTGCTTCGTCTTCAACTCCAGGGACCAAGCGGCGCGGCGCCTGCCCGCCCGAATGGACCTCGCTGTGGCCCAGGCTGCGGCCCGGCGGATCGGTGAACACGCCACCGCGCACGGCCTTCGGACCATCCACGTCGTTCTGCACGGCGGGGAGCCGCTTCTCGTCGGCGTCGGGCACATGGCCGGTCTGCTGGAAGCCGTCCGGGACGCCGCGCCGTCCGGGACCCGGGTCCTCTTCGAGCTCCAGACCAACGGGACCCTTCTGTCCGGTGCCTGGCTGGACCTCTTCGAGCGGTACGAGGTCGCGGTCGGCGTCAGCCTCGACGGGCCGCCACCTGCGAATGACCGGCACCGGCTGACCCACGCCGGGCGGTCGAGCGCCGTCTCCGCCGTGCGCGGCATCGAACTCCTGCGGTCGCGGCCACACCTGTTCGCGGGGCTGCTCGCCGTCGTGGACCTGGCCAACGACCCCGTGGAGGTCCACGACTACCTGGCGGCGTTCGAACCGCCGGTGATCGACTTCGGCCTGCCGCACGCGACCCACGACGACCCGCCGCACCGCTCCGATCCGAGCGTGCCCGAGTACGGGCTGTGGATGAGCAGGGTGTACGACGCCTGGCTCGACCGGCCCGAGTACCGGCACAGCGTCCGGATGCTGGAGGACATCGTGGCCCTCAGCTCTGGCGTGCGCGGCTCGGTGGAGACGCTCGGCCTGGCCCCGCCGACAAGCGTCGTGATCGAGTCCGACGGCTCCATCGAGGCCGTGGACACCCTGCGGTCGGTCGAGGAGGGTGCCACCTGGCTCGGGCTCGACGTCCTCCGCCACTCCTTCGACGAAGCTCTGTCCCATCCAAAGCTGCTGCACCGGCAACACGGCAAGGAAGCGCTCGCCGAGCAGTGCCGCGCCTGCCCACTCGCGGACGTGTGCGGCGGTGGCTACCTCCCACACCGCTTCAGCGAAGCCCAGGGCTACCGGAACCCGTCTGTCTACTGCGCGGACCTGGAGCACCTCATCCGACACGTCCAGGGCTCCCTGCGGCAGCACGGCTGGAACCCCTACGCGCAGGCCGCCTCGTCGCCGTAGACGCGTGTGCCGTACCGCCCGAAGGGGATCACGCGTTGGAACGGACGAGTGCAGCAGCGACCGAAGCAATCGAGGAAGGACAGGAGGCGCCGATGACCGTGACGATCCGTCCCGCGGAGAAGCGGGACGTCCCGGCCGTGGCCGAGCTGATCGAGGAGATCGAGCGGTTCTACGGGGCGACCGACACAGATATCCAGCCGATCGAGGAGCGCCGCCTCCAGGTGGAAGAAGCCCTCTTCGGCGTGCCACCGCTGGCTTCCGCCCTGCTCGTCGAGGACGAGACCGGGGACATTGTGGGCCTCGCCGCCTATTCCTTCCTCTGGCCGGCCGCCGGTTCCTCGCACTCCCTGTTCCTGAAGGAGCTCTACGTCCGCGACACCCTGCGTCGGCAGGGCATCGGTGCTCGCCTCATGGACGAACTCCGCGCCTTGGCCGCCGCACGCCCCGGCTGCAGCCGGGTGGAATGGATGGCCGACCGCGACAACCCAGGCGCACGGGCCTTCTACGAGTCGCGCGGGTTCAGCGAGTCCGACGGGAAGATCGTCTACCGGGTCGACTCCAGCACGGCGTGAGGGTGGTACGAGGCCAGTGGAAGTGGAGCGCTGCGACGAGTGCGGCGGCAAGATCGTCATCGGGCTCGGATGCGAGTGTCCGCCGGGCTCATCGGCGTCGGCGCCCACGCGTTCCGCAGGCACGTTCGTGAACAGGGAGTGGCGTACTCACCCGGACGACACGATCCTGATCTCCCCGACGCAGTGCGGGCACAGGCCCGGCTGGTGCGACCACATGACCGAGGACGACGTACGACCCCCGCGGTGGGGGTGGATCCCGAATCCTCCACCTGGGCTCTGGGAGCGGTTGAGCGGTGCTTCTCCCGTGACTGCCACCGCGGGCAACCCGAGGCGACGGGCCGTGCGGCGGTGCACCGACTGTGAGGCGAACCTCGCGCAGGGCTGACCGCTGTGCTCCCACGCCGCCCTGTTCTCGTTTCGGTGGGCGCGGCCGCACCTGGCAACGGCCACGCCCGCCTGCGTCAAGATCAGTAGCTGATGACGAGCCGCACGGACGGCCGGTCGATCACGGATCCGTCGGCGAGGTCGCTGTCCGGTGTGTCCGCGGGGTAGGCCATGACCACGGGTTCGGCGGTCCGGGCCGGGCCCCAGGCGCGGATCTGCGCGCAGATCCGCCCGGCGAGATCGGCGCCGGCGAGACCGTAGCCGACGGCTCCCAGCCGGAACCGGGGTTCTGTCTCGGGGTCTTCGGCGGTCCGCTCCAGAGTGAGGTATGCGATGGAGTCCCCCTCGACGAGGGCGGGGCTCAGGGCGGGTGAGGCGGGGCGGTGGAGGCCGGCCTCCACCGCTGCGGGCTTCGCGGTGATGCGGCAGGTCGCTCGCTCGGTGGCGCTCAGCCGCAGCCAGACGCCGTCGAACGACTCGACGGGCCCGACCGTCACATCGCTCCAGACGACCGACTTCGCTCGGGTGAGGGCGTCGCGCAGAAGTTCCGGGGCGATGGACTGGTCCTCGTCCCAGTAGAGCCGGACGAGCCGGTCGTCGTCGATGTAATCGTTCCGCTCTCCGTCCTGGCCGATCACCGGGAGGAAGCCGCACATCTTGACGGAGTAGGACCGCATCCGCCCCTCCTCGCGTTGGAAGGCCACGGCCCTGGAGAGCCCGCGCCATCGCAGCGGGACCACGAGGCGTCCGCCGACGGCGAGCTGGTCCCACCAGGCGCCGGGGAGGTCCCACATGCCGGCCGTGGCGATCATTCGGCCGTACGGGCTGAACTCCGGGGCGCCGAGGGCGCCGTCCCTCGTGACGACGCGAACGTCTTCGTATCCGTTGGCGTCCAGCGTCCGGCGGGCGTAGGCGGTCACGTCGGGGTCGATGTCGCACGTGGTGACCTGTCCGGACTTCCCGGTGAGGTGCTTGAGAAGGGCGGCATTGTAGCCGGTACCGGCCCCGATCTCAAAGACGTTGTCGCCTTCGCGGACGGCGAGTTGGACCAGCATGAAGTGCACGACGTCGGGCTGGGAGGCGCAGCTCAGCGGGAGTGCGTCCTCGTCGGGGTTCTCCTTGATCGTCACGCTCTTGTTGGCGTACGCCTCCTCGATGGGCGCGTCGGGGAGGAAGGCGTGGCGGGGTACGGTCCGCATGGTTCCTTCGACGCGTGCGTCGCGGAGGCCGGAGAGGTCCTCTTTCAGGATGGCGTCGACCAAGCGGTTGCGCAGGTCCTCGGGGGAGGCGCCAGTGGTGGTGTTCATCGCGTCCTTTCGGAAGGTGCCCGGCTGTGCGTACGGCAGGGGCAGATCGTTCTCATTTGTTCTGGTGTGCGGATGCGGTTCGCGGCGTCACCCTGTCAGGAGCAGGCAGCGGTCCCAGGGGGCGGTGATCGCCGTGTTGACGGGGTCGGTGAGAAGGACCAGGTGGATACCTGCCGTGCCGTCCATCAGGCCGGCGCCGTCCGGCAGTCCGTGGTGGTCCAGGTGCTTGTTGAGCCGGGCGTTCAGGCGGGGTAGATGCGACGCGAGTTCGTCATCGAGGGCGTCTCCGGCGGCACGGGAGACGGTCTGCATGAGCCCCGCCCAACCGTGGCAGAGGGATGCGTCGGTGAGGTGAGCGAGCTGCTGATCGTCGGCAAGACATCCGGCCAGGGCCTGTTCGGCTTGGCGTTGCCGGTCACGGTCGCCGAGGGCGATGCCGGCGAGTTGCTGGGCGCGGGCGACGCCGGGGGTGCCGTAGCACCAGGACGGGCGTCTCGGTCCTGGACGCTGGAGCTCGCCGCGTCGGTGTTCGGCTCGGGTGATCAGGTCCGGCCACCAGGCACACGAGCCGGTGCCGCTGCGCCACTGGTCGAGCCAGTCACACATCCGGGTCATGGCCTTCGTCTGTCCGGGCACCGTGTGGCCGTGGCGCAGTGCCGTGGCCAGCAGCGCCAGAGGTCCGGCGATGCCGTGGGCGAGGCCGAAGTTGCCGTGTCCGCCGGGCCATCGCGGTGACGGCCGTAGATCGGGGCTGTCGCTGGTCCACCAGCCGGGCAGATGTTGCGCTTCGATGATGACCGGTTCCGTCAGCCGCACCAGGTAGGCGAGGACGTCCTGAAGTTCCGTCTTGTGGCCGCGGTGCAGGTGGTGCACGCCCAGCCCGGTCAGTCCGCTGATGAGGTCGTACTCGCCCAGGGTGGGCAACGCGCCGCGATCGATGCGGGCGTGTGCCCGCTTGAGTCGTTGGCATGTGACGTCGGCGAGGTATGTGTCCAGGGTCGCCAGGGCGCGTGTGGCTGTGTTCGTGCGCGTGAAGCTGAGCACGTACGCGACGGCCGGGGCGCCCTCGTACAGACCGCATGCCTCGGGAGCGGCCTGGATCGGGCCCTTGACCATGGCGGCGGCCCACGGCCGGAGCGCGTCCCTGTCGTCTTCGCCGGTGTGGGCCCTGACGGCGTGCAGCAGCGCGACTCCCGCCGCGCCGGAGTACAGCGACTGCCCCCAACCGGGCCCGGTGGGTGTGGGCGGCGGGTCGTAATTCATCAGCGGCTCTCCCCCGGCCAGGCGGCCCATGCGACGGCGGACTGACGGGCAAGGCGGCGGCAGATCCTCTCGTCCTCCCGGTCCAGGCCACGCAGGCGGTTGTGGTGCATGTGCAGCAAGGATTCCAGGACGGAGTCGAGGTCCATGCTCTCGGCGAGGCCCTCGCGATACAGCGCCAGGGCCACGGCGCGACGGTGCCATGCTTGGGCGAGCTCTTCGCCCAAGCCCCGGGCATGAGGCGTAGTGCGGCGAACGAGTTCGATGGCCTGGTCGCTGACGCCTCGCTCGACGCGAGCCGGAGGCGCGGGCCGGTTCGCCAGCCACCGCATGCCCTCGTCGGGGCCGAGCAAGCCGCAGGCGGTGTCCACCATGCCGACGGCGGCCAGCGCGCGTCCGTCGACGCCGTCGACTCCGGGGCCCTGCAGGGCGGCGAGGGCGTAGGCCGAGTCGGCCGTGAACACCGCCTCGGCTCGGCGCAGGGCGGCGCCTGGGCCGTAACGGCCCATCTCGGGGGTGTACGTGTCGAACACGAGCTTGCTGCTGAGCCCCTCGTGGCGCAGCCCGGTGGCCCATCCGGCGACGAGCTCAGTGCAGGCGGCGTGCTGTCCGGGGCTGCGGGTGCGGATGCGCAAGCGGAGGTGGTCGAGGTCGTGCGGGGTGCGGTAGCGGACGAACCACCACTCGGGTGTACCTGGGAGTTGGGGCACGAGCCGCGCGAGGTGGGTGCCGATCAGCTCATCGAACTGTTCGGGGTGGCTGTAGATCTTGGCGTTCAGCCAGGGTGCATGCACCGCCCCTGGTACGGGTCCGAGAGTGCTGTTGGTGAGCACGGGGAGGAAGCCGGAGAGCGGGTCGGGTATCGGCCGGCGGGTGCTGGTCATCGGCAGGGCGATCTCGTGGACGTGGCCGCCGATCCAGCCGTAGGTCTCCTCGGCCGGCGCCTCCGTCAGCGCGGCATGGCCTTCCCGGTCCAGGTGGGCGCGCAGGACGGTGGCGTGGGCGGGCACGTCGAGTTGGAGCCGACGTGCCTGGTCGTCCTCCCGCAGCTCCACGGCACCGTGGTAGTGCCACCGCTTCCGCCACCGGCCGAGGGCCTCAGTCCACTCCCGCGTGTCCGCGCCGCGGCTTGGAAGGTCGTCGGCGGTCAGGTTCCAACGACTGGGAGAGAGGATCACGCGCCCGTAGCGGACGCGCGGCAGAAACGGCAGCCGTGCGCCGTGCGGCCCCCAGTCGAAGCCGGTCCAGGCAGGGCCGAAGGAGCGGGTCAGGTGCGCCAGGAACCTGGCCAGGGGCGGGGGTTGCTTGTCCAGGGCCATGGCGTGGAAGACCTGCGGGTCCACCAAGCGACGGCGGGAGATACTGACCAGGTACAGTCGGCTGTGCGTGGCCATGACCGCGAGGTCGTCGACGTCGATGAGCGTCGGCGCGGTGTCGTCGGGCCCGCGGTGCTCGCCCAACGGGATCACGTGCGGAAGATAAGCGGGGATGCGGGCGACGTTCTCTGCGTGCGGGTACAGCGGCGGGAAGGACAGCTGCGCGGTCAGCGCGTTCTCGACGCCCGTGGGAACTTGGCCGTAGATCTCTTCGAGTCCCGTGCCGGTGGCGACCGGAGTGAACCGGGAGGTGAGCGTGCCCGCGGCGCGGGCCGGTGTCACCGTGAGCGTGAAGTCCCCGCGCTCCAAGGCGGACAAGCTGTCGGCGTGCAGGCGCGCGCACATCTCCACGTGGGGTGGTGCCTCCTGCCCGGCCGGCGCATCGCCGGCCAGGCGGTCGATCAGGTCGTCGGTGAGGACGATCTCCCTGCTGCCGTCGGCCAGCGCCTGCCAGGCCAGGGCCAGCAGCCGCTCGTCACGTTCGGAAACTGTCAGGGGCGGAGCAGTCATGCGGCTGCCGGGATACTCGGCTGGATAGCCGAGCCCGGACGCCGGGTCGACGACCTCCTTCACCGGCACGAGCGTGCCGGTGCCATACCGCTCCCAGAACGCGACCTGGTACTCCTTCCATACACCCTGGCCCGTCGGTAGGCGCGTGAGCCGCAGTAGAGCATCGGCAGCCCTCTCCATCTCCTGCGCGACCCTCTCGGGGATCCGTACCTCGGCGTCCAACCTCAAGTCGACGGCCAGCGGACTTCGACCCGCATCGGAGAGCCCACGCAGTCGACCCGTCAGTTCCTCCCGAGCCAGCCCTTGCGCGCTCGCCGGGCGCCGGTTGTGCTCGTGTACGGAGCGTTGCACCGCTTCCAGCTCGTGCAGAACCTGCGCGACCTGCGGCACCGTGCCTGCGTCCGCACCGTGCAGCCGGTCAATCAGGTGGGACAGCGGATCGGTGTTGGTCATCGGCGCGCGCAAACTGGTGATCAGGAATTTCTCGCGCACCAGCGCGCCGAGCAGTGTGCGGATGTTCTGCGGCTCGGTTCGGCGGAAGGAGGCGGCCAGCTGCTCGGCAAGGGCGGCGAAGCGGACCGGCCGACGTGCCAGGTCCTCGATCACGCGTACCGCACTGGTGCGCCGGACGGTGGCCCCCATCGGTCCGCCGTGCGGGACATGCAGCCGCCCGCCGCGGCGCGCGGCCAGGTTGTTGAGGACGACATCCAGGCGCTCCAGCAGGATCGGACACGCCTCCAGGCGGACCATGACGTCGTCCAGCCACTCGGTATCCACCCGCGCCACGGCCTGGTGTGCATCTCCCCACCTCACGTGTGGCGTCGAACCCACGCTGGCCGCGGTGACTCCCGCGAAGAGGCCGAACGGGGTCGGTCGCCCGGTGGCACGCAACAAGTAGCGGACGGTGGCCATGGCGGCGCGCCGGACCTGCTTGGAGCGTGTCGGCTGCACGGCGCAGATCGCGTCGACCCGCGTGGCGAGATCGCCGCTCGCCTGCCGGACAGCGTCGGCGAACCGCGCATCGGCCCACACCTGCCTCAGCCACCTGCCACACGCTTCCGTGTCGGCCGGGTCAGGCCACCATGTCGGCAGACCCGTCAGCGGCAGCGCGGCGGCCCGGAGCAGCGCCGCGCCCGTGTGCTGGTAGAGCTTCCCGTCGCATCCCATCCCAATGCCTCCGCCGTCAGTGCTGTGAACGAGCGGGGTCGGGAGCAGCAGCGCCCCCGACCCCGTGCACGAGCCGTCGTCAGACGGCGCTCGCGCAGGACGAGGCGCAGGAGGGCGCACACCCGTCACCGGTACCGCACGCCTTGGGGAGCAGGTCGGCGCCGACCTCCGTGACGATGGTCAGGTCGACGTCGAACGGGTCGGCGGGCGCTCCGGGGACGGCCGTCGCAGCAGACGCCCCGATGGTGGCGGTTGTGATCGGGCTGAGCATGGTTGCGGTCATCGCACTTCCTCTTCTGTCGGAAGGATCCGAACGGTTCGTCGTGCTGGCCGGCCTGCGTATGGATTGCCGCAGAGCCGGATTTCTGCGTTCGCACCTTGGGTGCGGCCCCTCTCCGGTGGACCGGATTCCGTGGGGGACATGGATTCGGAGCATCCGGAGAGGGGGGTCGAGGACACGGGCCGGGGCTACCAGGACTGGCCCGCGTGGAGCGTGGTCAAGGTTGTGCCGGTCACCAGGACGGGCAGGAACAGAACCTGGAAGATGCCGAAGCCGAACCGACCGACGTACGTCGCCGGATGCCGCAGCACCCATCCGACCTGGTCGAGCAGCCGCAGGAGCGACCGTTGCCGCATCCGGGCCATCACGCCGCCGACCTCCGTGCGACCGTGGAGCCAGCGGCATCGACGACCGCCCACGGCGTCGTGATCAGCGCTCCGGTCCGAGCCTGCCAGGCGGCGAGGTTCGCCCTGTCCTCCTCCAGATGCCCCAGCATCACGAGCAGCGGGGTGACGATGCCGGATGCCCTTCCCTGCGCAATTGCGGCCAGAGCGTTGTGCCAGCCCTCGCACAGGGCGCGGCTCTCGAACGGTGCCGCCCGGTCGACGTACGTCTCGACCGCCTCCCAGCCGGCATCGGCCACGTACCGCCGTGCGCTGGCCACGCTGTGGTCGGCGGCCTCACCGAGTGACGCGGGCAGACAGGCGTACAACACCAGGCGCGTGCCCGGGGGCACCTCGTGTGGTGCAGTCTGCCTCGCACTGCCGCTCATTCCGCGTTACCTCCAGCCAGGTGAGCCGAGACGCCAGGGGTCCGGCGCCTCGACGAAGAGCCTCGTCGGGGGCAGTCGGCGGCGGTACGCCGTCAGCACGCCGTTTGTCCGCCGTCCGGCGGCGCGCGAGGAGGCGGAGGCGCGGCGTACCGCCGCGGCTCACACGTGGCGAGGCTGATCGGTCCAGTGCCAAGCGGAAACGAGAAGCGGCGATGGACGCGGTGGACGAAGAGCGCCTCTGCAGGCGGACGCCAGTACGGCGTCATTGGGTGAAGCTGGCCGATTGCACCGAGCCTTCGGGCCTCGCGCGCAGACATGTACGAGAGTTCCTCGAGGGGCGTGCCGCGCCGGAGCGGGTCGACGACGCCGTTCTGATCGCCTCGGAGCTCGTGGCCAACGCGCTCAGGCACACAGCCGGCGGACCGGACTGCATGTGTGTGGAGGTCTACCGGGACGTGGCGGTACTGCGGGTCCATGACGCGGGACGGGATGCCTCCAGGGTCCGGGCACGCTCTGCGGAGGAGTCGGTGGATGAGTTGACGGGCAGTGGTCTCGGACTGCTGCTCGTCGGCGAGTTGGCCTCCGCGTGGTCCGTCCGGCCGACCGCGATCGGCAAGGAAGTGGTCGTAATTCTCGCCCTGGACGCCAGCGGGCTACCCGAGCGTGACGTTCCTCCGCACATCCCAGCGGTACGTCCGCCCCTCACGGCGGAGCTCCACCAACTGGACAGCGGACAAGGAGAGTTCGACGGCCGGGAGAGCGCGAAGCCCTGAGACCGTCTCCACAACGGGCGCGGCGGGGCGCCGACGGTTGTTGTACGCGAGGCTCAGGTGCGGCCGGAAGGCGGACGTCGGCTTCTTCGGGGCCAGACCGACGCTGCTCCCCGCCTTGGCCAGCGCATGGTGCAGCAGAAGCAGGGGTTCCCAGGGGCCGAGGGACAGGCGGACGGCGCCTCGGGAGCCGGCCAGCGGCATGGCGTGTACGGAGAACGCGGAGGGCAGCAGCGCCTCGGCGTCCCGTGCCAGGCTGTCCAGCTGGCCGGGGGTGACGGCGCCGGGCGTTCCGACTCGGGCGAGGGTGATGTGCAGTCCGTCCGTCGGCACCGGGTCGAGGCCGAGGGGTGCCAGCTCCTCCTGGCAGTGCCCGGCGAGAGTCGCGAGCCGCTGATCATCCGGGAAGGTCAGCATCCAGTAGTACGCCCGGCTGCCGTCCGACCAGCCGGGTCGTGCCCAGTGGTCGGTCATCTCGTCGAGTGCGCTGAACGCCGCCCAGTCGTGGGCCGCGGTGACCGCCGGGTCGTGCGTGTCGGCGGGGGGCTCGGCGGGGAACGCGGCGGGATCGGCGCTGAGCAGGGGCACCCGACGTACTCCTTCGGCTTCACACTGCCCCGGAGTACGACGACACCGACGGCGCCTACGACGCGGATGACGCCATGGCCAGGGCCGCTGGCTGCGAGCTCCAGGTCCGGAACTCGTCGCCATAATCGCGTACCGCCGGGTGATCACGCCACGGCCCGGCCTGCTCATGCAGGTCACGGGAGCGTTGGTAGACGGAGCTGATCGGTGTGTCTCCGCACAGCCGCAGGGCCTCACGGCCCAGCGCCATGGCGTGGTCGATGTCGGGCGTGCGCTGCTGCAGCAGCGCGGTGGCGACGTCGAGGCGTACGAGCGAACGGCTCCAGGAGGAGGTCGAGTGCTCCACCAGGTCGTCGATGTGCTCGGCGTCGCGCAGTACCTGGGCCGTGTTGCGCAGCGCCACGTGTGACGTGACGGCGTTGGCCAGCGTCCTGGCCCGTCCGTACGGCTCGAAGGAGATGCAGGAGGTCAGCCCGACGGGTACCTCATGGAGGTCGGAGAGGCGGAGTGCCTGCCCGATGGCCTGCTCGACGGCACCCCGGTCGCCGGTCTTGCCGAGGGCCCGGGCCCGACCGTTGGCGAGCAGGCGGATGCACTGGGCGTGGCGCGGGGCTCGCTCGACGGCCGCGGCCGCGCAGGCGTCCGCCTCGTCGTACTGGCCGGCGTAGTAGAGGCTGAAGGAGAGCGTGCCGCACGCCCAGAGGTCGGTGTCCAGGTCGCCGATCTCACGGCTGAGATCCCGGGCCTCGGTGCAGTACGCCTCCGAGAGCGCGAAGTCGCCCGTGTTCACCGCCATGTAGCCGAGCAGGCCGGAGGCGCGGGCGGCGACGCGGAAGAGCTCCCGGCGCGTGCGTGGGGGTTGGCGGCCGTCGAGGAGGGTGTGGGCGAGCTGCCGCACCTGTCGGGCCTGGGGTCGGAGGACGTACGGCCCGTCCTGTTCGTACCGGCTGGCGATGCCCTCCAGGGAGGAGTCGAGGAAGGCGAGCGTCGCGTCGTCGGCGTTGCTGGCCGTGAGCTGCCGGGTGCGGGTGACGATGTCCAGTGGGTTCTCGCCGCCCTCGCGTGGCGGAGGCGCACTCGTCGCCTGCTGGCCGGTGCTCGACTCCTCGTCGCGGTCGTGCGCGGAGTCGCCGTCGTACGCTGTGGAGAACAGCTCGGACACGGGTCTGCCCAGCATGTGCTCCAGAACCCGGCAGGCGTCAGGACGGGGCAGAGTCAGCAACTCCCCGCCGTACCAGCGGTCGAACTGACGTGGAGAGACCTGGAGGGACGCCAGGCGGGGGTCTCGGTCGAACTCTGCCAGCCGGGCGGCGGCCCGCTCGTACTGGGCGGCGAAAGCCTCGTGCGTCGTCAGGTGCCGTTGCTGGAGCAGCTGCCGAAGCAGCGTTGTCCGTGGCATGGCCCACCCTCCTGGTACGGCGTGCGGGAGCGACGCGAAGGCGCGTGCCGGTAGCGAGGTCGTGGCCTGCTCGCCCATCGGTCGGCTGCGGCGGACGCCCGTACCAACGCGCGCCGCGAACTCCTGACAGCATGCCGACGCAACCACCAACTAGGCAATATGTCTGGTGAAGTTGACCCGTATGGGTTGTAGAGGTGTCGCCGATACGGAGAGACTTCCGGCATGGCCTTGAAGAGAAGCCTGGTCCCGCAGTCGGTGTACCGGCGACAGCTCGCGGCACGGCTGAAGGAACTGCGTGACGCGACCGGGCTCACCCTCACCGAGGTCGCCGATCAACTGGAGGTCAATCAGGGGTCGCTGAGCCGGATCGAGAACGGCGAACGCGGTACGACGCCGGTCCTCGTCCGGGCACTGCTGGACCTGTACGGCGTCGACGACGAGCATCGGCGCGCCGACGTGCTCGACCTCGTACGGGCGGACAAGGAGCAGCAGAAGCCCTGGTGGCGGAAGTACTCGACAGTGCTCACCCCGACGCGCTACGACGGGTACCTCGCGCTGGAGGCCGGCGCGACGCACCTCGCCAGCTACCAGCCGATGCTCGTGCCGGGGCTGCTCCAGACCGAGGACTACGCGCGTGCCGTGATCTCCCAGATGAGGAAGGACCTGTCCCCGCCGCAGGTCGAGTCCCTGGTCAGAGTCCGCATGGAGCGGCAGAACAGCCGCCTGGGCGGTGAGGCCCCCGCCAGACTCTGGGCGGTCCTCGACGAAGCCGTGCTGCGCAGGACGGTCGGCTCCGTTGACGTGATGCGCGACCAAATGCGGAAGCTGGTGGAGGCGAGCGAGCGGCCGAACGTCACCGTGCAGCTCCTGCCGTTCTCGCTCGGCGCGCATCCCGGGCTGTATGGCCCGTTCGTCATCCTGACGTTCCCGTCCCCCACGCCAGACTTGGTGTGGCTGGAGAACCCCAAGAACTCCGTGTATCTCGAGTCCCCACAGGATGTGGAGAACTACACAGACATCTTCGACCAGTTGAGGAGCACCGCCCTCGACCCGTCGGAGACGCGCACCCGCATCGCACGCATCAGCAAGGAGCTCGAAGAGTGAGCACGCCCCGCATGGCCGCCCCGCACGATGTCACGACAACTCCGTACGACGTCGATCTCGCGCACGCGCGGTGGCGGAAGAGCTCGTACAGCGGGGGTGCGAACGACTGCGTGGAAGTTGCTGCACTGGTCGACCGCGCCGCAGTCCGCGATTCCAAGGACATCAGCCGTGGGCCGTTGTTCTTCTCGAAGGCGGCGATGCGCGCGCTGGTCAGTGGGATCGCCCGCGGGTCAGTCAGTGAGCGTTGGAGCTGAAAAGAGGGCTGAGGCGCGAGGACATACCAGGCAGAGCTGGCTCCACACGGCCTTCGCCCGGCGGGCGCTGTCGGCCTCGACGCAGCTGCGGAGCCAAAGCAGCCCGCGTTCGCTTCGAGCCCTCACAATTCGCCCGCGGTGCCCTATGGGCAGTGAGGCTGCCGGCGACCGCACCCTCGAGCGCGGCCCGCAGCGAAGGCCGCGCCCGGTACGACCGTGGCGGGGCCGGCCATAGTGGGGCCGCCTACGTCCGCGAGAAGCAGGTCGGCGGTGTCGATCAGCTGGCGGATCGTCGGGTCATGGTGTGACCTCCTCCGGCTTACGCACCGTCTGCGCTACGGCCTCAATGTCGTTCACGAACCGGTGGGGTCCGGCACCGACGTGCCCGACGGATGGACGCCCTCCTGACACCGGCGGATGAGGTCCACCGCCCCAGGGCCGCAGCGCCTGCGGATCTCGCGGTAGACGTCACCTATCCCTCCGCTCGTAGCGTGGAGTCCGTGATCGCAGGGGAAACTCCAGATCACATCAATTGCGATAATTGGGCAGACTCCGACACCGCATGTCAGTGGCGTGCGCGATGATGTAGGCCGACCAGGGGATGAGAGAGGTTTGGCCGCTGTGGATGTCTTTGAACTGCACCGGAAGCTTGTCGCTGACTACCGGCAGTTCACCGAGTCATTCGTGGGCATCCGGGACCCCAGAATTCGTGAGGCCGTCGAGCGCGACCTCGCAGAAGGCGGCCAATGGCGGGACGCATGGCTGTCGATCAATCCTCTCTTCGAACCGGGGGGCTCGGTTGACGAGCTCGTCAAGGGCCAGCTGCTGCACCCCGAGTGCTCCAAGATCTTCCGCACCGGCAAAGATGCCGAAGGGGCTCCCGGCGTTCCCATCTCTTTCCACCGGCACCAGCGAGAAGCGATCGAGGTAGCCACCACCGGCAGGAGCTTCGTGCTCACCACTGGCACCGGTTCGGGCAAGAGCCTCGGCTACATCGTGCCAATCGTGGACCACATCCTGCGTGCACGCGCCGCGGGCGATACGGAACGCCGTACGCGCGCGGTGATCGTGTACCCGATGAACGCTCTGGCGAACAGCCAGCGCAAGGAGCTCGAGAAGTTCCTTCAGGCAGGGTACGGGCCAGAGGCGTCGCCGGTGACCTTTGCGCGCTACACCGGCCAGGAGTCCGAGGAGGAGCGCCACCGGATCCTGCGCGATCGCCCCGACATCATCCTCACGAACTACGTGATGCTCGACCTCCTGCTCACCCGCGACAAGGAGCGCGGAAACTTTCTGAATGCCACACGCGATCTGCGTTTCCTCGTCCTGGACGAGCTCCACACCTACCGCGGCCGGCAGGGAGCGGATGTCGCTCTGCTGGTGCGGCGTGTGCGGGACGCCTGCGAGGCGCGGAGCCTTCAGTGCATCGGCACCTCGGCGACCATGTCGAACGAGGGAGATCATCTGGAGCGCCGCAAAGACGTGGCGCGCGTGGCCAGCCGGATCTTCGGAGGGCCGGAAGACGTTGCACCGGAACATGTCATCGGCGAGACACTCCGCCGCGCCACCCGAGGGCCGGATCCGTCACCGGCGCAGCTGACCGAAGCCGTTCTCAGGGCACCGGACCGGCTCACCCGCGACTACGACGATCTTGCTGAGGATCCGCTCGCGATCTGGATCGAGAACACCTTCGGTCTGCGGGACCAGGCCGGGCATCTGGAGCGGCAGCGCCCGATCACGCTGGCCGATGCTGCGGTCGGCCTGGCCGCCCTGGTGGACCTGGACGAGGACACGTGCAGGGCTGCCATCGAGGACATGCTGCGCGCCGGAGCGAAGGCGAAGGACCCTGACACGCATCGCCCCTTGTTCGCCTTCCGTCTGCACCAGTTCGTATCGAAGGGGGACACCGTCTATGTAAGCCTTGAGCCCGAGGCGACACGCTACGCCACCAGGCGATACCAGCGTGTGGTCCAAGGTGACCGGGGCAAGCTCCTGCTGCCCTTGTCCTTCTGCCGCGAGTGCGGCCAGGAGTACCTCGCTGTGTCCCGGACGATGAGAGCCGGCCAGGTGGCCTACGAGCCGAGGCACGATCACGAGTCGGACGACGATCAGACCGCGGACGGCTATCTGTATGTGAGCACCGCCGCACCGTGGCCAGCGGATCCTGTCGCGGACGGGCGGCTGCCGGACTCCTGGCTCGTGCGCGACGAATCCGGTATCCATGTGACCGACAATCGTCGGCGCTATCTTCCGGTGCCTGTGACCGTGGCCCTCGACGGTACGGAAATGGGGTACGGCGGCGCAGAGAGCGAGTCCTCGGCCGCAGGCGACCACGGCACTGAACCTCCCGAGGGGCTTAGGGCTGCCTTCGTCCCCGCCCCGTTCCTGTTCTGCCTGAACCCCGAGTGCAAGGTCTCGTACGAGCAGGTCCGTGGCCGGGACTTCGCCAAGCTCGCCAGCCTCGACTCGGAGGGACGCAGCTCCGCGATGACAGTGATCAGCGCGAGCATCGTCCGGAGTCTGCGCAGCCAGCCACCCGGCGAGGAGATGCCGAGAGAGGCTCAGAAGCTTCTCACCTTCGTGGACAACCGTCAGGACGCCAGTCTGCAGGCTGGGCATTTCAACGACTTTGTCCAGGTGACGCATCTGCGGGGCGCCCTGGTCAAGGCGTTGAGTGACGCCGGTCCAGCCGGGTTGCGCTACGACACTCTGGCGCAGCGTGTCACCGATGCCCTGGCCCTGCCGGTGGAGTCCTACGCGGGCAGGGCGGAGGTTCGCTTCAGCCATCAGCGGGAGAATGTCACCTCTGCTCTGCGCGCGGTGGTGGAACTCCTCCTGTACCAGGATCTGCAGGGGTCCTGGCGTGTGACGATGCCGGGCCTGGAGCAGACCGGGCTGCTGGTTTTCGACTATCCGGCTCTCGGTGAGATCGCCGCTGCCGAGGACCTTTGGGAGAGCGGGCACGCGGCTCTCGCTGACGCCGCCCCGCAGCAGCGCGAGCAGTTGCTGCGGCTCGTGCTCGATGAGATGCGCCGCAATCTCGCCGTCGACGTCGAGGTTCTGTCCCGCACCGGTTTCGAGCGGGTGCGTTCGCGCTCCGACCAGTGGCTGACTGGCCCTTGGGCGCTCTCGGAGAGTCATCCGGAGCCCCGCCCTGCGGCTGTGTTCCCAACGCCGGCGCGGCCCGGCGGGTACCGCAGTGACGTCCACTTCACCGGCCGGTCCATGCTCGGCCGCTATCTGCGCGCGCCGAGCTGTTTCCCTCACCTGTCGGACCGCCTGACCGTCGACGACGCCCAGCTCGTGATCCGCAGGCTGCTCGAAGTGCTCTGCGAAGCAGACCTGATCACGGAGTCCGTGCCACGGTCGGAGACGGGTACCCCCGGCTACCGAGTGAAGGCGTCCTCGCTGCTCTGGCTGCCTTCAGACGGTTCCGAAGGCATGCGCGATCTGCTGCGTCGCCGACACGGTGCCACCGCGCCGCGCGTTAATGCCTTCTTCCGTGGTCTCTACGCGGATCTCGCGCACAGCCTCGCCGGGCTGCAGGCCGCGGAGCACACCGCTCAGGTCCCCACGCCCGTAAGGGAGGAACGGGAGGCTCGGTTCAGTTCTGGCCAGCTGCCGTTGCTGTACTGCTCCCCGACGATGGAGCTCGGCGTCGACATCAAGAGCCTCAACACCGTCGCGATGCGTAACGTGCCACCTACCCCGGCGAATTACGCGCAGCGTTCCGGGCGCGCTGGACGTTCCGGTGAGCCCGCCCTGGTCACCACCTACTGTGCCACCGGGAACGCACACGATCAGTACTACTTCCGTCGGTCCCACCTCATGGTTCAAGGGCGGGTGGCGCCGCCACGCCTCGATCTCGCGAACGAAGATCTGGTCCGCAGCCACATCCAAGCGATCTGGCTCGCCGAGACCGGAGCCGACCTGCACTCGAGCCTGCCCGAGGTACTGGATCTCGCTGATTCAATGCGCGGTTATCCAGTGCGCGAGGAGATCTGGGCGCAGATGCTCGATCCGGCACCGGCCCGCCGTGCGGAGGAGCGGGCCCGGAACGTGCTCGCGTCCGTACCGGACCTCGACAGCTCAAGCTGGTGGAGCCCGCGCTGGCTGGAGGACGTTGTCCGCAACGCCGCCCGAGGCTTCGACCGAGCCTGCGACCGCTGGCGCAACCTCTACCGGGGCGCTCTCGCGGAGCAGGAGGAACAGAACCGCCGCGTCCTCGACCAGTCACTGAGCCCTCAGTCCCGTGAGCAGGCGGCCCGGCGCAGGCGCGAGGCCGAGAACCAGCTCAAGCTGCTGCGGAACGAGGACAGCCAGCGCCTCGGCCACAACTTCAGCGACTTCTACACGTACCGCTACTTCGCGTCTGAGGGGTTCCTGCCCGGATACTCCTTCCCGCGGCTCCCTCTGGCCGCGTACATCCCGGGCTCCCGCAAAGCTCGGGGTGTGGGTGCTGAGGGCGACTACTTGCAACGCCCCCGCTTCCTGGCCATCAACGAGTTCGGCCCGGGTGCCCTCATCTACCACGAAGGAGCCCGATACGAGGTCAAGCGGGTGCAGTTGCCCATCGCCGAACCGGGCGAGATCGACACCGAAGCGGCCCGGCTCTGCCGCCACTGCGGCTACTTCCACGAGCAGCAGGCCGGGACGGATCTCTGCGACAACTGCGGCCAAGCGCTCACCGGGCTCATCCCCAACCTGATGCGGTTGACCACGGTCGTCACCGAGCGTCGCGAACGCATCTCCTCCGACGAGGAAGAACGACGCCGGGCAGGCTTCGAGCTGGAAACCGCCTACCGGTTCAACGCGCACGGTGACCGACCGGCCAGGCTGGACGCCCAGATTCTCCTCGATGGCCAGAAACTTGCCGATCTGGCCTACGGAGACACCGCCAGCCTGCGCGTCATCAACAAGGGACGACGACGGCGCAAGGACAAGGCACGGGTCGGTTACCGCATCGATACTGCGACCGGCCGATGGCTGCCCGACAAGCAGGCCGAAGCCCTTGAATCAGACGAAGGGGAGTCGTTTGCGGATGCCGACATCTCCCGCCCCGTGGTCCCCTTTGTGGAGGACCGACGGAACATCCTCCTCCTCCGTCTCGCCGAGCCGGTTGACGAGATCACCGCCACCACGTTGCGTTTCGCCCTTGAGCGCGGTGTCGAGGCGGTATTCCAGTTGGAGGACTCCGAGCTGACCTCCATCGCCCTGCCGGACCCGGACAACCGGGCCCGGATGCTGTTCACGGAGAGCGCCGAGGGCGGGGCCGGGGTGCTGCGCCGCCTGCAGGCCGAACCGGACGCCCTGGCGACCGCGGCCGCCGAAGCCCTGCGCATCGTGCACACCGACCCCGACACCGGTGAGGACGCGCCGGCGAAGGCCGGTCTGCCCGAGCCCTGCGAACTCGGTTGCTACGACTGCCTTCTGTCGTACGGGAACCAGAGCGAGCACCGGCTGATCGACCGCACGAAGGTGATCGGGCTGTTGAGGGGCATCGCGCGGGCAACGGTGCGGGGCACGGGCGGCACAGCCAGTCCTGCCGACCGGCTCATCATGCTCAAAGAGGACAGCGAGAGCGAACTGGAGCGCGCCTTCCTCGATTTCCTCGCCGCCCGGGAGCTGCGCGTGCCGGACGAGGCGCAGGTCCCGCTGATACAGCTCGCGGCCCGCCCGGACTTCGTCTACCGCCTCGCCGGTGCCGACGTCGCCGTCTTCGTCGATGGTCCACACCACGACCGGCCCACCCAGCAGCAACGCGACGAGGAGGCCGAGGACCGGCTCATGGACGCGGGCTGGCTGGTTGTCCGCTTCGGGCACACTGACAACTGGCAGAAGATCGTCGACCGTTACCCGAACGTGTTCGGATCCGGAGGAGCCCGGTGACCAAGTACGAGACCGGCAACCTGGTGGCCGCCCGCGGGCGTGACTGGGTCGTGGAGAAGGTCACCGACGATTTTCTGGTGGCACGCCCACTGGGCGGTGACGCGGCATTCACCACCGGGCTCTTCGTCGACGAAGTAACGGATTCGTCCTTTCCCCGGCCCAGCACCGACCCCAACGAGGTGGGTGACTTCAGCAGCGCGGGGCTTCTTCGAACGGCGCTGCAGATCGGGTTCCGGGACAGCGCGGGCCCCTTCCGATCCCTCGCCCAGTTGAACTTCGAGCCTCGCCGCTACCAGCTGGTACCGCTGATGATGTCGATGAGCATGGATGTGACGCGTCTGCTCATCGCCGACGATGTCGGCATCGGTAAGACCGTGGAATCAGGGCTCATCGCGAAGGAACTGGTGGCTCAGGGGCAGGTTGACCGGTTCAGTGTGCTGTGCCCCCCAGCGCTGGCCCGGCAGTGGCAGGACGAGCTGCGGGACAAGTTCGGCATCGAAGCCGCGCTGGTCCTGCCCAGCACCGTCAAGAAGTTGGAGCGCGACCTCATGGGCGCCGAAAGCCTCTTCTCCCGGCACCGGTTCACCATCGTGTCGACGGACTTCATCAAGCGGGAGGACCGCCGCAGCCAGTTCCTGCGCAGCGCACCGGAACTCGTCATCGTCGACGAAGCCCACACCTGCGTACCGGACGCCGCCGACCGGGCGGGCAAACACCGCCAGCTGCGCTACGAGCTCCTCACCGAGCTTTCCACGTCACCACAGCGCCACGTCATTCTGGTCACCGCCACTCCTCACAGCGGTAAGGAAGAGACCTTCCGCTGTCTCATCGGGTTGCTCGACCCTCAGTTCGCCCCGGATACCGGCTCGTTCGACCCGTCCCAGTCCGAGGACAGGATGCGCCTGGCCAAGTTCTTTGTGCAGCGACGCCGCCGCGACATCAAGCACTACCTGCAGGAGGAGACCCACTTCCCGGACACGCGGTTCCTCCGGGATGTGCCCTTCCGGATGCACGACGAGTACGCGGATCTCCTGGAGGACGTACTGGCGTACGCGCGGGAGACCGTGCGTACGAGCAGCGGTGCGACCCGCGACCGCATCCGCTGGTGGTCCGCCCTCGCCCTGCTGCGCTCCCTCGCCTCCTCGCCGCTGGCCGCAGCCGCCACATTGGAGACCAGGGCCGCCGTCGAGGGTCTGACCGACGTGGAAGCAGAACGGCTCGGCCGCGCATCCGTCCTGGACGGCACCGAAGACGACACCGACGAAGGCGCCGACGCCGCTCCTGCCGGTGATGCCACTGAGGCACTGATCCCTCTCAAGGCGGTGGAAGGAGCCGAAGGGAGCGAGCTGAGCAAGCGGGACAAGGCCCGGATCCTGGAGGAGCGGAAAAGGCTCCGGCGATTCGCTGAACGCGCTCGGCAGCTGGCCGGCCCTGAGCACGACCGGAAGCTCCTCCAGGTGGGCAAGGAAGTCAAGCAGCTGATCACTGCTGGCTACAACCCCATCGTCTTCTGCCGGTACATCCCCACGGCCCAGTACGTTGCGGAGTACCTGAAGTCCATCCTCGGCAAGATCACCGTCGAGCACGTCACGGGGCTGTTGCCCCCGAAGGAGCGCGAGGACCGTATCGCGACGCTCACTCAGGACCCGGCCGCTCGCAGGGTCCTGGTCGCTACCGACTGTCTATCGGAAGGCGTCAACCTGCAGCACGGCTTCCAGGCTGTCGTCCACTACGACCTTCCGTGGAACCCGACGCGTCTCGAGCAGCGCGAAGGACGTGTCGACCGTTTCGGCCAGCGTTCGACGTACGTGCGGGCCGTGACCCTGTACGGCGAGGACAACGGCATCGACGGTGTTGTCCTCGAAGTCCTGCTGCGCAAACACCGCGCCATTCAGAAGGCGACCGGCGTCGCGGTGCCGGTCCCGGAGGCCGCCGACAGCCTGGTACAGGCACTCGTGCAGGGCGTGCTGCTGCGTGGCCGCGAAGAGCGGCAGCTGACCCTCGACGTGGAGGCCGAAGAGGCGGCCGAGGCACTTGAGCGGCAGTGGCGCGATGCGGCTGAGCGTGAGTCCAAGGCACAGACCCGCTACGCGCAACGCACCATCCACACGGACGAGATGCAGCAGGAGATCGACGCCCTCCGGCAGGCCATCGGAAACCGGGACGACGTCATCCGGTTCGTCCGCACCAGCCTCACCAAGCTGGGTGCCACCATGCGTCCTGCTCCCTCCCGCGAAGAGGTCTCGGTCTCCGCCCGCCGGAAGCCCGCCGGTTCCGCCGCGACCGCCCAGCCGGTACTCACGGAACCGAAAGAAGAAGCAAGGGACTTCACCGCCGACCTCACCGGGCTGCCCCCCGGACTGCTGCGCGACCTGCAGGTGGACGGCGCGGCCCGGGCCTTGGAGCTCACCTTCCGCGCAGAAGGTGCCGAACGGATCGGCGAAGTTTCCCTCACCAGGTCGGATCCCCGTGTCGTCGCCCTGGCCCAGTGGGTGCTCGACACCTCCCTCGACGGATCGATCGGCGGCGGGCGGCGCCTGGCTCGGCGCTGCGGCGTCATCAGGACGACCGCAGTGGACTCCCGCACCACGCTCCTGCTGGTCCGCCTCCGCCATCACCTGACCCTGCCGGGGCGCGGCACCACACCCACAGTGGCCGAGGAGGCCCGCGTCCTCGCCTACCGGGGCAGTGCGAGCGCGCCCGAGTGGCTCACCCCGCCGGAAGTGGCCCAGCTCCTGGACGCCGAACCCACGGCCAACGCCATGGAGGAACACGTACGCCAGTACGTGGACCGGGCCGTGCGCGATCTCGACCGAATCCAGCCGGAGTTGGACCGCCACGGAGAGGCAGCAGCATCCGAGCTCCTCGCAGCGCACCGCCGCGTCCGCCGCTCGGCCTCCGCCGCCCGGCGCGGACTGCAGGTGACGTTCCAGCCCTCGGCCGATGTTCTCGGCGTGTACGTGTACGTTCCTGACACCGCATCAACCAACCGGACCACCACACCCGGAGGCACCGCGTGAGCCCGACTGCCGTCCCTCTCGCGAGCGACGGATTCACCGCTGTCCGTATCGAGGGCAGCGTGCTCTCCCCTGAGATCCTGGCGCGTATCTCCGCAGGAGACCGCGCCCTGCCCGGGATGACGCCGGGCGAGTACAGCCTGCCAGTCGGGCGGCTAGGCGACGCCGTGAGCCGGTCGTGGGCGTATCTGCAAGGCGTGTACCAGTCCTACCGTGACCAACTGAAGCAGCTGCCGGCGGCCGATCTCGGCACCACCCTGACCCGGCGGAAGTGGCTGCTCCCTCTCTTCGCCGAACTCGGCTACGGCCAACTGCCCACGTCACGGAAGGGAGTCACAGCTGGCGGACGGTCCTTCCCCGTCAGCCATCTCCACCGCGAGCACTTCCCCGTCCACCTTCTGTCCTGGCACACCGAACTGGACCGCCGCCCGGCCAAGGGACGCGTCCCCCAAGCCATGATGCAGGACTGCCTCAACACCGGCGGGTCGCTGTTGTGGGGAGGGCTCTCCAATGGCCGTGTGCTGCGACTGGTGCGGGACTCCACCTCCCTTGTCGGCTCCGCATACATCGAATTCGACCTCGAATCGATCTTCGACGGGGACCTGTACGCGGACTTCTACCTGCTGTATGCCCTACTGCACGCCTCCCGCATCGACCTGCTGCCCCGCGAGGACGACGCACCCGGAGAGCCAACCGCTGCCGACTGCTGGCTCGAACGCTGGCGGGCGGAAGCCCTGGAGAGCGGCTCGCGCTTCCTGCGGGGCCTGAGCACCGGGCTCCAGCTCGCGCTGGAGGAGCTGGGTTCCGGCTTCCTCGCCCATCCCGCCAACGAACAGATGAGCAAGGGGCTCAGGAGCGGCGACATCCCCAAGGACCGCCTCAACAAGGCCCTGCTGCGACTCGTCTACCGACTGATCTTCCTGTTCGTCGCCGAGGATCGGCAGGCCCTGTTCGGCAAGGACAGTGATCCGCAGGCCCGAGACCGCTACGAGGAGTACTTCTCCAGCAGCCGGCTGCGCCGCCTGGCGCTGACGATGAAGGGCGACCGCCGAGACGACCTGTGGCAAGCCTTGACCATGGTGCTGAACGCCCTCGGCAAGGAGGGCGGGGACCCTCGGCTCGCCCTGCCGGGACTCGGCGGCGTCTACGATCCCGGTCCCCAGGACCACCTCTTCGACGACGTCACCCTGGCCTCCTTCCGGCTGCCCAACGACCGTCTCCTCGCCGCGGTGCGCCACCTCTCCCGGGTCCGCAGCGACGACGGCAGCCGCTGGCTTCCCGTCGACTACCGCCACCTCGGCGCGGAGGAGCTGGGCGGGGTGTACGAGGGACTGCTCGAACTGGTCCCGGACCCCGACCCGGACCGCAAGACCTACCGCCTGCGCAGCTCCGCCGGGCATTCCCGCAAGGCTTCGGGCTCGTACTACACGCCCACGGCTCTTGTGGACACCCTGCTCGAATCCGCCCTGGATCCCGTCCTGGAGGAAGCGGCGAAGTCGGCCAACCCCGTGGAGGCCCTCCTACGAGTGACCGTGTGCGACCCGGCGTGCGGATCCGGACACTTCCTGGTCGCCGCCGCCCGCCGCATCGCCAAACGCATCGCCGTCGTACACACCCAGGAAACCGAACCACCCGTCGATGCCGTACAGCGCTGGCTGCCCGACGTCGTGGCCCGATGCATCCACGGCGTGGACCTAGACCCGATGGCTGTCGACCTCGCCAAGTTCGCCCTCTGGATGCAGGCCCTCGAACCGGGCAAGCCCCGCCCAATGTCCTTCCTCGATGCCCACATCCGTCAGGGCAACGCCCTGCTCGGTACCACGCCGCGCCTGCTGGAGCAGGGCATCCCCGACGTGGCGTACCAGGCCCTCGAAGGCGACGACGCCAAGCAGGTCGCCCGACTCCGCAAGCGCAACCGGGAGGAACGCGACGCAGGACAGGACGCGCTGTTCTCCACCGGCGGCGCCACCGTGGCCACGGGCAACGCCCACCACGCCCACGTCATCGCGGACATCCACAGCAAGCCCGACGGCGAGCTCGTCGACATCCACCGGCAGATCGACAAGTACCGCTCGTGGCAGTCGTCCCCGGAGAAAGTCAAGGACCGCCGTATCGCGGACGCCTGGTGCGCCGCCTTCGTGTGGCCCACATATGTCGGCGGACCGGAGGGAATCGCCGCGGACGCCTGGCGCCGCCTGGTCGAGAACGGCAGCGCGGGTGCGGTAACCGACCAGACGGTAGATCAACTCGCCCAGGAATACGGGTTCTTCCACTGGCATCTGGAGTTCCCGCACATCTTCAACAGCTCGGACGACGAAGCACCCAGCTACGACCCCGACCTGGGATGGAGCGGCGGCTTCTCGTGCGTCCTGGGCAACCCCCCCTGGGATCGGGTGAAGCTCCAGGACAAGGAGTTCTTCGCCGCACGCGTCCCGGAGATCGCGGACGCTTCCAACAAGTCGTCTCGCGACCGCGCGATCGCCAAGCTCGCCGCTTCGCCAGAGCAGCGCTTCCACTACGACGCTTACCTCGCCGCACGCCGGCGCTCTGAGGGCACTCTCCACTTCCTGCGTGACTCTGGACGGTTCCCTTTCACGGGACAGGGCGACGTCAACACGTACTCGGTGTTTGCCGAAACCGCCCGGCAGTTCATCGCGGGGCGCGGTCGTTTGGGCATCATCGTGCCGACTGGGATCGCCGTGGACTCCACCACAGCGCCCTTCTTCCGGGACATCCTGCAACAGCGGCGCCTCGAATCTCTGCTGGATTTCGTCACCAATCCGCGGATCTGGACGGATGTGGGCAACCGCCGCTATCGATTCTCGCTCCTGACAGTTACGGGCCGAGACAGCGAAATCACGCAGGCCGAGTCCTGGACCCTGGGCAAACACCCGGACGAACTGCCTCCGCGCGGCGAGCGAATCAAGGTCGATCCGAAGGACCTGCTGCTGGTGAACCCCAACACCGGCACCATGCCCATGTTCCGCACCCAGCAGGACGCCGACATCACACTCGGGATCTACCACCGCGTACCGGTGCTCTGGGACGAGAACGATGACGCCCCTGACGTCAATCTCTGGGGTATCTCCTTCATGCGAATGTTCGACATGGCCAATGACTCCGACCTGTTCTGGGAGCAGCCAGAACTGGAGGCAGGCGGGCTGCACCTGGAGGGGAATGTCTTCACCGACGGCACTCACCGGCTGCTGCCGCTGTACGAGGCAAAGTTCGTCCACCACTACGACCACCGGTTGTCCTGCTACAGCAAGCGGCCCGAGGGCAGCCAGGACACGGAGCTGCCGCGGCTGACGCTGGAGGAGAAGAACGACCCGGGGCGGGGGCCGATTCCGCGGTACTGGATGTCCGAGTGTGATGTGGACTATCGCTTGGGTGGGCGGTGGGACAAGGGCTGGCTACTGGGGTGGCGGGACGTGACTCGGTCCACGGACGAGCGGACACTCGTTGCTGACGTGGTGCCTCGTATTGCCACGAACAACAAGTTCCTCCTTGCCTTCACCCAACACGGAAGCCCGGCAGCGCTGCTTGCATGCATGTCATCGTTTGCTATGGACTTCCTCGTCAGACAGAAGATGAGTGGCGTCTCTCTCAACTACTTCATCCTCAAACAGATCGCGCTTCCCCGCCCTAGCGCTTTCGAGCAGCTCGCATGGGCACCAGAGCAAATGGATGTCGACTGGTTCGCCGATCGGGTCCTGGAACTCACCTACACGGCGCACGACCTCGCCCCCTTCGCCCGCGACCTCAACGACGAAGGCCCTCCTTTCCGCTGGAACGAAGCCCGTCGGGCCCAGATCCGCGCCGAGCTCGACGCCGCCGTGTTCCACCTCTACGACCTAACCGAGGCCCAGGTCGACCACGTGATGGAGACGTTCCCCATCGTGCGTGGCAAGGACATGGCGGCCCACGGCGAGTACCGCACGAAGCGCCTGATCATCGAGGCTTACACGGCGATGGACAAGGCTGCCCAAGCAGGCGACGCCTACGTCTCACCGCTCAACCCCCCTCCGGGACAAGGGCCAAGGCATGTGCCGGAGTAGCCAGTTCTCCGTGCTACGAGAGCGCGGCAAGCCCGACACTTTAGGATCTGAAACGGCGTGACTACGCATCAGCGAGGGGACAAGGTGAGCGGCGTGGGTGACGGGGTAACGGCGCACGAAGCGGCAGCCGTACTCAAGAAGGTGCTCGACGACCGCACCGACCTCGACCGTGATGAATACGGGGACAACAAGCGCCTGCTCTTCGCCCTCCAGCTGCACCAGGGAATCGACGACATCCATGCGGTGGCCGTCGATTCCCTGACCGATGGGGGCCAGGACCACGGCTGCGACCTGGTCTACATCGACCCCGACTCCGAGAAGCTCATCATCGCCCAGGGGTTCGAGTCTCCCAAGTCATCCCTGGCAGAGCCCAAAGTCTGGAAGGCCACCGCCCTCAACGAGAGCGTCGCCTGGCTGCTGAGCGGGAAACCGGAGGACCTGCCCGCACGGCTGAAGCCCGCCGGCGAGGCCGTCCGCCAGGCCCTCCAGGACGGACGCATCAAGGAGACGCAGTTCTGGTTCGTCCATAATCAGCTCGAGACCGCCAACGCACGGGCCGAGCTCGACGCGACCGTTCGCATGGCGACGCGGGTGCTTCAGCAAGCGTATCCGGACTCAGCTCCGGAGCGCGTCATCGGTCTCGAGGTAGGGGTGCCCACCCTGTATCGCTGGTACAAGGGGTCGCGGAGTCCCATTCTGGTCACCAATGAGATCACTCTCACCGTGGATGACTGCTTCGAACTGTCAGGCAGTAAGTGGAGCGCTGTGTGCACCGCCGTGGACACCGCCTGGCTCCAGAACCTGTACTGGGAACACAACGGCACCGAGGAGAACCGTCTGTTCTCCGCCAACGTCCGTGGCTTCGTCGGAGTCAAGGGCAAGAAGGGCGCTATCAACAGCGCGATCCGTAAGACCGTACAAGATCGGCCGGAAGATCTCTTCGTCCTGAACAACGGCGTTACGGCCCTCACCCACGGAGTCGAGGTCGGTGAGCCCGGCCCCGACGGTCGGCGTGTCATCACGTTGCAGGGCCTGTCGATCGTCAATGGTGCCCAGACGACCGGGGCCGTCAGCGACGAAACCCTCCGCAGACAGACCGAGGCCGGCCAGTTGTTGATCCGGTTCGTGGTGTGCGATGACCCTTCGCTCGTCAGCGAGGTGATCCGCACCACGAACCGTCAGCTCGCCACCCTGCCAGCGGACTTCCGCAGCAACGACCGTACCCAGCTGCGCCTCATCAAGGAGTTTCAGCAGCTCGGCGACATCGCCTACGACGGCGGGCGCCGTACCGACCCCAGCGACATCGCGGTAGCGCCACCCGCGAACCGCGTTGTGGCGACGACAGCAGCCAAAGCACTCGCAGCCTTCCACGGTGATCCCTACATCGCTTACAACGAGCCGGGCAAGATCTGGTCGGACGACGGGCTCTACGCCAGCCTCTTCGGCGACCACACCACGGCACGGCATGTGCTGTTCTGCTACGGGTTGCAGCGCGCGGTGGAGCAGACGAAGACCGAGTACGCCGTCAGATGCCGGAACGATCCGGACCTCAAAGGTAACCCGCGCAAGGTGCACGACTTCCTCCAGCGCCGCGGCGCTGTCCCCGTGGTCGTCGATGCCGTCGCCGCTTGCATGGACACCCTGCTCGGCCGCGGCACGCGCGACCCGTTCACTCTCGGGTTCTCCCGGCAGCCCACGCTCCCCAAAGTGATCAAGCACTGGCATCAGGTACTCAAACCCATAGTTCCCTTCCTCCCACACCTCGCACCCGCTCTCCAACGCGGGGGTTCGAAAGTTGTCGGCGAGCACGACCGAGCGAAGGCGGTTGAGGTCGCCCGCACGAACTTTGCCGGGATGGTCGAATCCCTGAGCGATCAGGACCACACGAAAACGGTATTTGACGTCTTCCGACAGAACCTCGGCGAAAGGGCTGACTAACCGCAGCCCCCGCCCCGTCTCCCTAACCAAGGCTCCGCCACTTAGAGGATCCAGAGACCCCTGCGTGCTCTCCCCCGACAACGCCATGTTCGGCACCCACGAACTCATCACCCGGGTCACAGAAGACACAGGTGACGCCGGTAATTTAGGCGTCGTACTCGCGCTGCTCACCGCCGGGACCTGGGCCACCCGGGACGACGTCGCCGACGTGCTGCGGGTCGATCCCGCCACCGTCATGCGCTATGCGCGGCAGATCCAGTCCAGCGCCTCCGATCGCATCGTCAGCAACGCGGCTCAGCCCGATTCGCAGGCCCAGGCGCACGCCATGCGCAGGGAAGGCACCCTCTTGCCACAGTCCGGGAGACCGGATCCAGCCCGGAGAGTTACCGTCGAAGCTATGCGCGAAGCTCTGGGCACCGCTGCACCATCCCCACCGCGCCGCGCCTGGCTGGTCCGGGCCTCCGACACGGGCCCCTCCGACCTGCTACAGGACTGGCTGAACGAGGGGTACTGCGGCGTCGAGGCGTCACGCTTGCGCGCGTTGGAGCCGGGCAGTGGCGAGGATGCCGTCCGTCTCGCCGTGGAAGCCGATTACGCCCATCTCGCCCAAGTCGCCCTGAGAGACAAAAGCGCGGAGATCCACCTCTTCCTAAATCGGATGCGTGAGGGTGACCTCGTGCTGGCCCCTGCCAGAGAAGGTGACCAGCTGTATCTGGGTGAGGTCACGTCGGGCCCGCACTTCACATCGGACCGGACGGTGGCCCTGACCCGGAGTGTGCGCTGGCTCAACACCGCGGCTCCCATCGATCCCTTCGAGGACGACATACCGGACGGCCTCAACGGCAAGCTCGGCGTCCAACTCAGCGTCGTCGACCTCACGGACCTCGCCGATGACCTCGCCGCCATGCTACCGACCGAGGCCGGCGCTCCCCCACCTCCGCCCCGTCGCAGTCTGCACCTCCCCGGGCCGGACGTCCGGTTGGCCGAAGATCTGCATATCCGTCCGCAGGATCTCGACGACTGGATCGAACTCCTCAAGGAACGGCCGCAGCTCGTCTTCTACGGCCCGCCGGGAACTGGCAAGACGTATCTCGCACGCAAGCTCGCTCTGCACCTCACAGCAGGACGACGTGAACGCGTCACCCTCGTACAGTTTCATCCGTCGTACGCCTACGAGGACTTCTTCGAAGGGTTCCGCCCGCGCCAGGCCAAGGACGGTCAGCCCGGATTCGAGCTCGTGCCCGGCCCATTTCGGCGCACCGTCGAGAACGCCCGAAAGGATCCATCCAGCCCTCATGTCCTGATCATCGACGAAATCAACCGGGCCAATCTGGCTCGGGTCTTCGGAGAGCTGTACTTCCTGCTGGAGTACCGCGACGACATAGTGCATCTCCAGTACGGAACCGACGACGGCAACGGCTTCACGCTCCCGCGAAACGTCGTCATCATCGGGACGATGAACACGGTCGACCGGTCGGTGGCACGCGTCGACGCGGCCATGCGGCGACGCTTCTCCTTCGTTGAGCTGCACCCCTCAGCCGAACCCACCTCGTCCATGCTGCGCAGCTGGCTCCGCGGCGAAGGACTTCCGGACACCGCAGCCCTACTCCTTGAAGAGCTCAACAGCCGCATCGCCGAGCGAGACTTCCAGCTCGGGCCGTCCTACTTCATGCGCCGTTCGCTGTATGAGGAACCGGGCGCGCTCGCCCGCGCCTGGCGTACCTCGATTCTGCCGCTGCTCGCCGACCAGGAACCCGGCGACACCGTCGATCGGTTCGTGCTAGACGAGATCCTCGACGAGCTGGGCATCGAGGAAGGGGCACTGTTGCGTCAGGCCCCCTCAGCCGACGAAGCTCCTGGCGAGGATGTCAGCGGTCCGGCATGACACGCCTCGACCTGTCCGAGAGCGGCAAAGCCATTCAAGCGGAACTCAGCCCGCGACAGGCAGCTGCCCTGACCTCGTCTCGCATCGTGCGAGTGGAGCCAGGTCGCCGCCCAGGTCTGTGGCGAATCAGCGGCAACCGGCTCGTCGGCGCCGCGCGAATCGGGGGCATCGACGTCCGCATCGCACCAAAGACACCGGTCGCACGCTTGCTGTTTCTCCTGGCGTACACCGCAGCTCCGGACCGCTGGTACCCCGAGCCCATCGAAGCGTCGGAGCGCGACGGACTGCTCCCGGCGGTGGCGTACGCATTCGTCAGAGCCGCTGAGCGCGGCCTCCGCCACGGCGCCCTACAGGGGTACGTGAGTGTCGACGCGACGCTGCCCGTCGTGCGCGGTCGTATACGCCATGCTGATCAGCTACGTCGGCACTTCGGCAGAGCCTTCCCCGTGGAAGCAAGCTACGAGGAATTCACCGAGGATATCCCGGAGAATCGAATCCTACGCTCAGCGGCCCGGCGTCTCTTGGCGCTCCCCGGGGTGCCGGCAACCTGCCGTCCCGAGCTCAGGCGGGTGATCGCCGCACTCCCCGATGTGGAAGACGTGCCATCGACGCTGGCCTTGCCCGACTGGACTGCCAGTCCTGACAACGCGCGCTTGCGTACCGCAATCCGTCTCGGCGAGCTTGTCCTGCGAGGAGCTTCGTACGAACTCGACGACGGCGGAACCGTCCCCGTGGACGGCCTGCTCATCAACATGGAAAAAGTCTTCGAGGACTTTGTCGCTGTATCGCTCCGGGAAGCACTCCGTCCGTACTCCGGATATGTGATCACCGATGGCGGCCGCCACTTCCTCGACGAGGCGCACCGGATCCGCCTGCTCCCCGATGTCGTTTGGTGTCGCGGCGACGGCACAGCTGCCGGGGTGGCCGACGCCAAGTACAAGGCAGACTCCGTGCGCGGCTTCCCGAACGCCGATCTCTACCAGATGGCGTCGTACTGCCTCGGTCTGGGACTCGACCGCGGGCACCTCATCTACGCTGCTGGTGAGAGACCAGCCCTGCGTCACACCGTCCGGCACTCCGGCATTGAGCTCATCCAGCACACCGTGCCGCTGGCTGCTGAGCCACCCGCGGTGCTCACCGCCATGTCACGAATCGCCGCCGCACTCGCTAACAAATCGTGATGGTCTGACCAGAACACCACAAGAAGGCTCAACAGCGTCCCACCACCCGACAGTATTCCCCGCCGTCTTCCTGCCGAAGTTCACGGATCAGGCCGATCAGCTATAGCGAAGATCGCTACGGTAATAGCCTGGACGCGAGGGAGGGGAACCCAATCCATGAGAGCGGATACGGTCGACCTGCGGCGGATCTTCGGCAGGGACGTGCGTTACACGGTGCCGCTGTTCCAGAGGCCGTACGTGTGGAACCGGGACGACAACTGGTCGGCCCTGTGGGAGGACATCCGCCGCACCGTCGAGCGGGCCGAGCAGGCGGCAGTGACCGGGGAGACGGTGGCACCGCACTTTCTCGGAGCGGTTGTTTTCGATGAGACCCCGTACCTTTCGTCAAGCCTGGAGACGCGGCAGGTCATCGACGGCCAACAGCGTCTGACAACACTACAGTTGTTCCTATTCGCGGCCCGCCTGTCGGCGGCGGCTCTCAACCACGAGCGCTCCGTACGCCTGCTGAGTAAGTTCCTGGAGAACGACGAAGACCTGTTCGACCGCGCCCAGCATCCCGACCATCTCTACAAGGTCTGGCCGACCAATGCGGACCGTGACGAGTTCCGCGCCGTCATGCTCGGCCAGGGAGAGGGAGGACGGCTCGCCGAAGCCGTCGCCTACTTTCAGCAGGAGATTGACACGTGGCTGGCGGAAGCAGCTGAGCCGCAGGAGCGGCTGGGGATGCTGGTGCAGGCGCTGCGGGAACAGCTGCGTTTGGTCATCATCGACTTGGAAGAGCATGACGACGCGCAGGTCGTCTTCGAGACGCTGAACAGCCGCGGTACGCCGCTGGAGCACGCGGATCTGATCAAGAACCTGCTGTTTCGCGACGCTGAACGTGTCGGTGCGGACGTCGACCGGCTCTACAAAACGTACTGGGCGCCCTTCGACCAAGACGAATGGCGCGTGGAACAGACGACCGGCCGCATTACGCGAAGCCGCCTCGACGTGTTCCTGACGTACTGGCTCACGATGCGTACGCAGCGCGAGTTCACTGCCTCCGCCTTGTTCAAGGAGTTCGAGCGCTGGCTGCTCTCGTCTGCCGTCCCTACGGAAGACGTCTTTGCCGAGCTGACGCGATACGCCGAGATCTATGACCTCATCGACGACCATCCGCTGCACGGCGTCGAGGGACGGTTCCTGTATCGGATGAAGGTCCTTCAGACCTCCACTCCGATGCCCCTACTCCTCTTCCTCTACGGCCTGGACGAGTCCGTGCTGCCAATGGAGCGCCGACGGCGGGCGATCCGGGCCATCGACAGCTATCTCGTTCGCCGGGCGGTGCTCAATCTCAGTACCCGCGACTACAACAACGTCTTCCGTGACTTGGTCGCGGCCGTAGCCCGACAACCCGACCGCGCGGACGAAGCCGTCATCACGGCCCTCTCGGCAATGCAGGGCCACCACCGTCATTGGCCGAGCGACTCCGAGTTCCGCGCCTCGTTGGAACAGGACCCCATCTACTCCCGCTTGGTCCGCCGCAGCGTACGCATCCTCCTGGAAGCGCTGGAGGACGAGCTGCGCACCGACCACACCGAACAGCTCACTGTCCCCGTCGGCGAACAGGCTGGCGCAAAATTGACCATCGAGCACATCATGCCGCAGAGCTGGCGCGACAACTGGCCGCCCCTTGAGAACGATCTGTCCGAAGGAGCCGACCGCGACGAACTGGTCCACACACTCGGCAACCTGACCCTGGTCACCGCCCGCCTGAACCCCACCCTGGGCAACATGGCCTGGGAGGACAAGCGGCAGTGGCTCGGCAAGCACAGCCTGCTACGCCTCACCCACGGCACCCTGCTCAGTGCTCCACCGAACACTGACATCAGCGACTGGGCTACGACCTGGGACGAGCATCGAATTCGTACGCGGGGCACGTACCTCGCCTCACTATCCTTGGACGTCTGGCCGCATGCCGACGATCTACGCACTGACCCGTTGTCTTCCGAGCACAACAACAAGTGACACTCGCGATCAGCATTCCCATACGAGTTTGCTGCTGCAATACAGACGCGTGAGTACGGCCGCCGCGCCGGCAGTCCACTGCCTGGGAGAAATCTGGGAGAAGATCTTCTCCCAGAGCCCTCGCAACACCACCTGAGACCAATCACCACCAACGTCCTGACCGGAAAACTCGGGGGTTCGACGGGCATGGCGATGTGGCCCCTGGGGCTGTGCCGACGGGGTTGAGGGGCGGTGCGGTGGTGTGTCAGGCGCCTGCCGGGGTGAGGGTGACGTCGTGGCCGAGGGCGGTGAGCTGGCGGACGAGGTCGCGGGTCTTGCGGGCGGGATCGAGGTTCTTGGTGTGCCAGTCGGGGCCGAGGTCGCGGTAGCGGGCGGTGGGGTCGTTCAGGAGGTGCCAGACCGTGACCAGGATGGAGCGGGCGACGGCGACCAGTGCTTTGAGGTGGCCTCGGCGTTTGACGATGCGGCGGTAGCGGGCGCCGAGGAAGGTGTCGGTGCGGGCGGCGGAGATGGCGGCTTCGCCGAGTGCTCCGCGCAGCCAGGGGTTGCCTTTGCCGGCGGGTCCGGAGGTGTTCTTCGGGCCGGACTGGAAGGTGCGTGGGGATAGGCGGGCCCAGGAGGCCAGGTGGTCGGCGGTGGGGAACACGCTCATGTCGGTGCCGATCTCGGCGAGGATGACCTGGGCGGTGGCCGGTCCCACCCCGGGGATCTCGTCCAGGCGCTCGACGTCGGTCAGCGGCATCAGCATGCCCTGACCGGGCCGGTCGTCGTCCCTGTCACCGTCCCTGTCGTCGTGGGTCGTGGACAGCTCGGTGAGACGGGTGGTGATGCGGGCGGTGAGCTTGTCGATCTGCATGGTGAGGTAGTCGACGGTGTCCAGCAGCATCCGCAGCATGAACGCGTGGTGTTCCTCGAACCCGCCCGCCAGTGCCTCTTGAAGGGCCTGGGGGCTGGCTTTGATGGTGCCGTGTGCCAGGTCGGCCAGGGCCCTGGGGCTGCGTTCGCCCGCGATCAGCGCCTCGAGCATCGCGCGGCCGGAGACGCCGAAGATGTCGGAGATCACCGAGGACAGCTTGATCTGCGCGTCCTCCAGGAGCTTCTCCGCGCGCTGCTTGTGCCGGGTGCGCTCGTGGGTGAGGACCGCGCGGGAACGGGTCAGGTCCCGCAGCTCCCGCACCGGCTTTGGCGGCACGAACGAGGCTCTGAGCATGCCGCGTTCGGCGAGCTTGGCCAGCCACACCGCATCGAGCCTGTCGGTCTTCGGGCGGCCAGGCACGTTCTTCACGTCACGCGCGTTGACCAGCCAGCATTCAAGCCCCCGCGCCTCCAGGAGAAAGAAGAACGGCTTCCAGTACGTCGAGGTCGCTTCCATGACCACCCGGGTGACGCCCTGGCATATCAGGTGGTCCGCGAGATCCAGGATGGCGCCGCTGGTCGCGGCCACGTGCCACACACGCTGTACTCTCCGGCCGGGCTTGTCCTCGTGCGGCACCCGGGTGCACACCATCCCGGATGCCTTGGCGATATCGATCGCCGCGACCCGCTCCACCAGCTCCGGTCCCTGCTCGCTCTCCTCGGCATCCGTCTCCGCCACGGGCGCGTGCCCCTTCCCCCTCGTTCCGTTCGTACAGGCGGCGCCCGCCCCAAGGGGCCACGGGGAAGACGAAATCTGACCGGCGTGCTCTACGGCAACAAGGCAAGGCCCCGCAGCGGCCCCTGCACCAGACTGACCTACGGGCTTGGTGTCCCAACGAGCAACCGGAGTCGGCGAGCGGGCGCCGCGATCATGTTTTCACGCCGGCAAGGCGTTCCCCGACAGGGACCAGAAGGGCTGACCTGCATAAATAACACCCATAGCAGGTGGGCAACATGATCGAACCTCATTCGGGACGAAGAGGTCGTGGGTTCAAATCCCGCCACCCCGACAGCTGAAACACCAGATCAGGGGCCTGATCCGCGAGAGCGGGGCGGGCCCCTGAGTGGTTTCGGAGATCGCTTGGGAGAATCCTGGGAGACTGTGCGGGACGACGGCGCTGGTCTCGGTGGCCGGGGTCACCGCCGCCGTTCTTGTCGTGGCGGTGATGCGGCGTCGCCGCACGGCAGAGCTGGTCGGCGTGCTCGATCGCCGAAGTGGCGCAGCCGGTTCCGCTCCGGCGTCAGCACACGGCTGGAGAGGGCCATGAACCGAGTGCTGTGCGGGGAGCGGTTCGTCACAGCGGTGATCGCCGAGATCCGGGAGGACCGGACCGTGGCCCTGCTCAACTACGGCCATCCGTCCCCGCCGATGATCCACTCCGACGGCACGGCACGCTTCCTTGCGCCCAAGACGCGAGCGATGCCACTCGGACTCGGCATGCGTGGAGCGCAGTCACCCGAGACGCTGAGCACCGCGTTCCACCCCGGCGACCTGCTCCTGCTCGACACGGACGGCGTCAGCGAAGCCCGGGGCGGCCGGGGAGAGTTCCATCCGCCCGGCTCCCGGCTCCGCCTGCTGAACGCCGACAGCCCCGAACTCGCCCTCGACGCCCTGCACAGCGACATCGTCGCGTACGTCGGCGGGCCGCTCGGGGACGGCGCCGCCATGTTGCTGCTGCACTACCGCGCATGACTTCCCCCCTTCCCGCGCACGGTACAAAGGTTCGTATGCGAGAGCACGAGGGGTCCGACCCGGTCCAGGACGACATCGAAGCCGTCACGCGTGCCGTGCTGACAGCCTCGCGGCTACTCGTCGCGGTCTCGGCCCGGTCGCTGGCGACGGTCGAGGAGAGCATCACGCTGCCGCAGTTCCGGATGCTCGTGGTGCTGTCCACCCGCGGGCCGTCGAAGCTGGTGGCCTTGGCCGACCACCTCGGCGTACAGCCGTCCACCGCCATGCGGATGGTGGACCGGCTGATCGCCTCTGGCCTGACGGCCCGTCGGACGAACCCGGCCAACCGCCGCGAGACCGTCCTGCGCCTCACCGAGGAGGGGAGCCGCGTCGTCCAGGACGTGACCTCCCGACGGCGTGAGGAGATCACGGCCGTTCTCCGTCGCCTCGACCCCGCTCAGCGCACCGCTCTCGTGGAGGCTCTCGGCGCCTTCAACTCTGCCGGTCAGGAACCGGCCTTCGGCGACGGGGACATGGGCCCGCACCCCCTCGGCTGGTCCGACTGGGCAGACGACGGCACGCAGTAGGACCGCACGACGGCGACAAAGCAGACCACGGTGAACGCCAGCATCAGCATCACCGTCCTGCCGAGTCCCCACAACAGTGCGCCGGGCCCTTCGATGCCGCGCGGAGCCACTCGCCCCGCCGGGTCGTAGACCATACCGATCAAGTCCCCCGGAGCCACGGAAGGGCCGCATCCCCTCCACAGCCTCGCCCCGACGGGAGAGCCGTCCTGGTGGCGGACGGAGCAGTAGTACGCGGGGCTGCCCGTCGGCTCGTGCGCGACCACCGTCACGACCACGTCCTGGGTGCGCCCCGCCCCGGTCAACACGGCCTCCGTTGCCACCCCCGAGACGCCGGGGGAGAGCAGGATCCCGAGTAGCGCGGTCCCTGCCACCAGCAAATGCCCCGCCCGGGTGATCAGGAGGTAGAGCGTGACGGCGGCCACGGCCACCGCGACAGCGGCCACGGCTTGGGCCGGTGACATGCCGACGAGGACGGCCACTGTGCCGGAACCGGCGACCAGTGCGGTGCTCGTGGCAGCGACCACGAGGCCCTCGGTCACCAACCACAGCGGGGGACTGCCCTCGTACGCAGCGGAGCCGAGGAGCCTGTCGCTCAGTCGTGCCCACGCCCTCACATTTAGACTATGCAATGGTTCAGCCTCATCGAGTAACACTCACCCACCAGCTGTTATCGAACCGAAGCTGCCCGGCATCCGCACCCGGGCCGGGAACCGCCGCATGCATTCCACACGCCGGCGCCCCCGTCATCCCTCCGGCTGGGAGACGCCGCCTCCTGCGGCTCCCGATCCATCTCTTCCGCGGCGGTTCCGGCCGACCGTTCCGAGGACGCCTGCTGCTCCTCATCCACACAGGCCGGACATCAGGCCGTTCGCATGAGGTGGTCCTGGAAGTGGTCGCCCGCGACCGCGATCAGGACACATGGGCCGTCGCCTCCGGATTCGGTCCGGAGGCCCGGTGGTACCGGAACCTCCGCCACACCCCCAGGTGACGATCCGGTTCGATCGTCATCGCAGGTGGCCACCGCGCGTTTCCCCGTCCCGGAGGAAGGAGGCCGGATCATGACCGAGTACGCCCGCCGGCGCCCACGGGCCGCACGCACCCTCTGCCACTGCGTGGGCTTCACGGTCGACGGCAGTGAGCCGCCTACCGCTCGGCGGGTGAGCGAATCCCGTTCGTCCGCTTGGAGGCATCGGCACGCACTTCCACGTCGGCGGCCTCCGAGCGGTCCTCGGTCCGCTCTCCTCCGGTCTCGACGAGGTCGTCGACGTGGAAGAGGCGGGCGATCGGGACGTCCGTGCTGCTGTGGGCGATGATCGAGAAGGCGATACAGACCGCGATGAGCGTGTACGCCTCCTGTCCCTGCGGGATGCCGGCCTGGAGGACCAACAGGCCGTACACGACCGAAGCGAACCCCTTCGGGCCGAACCAGGCCGCGACCAGCTTCTCCCTCCGGTCGATCCTCGTCCCCCACAGAGACAGCAGCAGCGACCCGGGCCGGATCAGTGCGATCGCGAGGATCACCGCCACGTACCCGCCGAAGGAGAGGTCGCCGAACAGCTGCGGAGTGAGCAGCGCGCCGAACACGAGGAGGGCGGCGAACTTGGCAAGCTCCGCAAGCGCCTCGCCCAGTGGCTCGAACGCCTTCTGGGACTCCGGCGAGACGGCCACGAGGACCGCGCCCGCGGAGAAGGCGGCGAGGTAGGGGTTGGCGTGGGTGAGGTGGCAGGCGGCGTAGAGGATGACGCCGGTGGCCAACGGCAACAGCGGCTGGAGCTTGGGTTCGGCGCCGAGGAACCTCACCCGGGTGAGCAGGGTGACGAGCAGCGGCAGAGCCACGCCGAAGGCGAGACCGAGCCCCAGCTCCAGACCGATCTTCCCGAAGGACGCCTCGGCGTGGGGCGAGGTCGGGCCGGCAGCGGCGATGAGGATCAGGACGACGGGGAGGGCGAGCCCGTCGTTGATACCGCTTTCCACGTTGAGGAGTTCACGCAGCCGGGAGGGAACCTCCTTGCGGCCCACGATCGCTGAGGCGAACACCGGGTCGGTCGGCGCGAGAACGGCTCCGACCAGGAAGGACGTCGTCCAGTCCAGACCCACCAGGTAGTGGGTGATCAGCGCCGTCCCCACGCAGGCGAGCGGCATACCCAAGCCCAGAGCCCGTACCGGATTGCGCCAGTTGGCACGCAATTTGGCGAACGAGACGTGCATCCCGTCCGTGAACAGCACCGCGAACAGAGCCAGATCTGCGGTGACCGACACGATCTCGCTCTCGGGCGTGATGTGGATCAGCCCGAGGAAACCGTCACTGACCAGTGCCCCGCCGACGAGGAAGAGCAGCGAGGTGGAGAGTACGGTGCGGGCGGCGAGCCCTGACAGCAGGACCGCGACGAGCAGCGCGGCTCCAAAGACGGCAACGAGCACCATGGCAGAAGTCCCCCTGTCGGCAGGTGAAAACAGAGACGTCTCCTCTGTTCGCCGACCAGGCTTCCCGGCACACCGCTACCGACCTTATACGTTCCTTACCCATCATTGACAGACCCTTGACACACAACGAGAACGGAGCGGACTTGCCGGTGCTCGGCAAATGCGCACCCCACCCACCCGGCAGTCGGCGACGGAGCCGTACTCACCGCGGGCAGCCACGCCTTTCGGCCGAGGCGGCAGCGAAACGCACCAGCCACTGCTGCGGGTCGCCGACAGCTCCCCGCCTCGCCGGCTCAGCGCCGCCCGACGCCCCGGACGGCCTGAAGCGGACGAGCTTGCAGGACGCCGTCTCCATGGCCCCACGGCATGTGTGCTGACGCATCAGCGCGCCCTTCACACTGCCCGGGTACCGGGGCCCAGATAGATCTCCTGCTTGGCCGACGCCCCGTAGTACGCGGTGGTGGCCTCCCCCAGCGGGCCCCCACCGAGCACGACTCGGTCGGCGCTCGCCCGGCCGGCTTCTCCGTTGCGCATCTCACGTACGGCGGTGCGAATGACCAGGACGGCGACCACGACAGCCGTGCCCAGGAGCACGTGACCCGCGTCGCCCGTGATCACCGGCTGCCACCCGCCGGCCCCGTCCGGTAGATGTCGGGGATGCCGTCCGCGTCCTCGTCACGCTCTTCGTCCTCGCACAAGCGCCGGTAGAGGCGGTTGCGGCGCCGTAGCAGCGCGGCGGCGAGGGCGGCGGCGGCAAGGGAACCGATCAGGACGGCGGCCTTGATGTGCTCGGCCTCGGCGGCGTCCGGGAAGGCGAGTTCACCGATGAGGAGGGCGACGGTGAAGCCGATCCCGGCCAGCGCGGCGAGCCCGAACACATCGGCCCAGGCGAGATCGGGGTTGAGCTGGGCCCGGGTGAAGCGGGCAGCGAGGTAGGTGCCGAGGAAGATGCCGAGGATCTTGCCCACGACCAGCCCCAGGAAGACCCCGAGGGGCTCCGGGTCGGTGAAGACGTGGGCGAGCGCGGCGCCGGAGATGCCGACTCCGGCTGCGAAGAGCGCGAAGAGAGGGACGGCCACGCCCGCGGAGAAAGGATGGACGAGGTGGGAGACCCGTGCACCCGGGGAAGCCTCCTCGCCCTTGTCGCGGGTGGTGCGCAGGATGAGGCCCATGGCGACACCGGCGACGGTGGCGTGGACACCCGAGTTGTACATCAGCGCCCAGGTCGCGATGCCGAGCGGCACGTACCACCACCAACCACGCACGCGGAAGCGCTGGAGAGCGTAGAAGAGAAGCAGGCCGGCGAACGCCCCGCCGAGTGCCCAGAAGTTGAGGTCGCTGGTGAAGAAGATCGCGATGATGAGGATGGCGCCGAGGTCGTCGACGACGGCGAGGGTGAGCAGGAACGCCCGCAGGGCGGAGGGCAGATGGGTGCTGATGACGGCGAGGACGGCGAGGGCGAAGGCGATGTCGGTGGCCATGGGGACGGCCCAGCCGTCGAGGCTGCCGCCGCCCGATGCGGCGACGGCGGTGTAGACGCCCGCCGGTACCACCATGCCGCACAGGGCCGCGATCACGGGCAGGGCCGCCGTGGCGGGGGTGCGCAGCTCGCCGACGACGAGTTCACGCTTCAGCTCGATGCCGGCGACCAGGAAGAAGATCGCGAGGAGGCCGTCGGCGGTCCAGTGGGCGACCGACAGGTCCAGGCCCAGGGCGGGGATGCCGAAGTGGAAGTCCCGTACGGACTCGTACGCTTCGCTCCACGGGCTGTTCGCCCACACCAGCGCGACGACTGCCGCCGCCAGGAGGACCAGACCGCCGACCGTCTCCGTCCGCAGGGCCTCGCCGATCGCCTGGCGCTCCGGCCAGGGCAGTAGTCCGAAGATGGTCTTGCGCGGGCGTGCCTGGGTCATGGGGGGGAAGCCTCCGGGGCATGTCGACAGATGGGCGCAGAGGCCCCTCGGACGCCGACCAGACTTCCCGGCACACCAGCATCATGTTGATGCGTTCTTAACACCCTATCGGGTGGCCGGGGGTCTCACCAGGCGTCTCTCACCTGCTGAAACAAGAGCGAAGGGCCCTGTCCCCACCAAGGCGCGAGGTGGGGTCAGGGCCCTTGCGGAGGGCCGCCGGGGGCGGTCAGACGGTGGCCTTCACCGGCTCCTGGTCGGTGTCGTCGTCCGTGTCGAGGCCGGCGTCGCGCTTCTTCACGAAGGCGAGGAAGGAGTTCAGCTCGCGCTTGACGACGGGGGCGAGGAGGTACAGGCCGATGATGTTGATGACGGCGAGCATGAAGAGCACCGCGTCGGCCATGTCGATCAGGGTCTGCAGGGTCAGCAGGGAGCCGGCCACCGCGAACAGGGTGTAGAAGACCTTGAAGGTCGCCTCGCTGGCGCGGGAACGGCCGAACAGGTGGGTCCACGCCTTCATGCAGTAGTAGCCCCAGGTCAGTACCGTGGAGATGGCGAACAGCATCACCGCGATGGTCAGGATGTAGGGGAACCACGGCATGACGGTGGCGAAGGCGTCCGAGGTGATGGTGACGCCGCCGATGGACTCGCCGCCCTGACGGACCTCGACATAGCTGGCGGGGTTGGCGATGACGATGGTCAGCGCGGTCATGGTGCAGATGACCACGGTGTCGATGAACGGCTCCAGCAGGGCGACCAGGCCCTCGCTGGCGGGGTGCTTGGTCTTGACCGCGGAGTGGGCGATCGGGGCGGAGCCCAGACCGGCCTCGTTGGAGAAGGCAGCCCGCTTGAAGCCGACGATCAGGGCGCCGAGGACACCACCGGCGACACCCTGCGGGTTGAACGCGCCCTCGATGATCGTGGAGACCGCGGCGGGGACGGCGGTGACGTGGACGGCGATGACGACGAGGCAGGCGGCGATGTAGATGCCGGCCATGGCCGGGATGAGCTTGCTGGTGACGGAGGCGATGGAGCGGATGCCGCCGAGCAGCACGATGCCGACGAGGGCCGCGATCAGGATGCCGAAGAACAGCGCGCCCGCGGACCCGCCCATCAGGCCGTCCTCGCCGCCGGTGACGGAGACCAGCTGAGCGTAGGACTGGTTGACCTGGAAGAGGTTGCCGCCGAACAGGCCGAAGAACAGCACGAAGAACGAGGCGAGGACGGCGAGGACCTTGCCGAGGGTCTTGCCGTTCTTGCCGAAACGCTCGGCGAGGCCCTTGGGCAGGTAGTGCATCGGTCCGCCGGAGACGGATCCGTCGGCGTGCACCTCGCGGTACTTCACACCGAGCGTGACCTCGACGAACTTCGTGGCCATGCCGAGCAGACCGCAGAGGATCATCCAGAACGTGGCACCCGGGCCACCGATGGAGACGGCGACGGCCACACCGGCGATGTTGCCGAGACCGACCGTGCCGGACACGGCGGCGGTCAGCGCCTGGAAGTGGTTGACCTCGCCGGTCGACCCCTTCTCGTCGTACTTGCCCCGCACCACGTTCACGGCGAGGCGGAACTTGCGCAGTTGGACGAGACCGAACCATCCGGTGAAGACCAGACCGGCGACGACGAGCCAGGCCACGATGAGGGGAAGCTCCGTACCCCCGACGGGGACGGAGTAGAAGACGACCTCGCCCAGCCACGTGGCAATGGGCTCGAAGAATCCGCTGACCGCCTTGTCGACGGACTGGGTGAAGGAATCGAGTGACACGGCGGGGACCTCAGTAACGCAGGACCGGCGAGCGGGAGGCTGCGCCAGTGGATGTGCGGGCTTTGAGCGAACGCCGTTGTCCGATCAGCGACCCGAGGGTCGACGTCCACGGACTCGGAACGTGATCACCTTGGTCGTGCTGCCGGTGCATGCCGGCACTGCGCAGGGATGGTGAGGGGTGGTGCCACCTGCGCAGTTGCGTATTCCTACCACGACATCCACCGCACAACGGGTGGCGCACATCACACCACGCACGGTAATCCTCGAAAGCCCCAGCAAGCGTGATGTGACCGTTATCCGGACACGGGTATCCGTTCACAGTGCACTTATCTCCGCAAGATCAGGAGCCACACCGCTCTACGCACATGTCGGCAGACGTATGCACCGGCTCGCGGCTCCCGGCCTGAGTCACCTCGGCCGTCGACCGCGCCAGACCGGTTCGTGAATGACGGCCGGCCTCTGTGCGAAGTCCGGATCCCCGCTCCGGCCGGTGAAAGCCCCGGGAGTCGTCAGCAGGCGTAGCCGCGGTTGATCACATAGAAGCAAGTGCCCCAGACCACTGACGCCACCGACCCATCACGATCGGTTTGTCCCCGCGCAGTGAGGATCACGGCCACCGCCTCACTGGCGCAGACGGGCGTCAGGACACCGGTCCACCACCAGCGGTTCCGCCGGGCAGCGGCATTCAGACCGATCCCCACGTCGGAGACGGCCACCTCCTGTGTCAGTTCTGACGAGGCTCGGGATCACAGACATCAGCGCAACGTGCGGCGTGCCGTCCGGAGGGGCGGGCCACGAGGTGGCGCGGATCGGCAGCCCGGGTGATCGCGGCCTCGACGGCCGTGATGCGGTCGGCGAGCAGGCCGAGGGCGGCGACCGCACGGCTCAGAGGGTCCTCGGCGGCGCCGCCGAGCGACCGGGTGCGGACGAAGGCGGCGGTGACCTCCGACCAGCGTTCGCGCTGCGCCCCGGTGAGCGTGCCGCGCAGCGCGCCGAGCTTGAGCAGGTTGGCCTCGGCGTCGATGGTGAGGGTCTGGGCTTCGGCGGTGTAGTGGTCGCCGATGACGGCTGCCAGCTCGGCGTCGTTCATGGCAGGTGAGATACGGGCGGCGATCTTGTTCATGTTCCGGTACGAGCCCTGGAGCCGGAAGGGCGGCTCGGTGCGGGCGTCGTCGGACTGGGCCGCGGAGGCGATGTAAGCCGCGTTGACAGCGAGGACGGTCTCGCGGGCGGTCATCAGGCGGCGCAGTACGGCGAGGATCCGGTCGAGTTCGGCGGGGGCGTAAGGGTGGACGAGCCGGTCCCGGCGCGCGGTCGGATCGCCCGTCGCCAGCCGGGTCAGGAGCTCGAGGTCGGCCCTGTCGCGACCGGCGAGCGGGGCGAGGACGGGGTTGGAGATGAGGGCGTTCTCGACGAAGCTGAGCGCGAAGGCGTCCTCCTTGCCGGTCAGCACGTCACCGAGGTTCCAGACGTCGGCGCGGTTGGCGAGCATGTCCGGTACACGGAACCGCTGCCCGGACTCGGTGTAGGGGTTGCCGGCCATACAGACGGCGAAGCGCTTGCCGCGCAGGTCGCGGCCGTTCAGGGTGCGGGTGGCGTCGCAGAGGGGGATGAACTTCTGCAGGAACTCCGGCGAGGTGTGCTGGATGTCGTCGACGTACAGCAGGACGTTGCTGCCCGCCGTAAGCGCGAAGGCGATCTTCTCCAGCTCCCGGCGGGCTGCTGCGTCAGGCGCTTCGGCGGGGTCGAGGGAGGCCGTGTTCTGGCCGAGGGCGGGTCCGTCGACCTTGACGAGCAGCAGGCCGAGGCGCTCGGCGACGTACTCGATCAGCGTGGTCTTGCCGTAGCCGGGCGGGGACAGGAGCAGCAGCAGGCCGTGGGAGTCGGTCCGCTTGGCGTCTCCCGTCGCGCCGAGCTGCTTGGCGAGGTTGTCACCGATCAGGGGCAGGTAGACCTCGTCGACGAGCCGGTTGCGGACGAATGACGACATGACCCGGGGCCGGTACTCGTCCACGCGCAGCCGAGCGCGCTCGGCCGCGACGATTTCCGCCCGCCGCCGCTGGTAGGCGCGGAAGGCGGGCACGTCCCGCTCGGCGAAAGCCCGCGTCCTGGCCAGGTATTCCTCCAGGCGCAGTTCCATGGCGCTTCCCGCCACACGGGGGTGGGCGCCGAGGAGTCCGGTGACCGTCGTCGTGGTCGCAGCGGCCACCTCGTAGCGGTCGAGATCCGGACTGAGCTCGATGGCGACGGCCTCGGCCAGTACGCCCTCGTCGAGCTGCTCGCCGGAGGCGGACGCGTACGAGGTGAGCCACGCCTCGACGAACTGTCGCCGCGCGTGCGGCTCCGTGAGAGCAGCGAGGGTCTCGTCGTACGCCGAGTCGCCGACGGCACGGCGGAACTTGTCCAGCAGTGTGTGCGCCTCGTGGGCGACGGCGAAGCCCGTCGGACCGGCGGCCAGTTCCTCGAGCAGATACTCGGCGGCGGTCGCGTCGCCGATCTCCTCGGCCAACTCCTGACGCAGTCCGTCCAAGGCCGCTGCCGAACCGAAGAGATCGCGGGCCTGGGTCAGTGACACCGCACGGTGGGTCCACTGCTCGCGTGCCTCGGCATCGGTGGAGCAGGACCAGAAGGTCTGGGCGACCGCGCGCGTCTTCCCCGGGTACCTGAGGAGTCCGGCGCCCTCGTACAACCCGAGCACCGCCTCCAGGATCATCACCGCGTCGTCGTCGTGGACGCCGCGCTCGTACCCCTCGTCGTAGGCGGCCTCGGCCGTCCGTCGCGCGAGTTCGGCGATGTCCGCGTCGGCCAGGCCGTCCGGCCCGTGTTCGGTGAGCAGGCGGGCTGCCAGGTGCTCGGCGCGGTAGACGTCCGGCGACTCGGACGGCAGCGTCCGGGGCCAGTAGGGCCGGGTCGCGGCGAACTCCGGGTCGGTGACGGGGGCGCGGTAGTCGGTTCCGGTCAGCGCGAAGGCGAGAGTGTCCTCGTGCGGGACCAGCGTGAGCTCGGGGGCTTGCCGGTTGACGGCGAAGCGGTGCCGGCCGAGCCGGATCGTGTCGCCGCCGTCGGAGAACAGGTCGGTACGGTCCCGCAGGACACGACCGGCCTCCTGGCGGGCGGCTGCGATCCTGCCGTCCAGCTCCTCCGCCCTTACCCGGTCCCCGAGTTCGCGCAGTTCCGCCGCGATGCGCCGGACCTTGGCGACCATCGGGTCGGAGGCGAAGTACGTGTGCACCGCGTCGAGGTCGCCCAGGGTGGAGATGCGCCGCACGATCGCCTCGAGCACCCGGCCCGCCGACTCCGCAAGCCGCTCCGCGCGGCGGGCGCGGGTGTCCTGGAGGGACTGTTTGCGTGCCGTGAAGGCGTCGTAGATCTCGGTCCGCTTGTCGCCGATGTCGGCCAGGAAGCCGTCGTGCTCGGTGAAGCGGGACTCCAGGTTCTCCAGCTGGAGCAGCAGGCGGCCGAGCTGGTCGTCGCAGTGCTCCGGGGTGTCCGCCGCAGCCAGGGCACCGGTGACGGCCTGGCCCAGCAGGCCGAGCTCGGCGGCGAACTCCGCCCTGCCTTCCTTGTCGAGGAGTTCGGTACGTCGGGAGGCGAGGGCGGCACGGGCGCGGTTGAGCGAGCCGAGGACGTCGGCGATCCGCTCCAGGATCGAGGTGCGCACGGTCGCGTCGCCGATGTCGAAGCCGGCGATGATCTCGCTGAGCGTCCGGAGACCGAGGGTGTGCTCGTCGAGCCGGTCACCGAGCGGGAGAGCAGCGGCTACGGTGGTCAGCTCCCCAGCCTCCGTGGCGAGCCGCTCGGCGCTCCGGTGGTGGCCGGCGAAGGCGTCCTCGCGCTGGAGGAACGTGACGGCGCGCTGCGCGGCCGAGGCGATGTCGGCCTCGACGTCCCCGGCGAGGCTGTCGATCCTCTCCGTGTCGGCGTACCGCAACTCCTTCAGGGTCACCAGGTGGCCCTGCGCCTGGCGGAGTTCGGTGATCCGTGCGATCCACTCCTCGGCCGTGGCGGGCGCCTCGCCCCGGATGCGCCGGACCAGCCGGGAGATCCGCTGGGCGGACTCGGCCAGCGCCTCGGCCGCCTGCCGGGTGAGTGTCGCCACGGTCTCGAACTCGTCGAGGACCTGTGCGGCAGTGCCCTTCAACTCGGCCAGCGGGCCGTGCAGGTCCCCGGTCTCCGGGTCGCCCAGCCAGTGGTGGAGGTCGGCCGCCCGTTCGCATGCGGCGACGAGCGACTCGTACACCGCACCGGCGGGCGCCGGTGCGGTCGCCTGCCGGGCGATGGCGAGGCAGTCGGAGATGCCCCGGACGAGGTCCGCGTTGCCGATGCGAGCCAGCGGTCCGTCGCCCGCGGGCGACACGTGGGTGTCCGCCACGTACGGGGTATGCCAGATCTGGACCGGGTGCACGCGGCCGGGCTCCCCGTCCTCGGCACGCAGCACGACCATCGTTCCGTCGTCGAGAAGCGCGTATCCGCGACACGGGACCGGGGTGGCGATCTCCTTGCGGATCAGGTTGTACGCGAGAAGCAGGCCCCGTCCGGACTCCTGGGAGTGGAAGACGAAGAGGATGTCCTCACCGTTGGGCGAGCGGATCACCCGCTCGAAGGTCAGCCCCGCCGTGTCCGTGTCGAAGGTCTTCACCGTGCCGGAGGCGAGGCAGTAGCCGCCGGGGAACACGAGACCCTCGTCCTCGGGCAGCCGCAGACACGCCTGTCCGATGCCGTCCAGTCTGACCACGGCCCCGGTCAGGGAGTCGAAGACGAGATACCGGCGGATCTCCTCCTTGTACGGGCGGACACGCACGACGATCAGCGCACCCACCGTCGCGTACGCGACCTCCGCGTCGGCCAGGGACTGCAGCGGCTCGTCGACCGGCTCGCTGTGGACGCCTTCGCCGGTCTCGGTGTCGTTCTCCGTCTTCACCGTCAACGCCCCGCCGACCGTGGACACGAAGAGGCGGCCGGCGAGCGAGATGTGCGGGTGCCGGCCCAGCACGTGGTCGTCGCGAGTCGTCTCCACCCAGTCGACGTCGTGGGCGGGCGGCAAGACGTGGTCGCGCTCACCCTGGGCGTCGAGAAAGCGCGTCTCGCCCGGCCCGACGGACCAGCGCAGCACCCGGAGGTCGTCGGCCTGCTCCCCCGTCTGGAAGACGGCGAGCAGTCGCCCCTCCAGGCGGCGCAGCCGCAGCAGGCGCGCGCCCCGGAAGTAGCGGTGCAGGGCGGTGAACTCCCGTACGAAGTCAGGGTCGTCGAGGAGTCCGGGCACCGCGCCCTCGGGCAGCGGGTTCAGCTCGCGGTCGTACAGCGTGAAGACATCGCAGACCGAGGTCTCGCCCCGCCGAGGGGTCGTCGTGTGGCGGCCGAGGAGCAGGACGTCCTCGCCGACGGCAACGAGGTCCCGGGCCAGGCCGTTGGGCTCGGCCCGGAGGCGATCGGTGCCCGCGAGGGTCAGCTCGCCCGAACCGAATGCCGCGATCCGCTCCCGGTTGAGGGTCTCGGCGCGCCGGGCCAGCTCGCCGGCCCGCGCGATGAGGCGGTCGCGCAGCACCGCGTACGTGTCCTGGTCGATTCCGGCACTCATCTCGTTCCGCTCCTTGTACCGTTGTTTCGCGGGTCCGGTGCCGGTGACTCCCCCGTTTGCCGGCACCGGACCCGCCTTGACCGCTCCCCCGTGGGCGGTCAGCTCTTGACGGCGCCGTTCAGGACACCGGTGTCGACGGCGCTCTTCAGGACGCCCGTGTCGGCGCCCGCGTCGAGGACGCCCGACTTCATGACCTTCGCCAGCAGCGCGGACACGCTCAGGTTCTGCACGTCGGCGGTGGACAGGGAGCCGAGCACCTTCGTCAGGTCCTCCGTGAAGGAGCCGTCGCCGTTCAGCCACGGGCCGGCGAGCGCCTGCGCGGTCCGGCTGTGGTCCATGAAGCCGTCGACGGACTTGCCGAGCGCGATCGACTGCACCAGCCGGTCGAGGAAGACCGACTCGCCGCCGACGATGTTGATGTCGGCGTTCTCCAGGCCGGTCGCGAGAACCGTTGCCTGTGCCTCGGCGACCTGACGCTGGACGTCGAGCCCGGCGAGCCGGATGTCCTTCTCGGCCTCCAGGCGCAACCTGTACTCCTCGTGCGTGCGGGACGCCTCGTCGAGGGCGGCCATGGCCGCCGCCTTCTCGGTCAGCCCCGCGGCCTCGGCCTTGAGCTTCTCCCCGATCGCGGTCGCCTCGGCCAGTGCCTTTTCGCGGGTGCCGGTGGCTTCGGCGCGCAGGCGGGCCTCGGTGGCTTCCGCCTCGGCGCGGCCGGCCTTCTCGATGGCGTCGGCCTCCTTCTCCCGCACCTGCACGGCCGCGAGCCCTTCGGCGGCGGCCTCGGCCTGGATGCCCTCGGCGAGGCGGATCTTGGCGCGGGCGTCCATGTCGGCGGCCTTGTTCCGGGCCTCGGCGAGGGTGAGTTCCTCGGCGGCGCGGTGGACGGCGGCCTGCTCGGCGGCCTCGGCGGCCTTGATGTCCTTGACCAGCTTCTCCTGCGCCTCGGCCTCGGCCGCGATGATCACGGCCTGGCGCTCACGCTCGGCCTCCTCGACCGCCCGCAGCCGCTTGATGGACTCCTCCTGCTCGGCGACCGTACGGTCCACGGCGACCCGCTCCCGGATGACTTCGGCGATCTCGCGGCGCTCGGACTCGACCTCCTTGTCGGCGGAAATACGGGTCAGCTCGGTCTCCCGGTCGCGGGCGATGACTTCGAGCAGCCGGTCCTTCTCGATCCGCTCGTTCTCGATCGCGATGACCCGCTCGCGGTTCTTCTGCGCGACGGCGACCTCCCGGGCCTGGTTCTCCCGCTGGACGCCGAGCTGCTCCTCGGTGCGCAGGAAGGCGCTCTGCGCGCGCAGCCGCTCCTCCTCCACGACCCGCGCGGTCTCGGCCTCCTCCCGGGCGCGAACGGTGTCGATCTCGCGCTTCTGCTTGATCTCGGCGTCCGCCTGGCGCCGCTCCAGCTCCAGGATGGCCTCGCGTGCGTCGACGTTCTGCCGGGTGATCTCCTTCTGCTCGTTCTGGCGGTACTCGTTGGTCCGGACGTTCTCGACGGCCGTCAGCTCGGTGATCTTGCGAATACCCTGCGCGTCAAGGATGTTGCCGGGGTCGAGCTGAGAGAGCGGAGTCTGCTCCAGGTAGTCGATCGCCGCGTCCTCCAGGCTGTAGCCGTTGAGGTCGATACCGATGAGCTCGATGATCTTGAAGCGCAGCTCCTCGCGCTTGGTGTAGAGGTCGGTGAAGTCCATCTGCTTGCCGACCGACTTCAACGCCTCGGAGAACTTGGCGTTGAACAGCTCCTGAAGCGTCTCCTTGTCACTGGCGCGAGCGGTGCCGATCGCCTGGGCGACCTTGATGACGTCCTCGACGGTCTTGTTGACCCGGACGAAGAACGAGATACGGATGTCCGCCCGGATGTTGTCCCGGCAGATCAGCCCGTCCCGGCCGGTCCGGCTGATCTCGATCGTCTTCACCGAGATGTCCATGAGCTCGGCCTTGTGCAGGACCGGCAGCACGACCTGTCCCGTGAAGGTGACGTCGACCTTCCGCATCTTGGAGACGATCAGTGCCTTGCCCTGCTCCACCTTCCGGAACAGCCGGGTGACGGCGAAGAGCAGAGCGACGGCGATGAGCAGGACAACGGCGATGGATACGCCGATGCCCGGGGTGATGGCATTCATGAGAAACCCCGTGTCGATGGAAGAGATGGGGGAGCCGCGGGCTCAAGCGGCGGCGTTACGGGGGCGAGCGCCCTGAGGGTGGCCCGTCCCGGACGAACTACCGGCCTCGGCGTACGGGCGCGGCGGCGCGACGTTTTCCGCGGGTAGCGGATCGGTCCCGTTCGAGCGGGCCTGACAGACCCGGGACGCCCGACTGGGACCGCCCGGATTCATCGGGCAACAGCCGTGCCAGCGGCCGTACGAGCCGTCGCGTGACCAGCCAGGAGAGGAGTGGGGCCACCAGCAGCAGAGCCATGGAAAGCAGATGCGAAGGAAAGCCGACGGCGGCGTCCAGGAACTCCCCCATCGTTCCCCCTGCTGTCTCGACGTTTCCGGTTCCAGGCATGGGCCCGATGCCCGTGCCCTCTCGCGAGACCATTCTGGCGCAGCAGAGACCGCGTCGGCATTGCCGTGAACCGGCAGCCTTTGACGTCTTCTTGATGCCAGAGACACCCCCGAAGGGCGGCGCGCGAGTCCTGGTCCGCGCGCGTCGGGAACTCGTCAAAACGGCCCCGCCGCCCTCGGAGCGGCCCTTCCGTGGTTGCCGCGTCCGGCTGTTTCCCACGCTGAGCGACTCCTGCGGCGCAGGGTGGCGCCTGGCGGTCCGGCCGTGACACCGGATCCACGGCACGGCAAGCCGTACGACAGACGCGGCTTCGCATACGGGTCGAGATCATCGCGCTCTGGGACTGCGAGTCCGGGCAGCGAACCTACGCGTATCCGGAAGGTAACGCGCAGGGCTTCGCAGGAGGAGGCATCATCCTCCTGCTGGACGGAGTTGGGGCGCTCACGCGTCGCAGTGGCACCTCTGGCACCATGAGGCCGCCGCATACCGCCGGAGGCCGCATCAACTCGCCGGGAACGACTGGGCCGTGGCCGGCCTGAGCGCCTGGACGTTCCTGCTGATGCTCGTCCTCGGCAAGTGGGATCCGGCCCTCGGCACGTTCATCGCCGTGTGGACCCCCATCAGCCTGGCAGCCGTCGCAGTTCTGGTCCACGGTGGCAGGCGAGGTCGAGGGCGCCGGTGACAGCCGTCCGCACCCAACCAACCGCGGATCACGCACATAGGGGGAGACATGACGGCGCTGCCGCACCAGGGAAACACGCATGCGCACGCCGTTGGACACATGGTGGTCTGCGGCGACGACGGTCTCGCCCAACGACTCGCCGACGAGTTGCGGGAGGTCTACCGGCAGCGTGTCGTCCTCGTCGTCACGGGTGCAGGGGCCGAGGAGCAAACCGCCGGGCCGGCCACGGAGCCGCCGGAGACGACGGGCAACGGCACGGTCGTCCCCGTACAGGTGACGCCCGCCCCGGCCCCCACCCGGGAGACGCTGCTCCGGGCCGGAGTGGGCCGCGCGGAGGCACTGGCACTGCTGTACGAGGACGACGAGACCAACCTGCGGGCCGCGCTCACCGCCCGCCGTCTCAGCCCCGGGCTGCGGCTCGTCGTCCGCATGTACAACCGCAAGCTCGGACAGCACTTGGAGGAGCTGCTCGACCAGGCAGCGCTCGTGCACTCCCCCGGCATGGACCGGGCCGTCCTCGACGCCTCGACGACCGTCCTGTCCGACGCCGACACCGCGGCCCCGGCGCTCGCCGCCACCGCAGTCGCCGGCTCGAGCAAGGTCGTCCAGGCCGACGGCGTCCTTCTGCGTGCCGCCGAGCGCACTCCTCCCGGGCGCGGCGAGGTGCCGGACCCCGGCCTGTACACGCTGGCGCTGCTGTCGTCCACGACGGCCGACCCGGCAGGTGCCGAAGGCTCTGAGGCCAGCGGCCCTCAGGGCCCCGTCCTACTGCCCGACGACCGGGCCGTCGCCGGCAGCACCGGTCGTGGCAGCGTGGTCCTGGAAACGGTCCAGTACGCCGGTCCCGCCCTGCCTCCACGACGCCTGGCCCGCCGGGGGGCGCCTCTGCGTGAACTCTTCTCCAGCCGCCTGCGCTGGGCGCTCGCCGGCATCGTCGTCTCCGTACTCGCCCTGACACTGACCACCACCGCGCTCACCGACGCCGACCCGGTGCACGCCGCGTACATCACTCTGCTCGACCTGTTCTCCATCAACGACCCCGCCGTCGACGCATCGGTCACGCACCAGGTCCTCCAGCTGATGTCCGGTCTCGTCGGCCTCGCCCTGCTCCCGCTCCTGGTCGCGGCAGCACTGGAAGCGCTGGGCACGTTCCGCGCCGCCGGCACGCTACGGCGACCGCCTCGGGGACTGTCCGACCACGTCGTCCTGCTCGGCCTCGGCAAGATCGGCACTCGGGTGCTGGCCCGACTCCGCGAACTGGACATCCCCGTCGTGTGCGTCGAGGAGGATCCCGACGCTCGCGGCATCCCTCTCGCCCGCGATCTGGGCGTACCCGTCGTCCTGGGAGACGTCACCGAGGAAGGCGTACTGGAAACAGCCAAGGTCCACCGGGCCCACGCCCTGCTCGCCCTCACCAGCTCCGACACCACCAACCTGGAAGCCGTCCTCCACGCCCGTACGGTGAAGGCCGATCTGCGTGTGGCGCTGCGCCTGTACGACGACGAGTTCGCCACGGCCGTCTACCGCACCCTGCGCACCACCCACCCCGAAGCCCTCACGCGCAGCCGCAGCGTCACGCACCTCGCGGCACCTGCGTTCGCCGGGGCCATGATGGGGCGCCAGATCCTCGGGGCGATCCCGGTCGAGCGCAAGGTCCTGCTCTTCGCCGCCCTCCTTGTCGCCGGGCACCCCCAGCTCGAGGGCCGCACCGTCGCCGAGTCCTTCCGCCCCGGCGCGTGGCGCGTCCTCGCCCTCGACACGGCGTCCCCCGGCTCACGCCGTCCCGATCTCGCCTCCGCCCACCAGGATGGCGAACAGCCACAACTCCTGTGGGACCTCCACCCCGGCTACCTGCTACGCCCCGAGGACCGCGTGGTCATCGCCGCCACCCGCCGCGGCCTCGCCGAACTGCTGGGAAGACACCACGCGACTGCCCGCGACGCGGAAACGCAGTCCCCCGACTGATCGGTAGGCGTGGGTACTTCGGGGAAGGCGTCTCGTACGAACTGCGCCAAGCCCTGTCGAAGGTCGTGAACAGCGACGCGGTCGACACGCTGGACGTCACCTTCAACTGGTCCCGCGTGGCGGCAGCGCCCCCGGCACGCCCGTCATCGCCGGGTGCTTCGGAACGCCCGGGCGTGCGAACCTCCGTCGAGGCGCCGCCGCCTTGGCGTGGGCGGGCGGCCAGTCGGGATCGCAGGGTGTCTCTCCGTCGGCCTCAGTCGCCGGACATCTGCCCCCGACCCGGGACCTGGGGCGCCCTCGCGGCCTCAGCCTCGGCCTTCGCATCGCTCACCACGGCGGCGGCCTGCTTCGCGACCTCGTCAGCAGCCGCGGCAGCGTCGAGCGAAAGCGGCGAGCCTGCCACCAGTTCCGGCGCCTCGCTCTCGTCGCCCGCACCGTCGGCATGGGTATCGGTTGTTTCATCCGATTGCACGGATCCGGGAAGACCCATCGTCGATCGATCGCCGAATGCGCTGGCCACAGCACGGACCGCTTCCGTCAACTCACCCGGGATCACCCAGAACGTGTTGCTGTCGCTCTTCGCCAGGTGCGGGAGCGTCTCAAGGTACTTGTAGGCCAGGATCTTCGGGTCGGCGTTGTTGCGGTGAACGGCCTGGAAAACGCGCTCCACCGCCTTTGCCTCGCCGTCGGCCCGCAAGATCATGGCTTGCTGCGTGCCCTGCGCTTCCAGGATGTCCTTCTGTTTGGTGCCCTCCGCCGTGAGGATCTTGGCCTGCCGCTCCCCCTCGGCGTGCAGGATGGCCGCACGCTTGTCCCGCTCGGCGCGCATCTGCTTCTCCATCGCCTCCTTGATGGTGGCCGGCGGATCGATGGCTTTGATCTCGACACGGTTGACCCGGATGCCCCACTTACCGGTGGCATCGTCCAGGACGGTGCGAAGCCGGGCGTTGATCTCTTCACGTGAGGTGAGGGTCTCCTCCAGGTCCATGGAGCCGATGACGTTCCGCAGGGTGGTCACGGTGAGCTGATCGATCGCCTGCAGATAGTCGGCGACCTCGTACGCCGCCGCCCGCGGGTCGGTGATCTGGTAGTAGAGCACCGTGTCGATGTTCACCACGAGGTTGTCCTCGGTGATCACCGGCCTGGGATCGGACGAGTACACCTGCTCACGCACGTCGAGTTTGGTGTTGACACGGTCCGCCACCGGCACGACGAAGTTCAGGCCGGGTTGCAAGGTCCGCCGGTACCGGCCGAACCGTTCGATGTTGTAGCGACGTGCCTGCGGGACGATCCGCACCGTGGCGGCCACGAGGAAGACGACAACGATCACCGCCACGAGAAACGGGATGACAACCGGATCCACCATGCCTCCCTTGGGATGTGTTCAGCCGTTCACGGCAGGAGTTCGCGGGGGTAGACGACGGCCGTCGCGCCTTCGATCTCCATGACGTCCACCAGCGCCCCCACCGGGATCACCAGGCTTTCGTCGAGAGCGCGAGCGGACCATTCCTCGCCGGAGACCTTGATCAGACCGTGGGTCGCGGTGACCTCCTCCGTGACCTCGGCCCGCCTGCCGATCAGCGCGTCACTGCCGTCGCGGGAGAGGGGTGCCTGCGCCATTTGCCGCAGCGCGACGGGACGGACGAGGAGAAGACCCGCTGCCGCTGCCACTCCGAACGCCACGAGCTGGCCGAGGAGGCCGATGCCCACACCGGAGACCACTGCGGCAACCAGCGCAGCGGCGGCAAGCAGCCCGAGTACCAGCGTCAGGGTGAGGAACTCCGCGACACCAAGCGCTGCAGCGGCGAGCAGCCACACGAACCACGGCATGGAACCAGCCTCCCTCAGGGGGACCTATCCGTCACTTACCCATCCACACCGGAACCGAACGAACTCATTCCTCTCGACTCGCGGTCTGCGGTCTGCGGTCTGCGGGAGAGGCGGTTTCCGGACGGGCCGACCGGGCAGGCACCGATACCGTCGAGGGACGGCACCACGAGGCAGCCACGCGGCTGCGGCAGTCGTCGCGGGCTCGGCGGTGTCAGCCGAGCCAGTGGCGCCAGCGAGCCGCCGGCGGGTCGCAGCGTCCGGAGGCAACCATGTCCTGGTAGGCGCGTTCCGCCAATTCGTCCCACGTCACTTTCTCCCCGTTCCCGGAGAGGGGCTGCCCGTCGGCATCGGTGAAAGCGGAGACGGCGACAGCGCAGTCGGGAGGGCGGACGGTCTGGGCGGCGTACCACCCGAAGGCGATGATCGCGGCGACGCTGCATGCCGGCAGCATCAGGGCACGAGGACTGTGCTTCACCGGCTGCATCATAGGACAACCATTCATCCCCGCCACCTGCCCGGCCGGTTGCTCGGGCCCTGACCCCGAACGTGGTCGCCTCCGTAAGGGGACGCCCGTAGGGCTCCCGCCAACCCGCGGGGCCCGTCAGCCGACGGTGGACTGAGCCAGAGAGGTGGAGTCCACGGGGGCGTCCACGTCCGTGTCGATCAGACCGATCAGGATCGGGTTGGGGCCCGGCGGGGCGCCACTCTCGGCGCGGAGCCGGTAGCGGTGGGTAGCCACGGCGCTTCTGGCCAGCGGGGTGCCACCCTTGAGGAGTGCGTGCGGAAGGGCGTCGTTGGCGATGCGAAGCGTCACCGAACGCCACGTCCCGGTCGTGGGGTCCCAGCTTTCCAAGATGTACGCGGGGTTGGCCGAAGCACCCGGCATGGCCTCCATCTGGAAGGCGAGCAGGAGGTGCCGATAGGAGCGGCTGTTGCCGTTTCGGAGGGTGACGGTGAACTCCCGTGCGGGGCCACCGGGTTCCAGGGTGAGCCGGCCACCCGGCGCGACCACGCTCATAGCGAGGTACGTCGGCACAGGAGGCCTGACCGCGGCGGGTGTCGACGGCGGTGCCGCGGTGCGCGACGCGGAGCGGGTGGTAGCGCTCGCCGTCGGCGTGAGCGTGGGGCCTGCCGAGGGTGAGCGGAGGGCGGCGGGGGCGGACGGCAGGGAAGCCGGCGTCGGAGCCGATGGGGCCGTCGTCTTGCCCTGGGTACTGGAACCGGGGCCGCAGCCAGTGGCTGCAGCGATCAGCAGGCAGGTACCCACCGTGCCGATGATGAGCGCTCGGGAACGGCGCATGAGGTGCCCTTCGGTGGTGGTCGTCTCGTCGCCGGCGAGCGTAACGAAGGGAGGACACGGGGAAGCCGAAGGGGCGTAACGCTTTGCGGACGATGCCCCGAAACATGCCGACCGGACGCCGTGCCGACTGACGCGCACGCTCCGGCTGATGTCCTGGCAGGCGAAGGTGTCCGATTCGACGGTGGAGTTGCCCGCGCCGGAGGCCGGCTTGCCGCTGGAAGTACTCCGGAGTTCGCTCGACGGCTGATCACGGGGCCGCGGACCCGTTCGAACCGCCCAGGGTGGAAGAGCAGCGCCGCGAAGCCCACATCGGCCTGTCAAGGGATCTCCGCCCGGCGGCTTGGCCCCCGCCGGTCAGGGGCAGGAGCCGCTCGCGGTGACGGAGCCAGGCCGGGCGACCGGAGCACCCGAACGACCGGAGCGACCCGAGCGACCCGAGCGACGGCATCGTCGACAGCGACGCGTCCGTGCCGGGCGAGAGTGGTCACCTCATCGTGCGGCGCCGGAGTCGAAAGGCAGCTCCAGCATCCGGATGGCGTTGCCGCGCAGGATCTTGTACGCGACGTCGGTCGAGAGGCCCGCCACATGCTCGGCCGCCACCTGCTTGGTGTGGGGCCATGTCGAGTCGACGTGGGGGTAGTCGGTCTCGAAGGTGGCGTTGTTCACGCCCACCGTCTCGATCGCCTCGATGCCGTGCTTGTCCCGGAAGAAGCAGCAGAAGATCTGCCGGTAGTAGTACATGGACGGGGGTTCCGGGATCAGGTCCTTGACGCCGCCCCAGGCGCGGTGCTCCTCCCACACGTCGTCGGCCCGCTCCAGGGCATACGGAATCCAACCCATCTGGCCCTCGCTGTAAGCGAGCTTCAGGCGTGGGTACTTCACGAGGACGCCCGAGAAAAGGAAGTCCATCATCGATGCCATGGCGTTGTTGAAGCTCAGTGACGCCTGCACCGCAGGAGGTGCGTCCGGGGATGCCGCCGGCATCTGGGAGGAGGAGCCGATGTGCATGTTGACCACCGTGCCGGTCTCCTCGCAGACGGCGAAGAACGGGTCCCAGTAACCGGAGTGGATCGAGGGCAGCCCGAGATGGGTGGGGATCTCGCTGAAGGTGACCGCGCGCACCCCGCGGGCGGCGTTGCGCCTGATCTCGGCGACGGCGAGCCCGATGTCCCACAGGGGGATGAGGCAGAGCGGGATCAGTCTGCCGCCGCTGTCGCCGCACCACTCCTCGACCATCCAGTCGTTGTAGGCCCTGACACAGGCGAGGCCGATCTCCTTGTCCTTGGCCTCGGCGAAGGTCTGCCCGCAAAAGCGCGGGAAGGTGGGGAAGCAGAGCGATGCCTCGACGTGGTTGAGATCCATGTCCTCCAGCCGCGCCTTCGGATCCCAGCAGCCGCGGCGCATCTGCTCCCGTGTGATGCCGTCGAGGGTCATCTCGTCGCGCGAGAAGCCGACCGCGGCGATGATGCGCTTGTAAGGGAAGAGTTCGCCCTCGTACTCCCACCAGTCGGTGAGCTGCCCCTCGGGGTCCGTGGTGAACCGGTACTTGCCGCCGACGTACTCCAGTTCTCCGATGCCGGCGGTGAAGGGCTTCGGGCCGCGGTCGCGGTACTTCGCCGGGAGCCAGGACTCGAAGAGGTGCGCGGGCTCGATGACGTGGTCATCCACACTGATGACCTTGGGCACGTCCGCGGACACGTCCGCAGTGGCGTTCTCATCGGTGGTCACGTCGCCTACCCCCTGCCGGTGAAGCAATCTGACGGTCCATCAGATTTAGGGTATGAGGGCGCCCCGAGCATCGCAAGGGCGCTGTGGAGCACGCCGGAACCCTTGCGCGATCCGCCGCGCTGGGCTGAACTGACGAAGTGTCAGATGAGATGGGGAGCACGAGCGGAGGAGGCTGCGGATGCAGACGATCTGGCTCACCGGGGCGGAGTGGGGCGCGGTCCTCCGGATCGGTCTCGGCCTGTGGTGGCTGGAGAGCTGGCGCCACAAGGACAAGAAGACGTGGTTCGACGGCGGCGGGATCGCCTGGGCGGCGGGGGTCGCGGACAAGCATCGCTGGGGCTTCGTCGGCAAAGGGTTCGACACGGTGGTCAAGCCGCGGCCCCGACTCATGGCCTATGTGGTCGCGTACGCCGAGCTGGCCCTCGGGCTCGGGCTCGTCTTCGGGCTGCTGACACCCATCGCCCTCGTGGCCGGCCTGCTGCTCAATCTGATCTATCTCGTACTCATGATCCACGACTGGGCGGAGCAGGGTCAGAACCTGATGATGGCGCTCATCTCGGCGGTCGCGCTGTTCGGTATGAGCTGGCAGGCCTGGTCCCTCGACCAAGCGCTGGGGCTGTTCCACTGAGGTTGTCCACAGGCTGAGTACGCCCGGTGGCGGTGCGGCGCAAAATGGAGGGCATGACTGAGATCACCGAGTCCACGTCGCCTTCCGGCCAAGCCTCCGACCACCAGTACGCAGCTCAGCACACCGTTCCACACGGAGGCCGGCCTGATTCGGCCATGCCTGCGTGGGAGCAGCGATTCCGCGCCCCCCGGGTCTCGCTGCCCGACTGGGCGGAGGACGCGCCGGACCGCTCACTCTTCGTGTCCAATGCCACGGGGACGTACGAGCTGTACGCATGGGACCGTTCGACCGGTGAGCAGCGCCAGGTCACGGACCGGCCGAACGGGACCACCGAGGGCGAGCTCACCCCGGACGGCGCGTGGATCTGGTGGTTCGCGGACCGGGACGGGGACGAGTTCGGGGTGTGGATGCGGCAGCCCTTCCACGGCGGGGACGACGAGCCTGCGGCGCCCGGGCTCGATGCCTCATACGGGGCCGGGCTGGCGCTCGGGCGCGACGGCACGGCGGTGGTGGGACGCTCGACGGACGAGGACGGCACGACGATCCATGTCGTGAGGCCCGGGACCGAGCCCCTCGAGATCTACCGGCACCGGGAGTCGGCGGGCGTCGGTGATCTCTCCCGGGACGGGACGCTGCTCGCGATAGAGCACACGGAGCACGGCGACGCCATGCACGCGGCGCTGCGCGTGGTCACCCTGGACGGGGTGACGGTGGCGGAGCTGGACGACACCAGGGGCGGCACCGAGGAGCTGGGCCTTGAGGTTCTCGGTTTCGCACCGGTGGACGGTGACACCCGGCTGCTGGTCGGCCACCAGCGGCGCGGTCGCTGGGAGCCGATGCTGTGGGACGTCTCATCGGGCGAGGAGACGGAGCTTGCGATCGACCTGCCCGGTGACATGAGCGCCGAGTGGTACCCGGACGGGTCGGCCTTGCTGATCGGGCACAGCTTCGAGGCACGCAGCGAGCTCTGGCGCTATGAGCCGGTCGCGAGGGAGCTGGAGAGGGTGGAGACCCCGGCGGGCTCGGTCTCTGGCGCCACGGCCCGGCCGGACGGGACGGTGGAGTACGTGTGGTCGTCCGCGGCGCACCCGCCGAAGGTGCGGTCGACGGCGGGACGGGAGGTGCTGGACCCGCCGGGGATGAAGGCACCGGGGTCCGTGGACGTGCTGGACGCCTGGGTGGACGGTCCGGGCGGGCGGATCCACGCGTTGGTGCAGCGGCCGGCCGGAGAAGGGCCCTTCCCCACGGTCTTCGAGATCCACGGCGGCCCGACCTGGCACGACAGCGACGCCTTCGCGGCGGGTCCCGCCGCCTGGGTGGACCACGGCTACGCGGTGGTCCGGGTGAACTATCGGGGCTCCACGGGGTACGGGCGGGAGTGGACGGACGCCCTCAAGCACCGGGTCGGACTGATCGAGCTGGAGGACATCGCGGCGGTCCGCGAATGGGCCGTGGCATCGGGCCTGGCGGACCCGGCCAAGCTGGTGCTGGCGGGCGGTTCCTGGGGCGGGTACCTCACCCTGCTCGGCCTCGGTACCCAGCCCGATGTCTGGGCTCTGGGGCTGGCCGCGGTGCCGGTCGCGGACTATGTGACGGCGTACCACGACGAGATGGAGGCCCTGAAGGCGATGGACCGCACCCTGATGGGCGGGACACCTGAGGAGGTGCCCGAGCGCTTCGGGGCCTCGTCGCCGCTGACGTACGTGGACGCCGTGCGGGCACCGGTCTATATCTCCGCCGGGGTCAACGACCCGCGCTGTCCGATCCGCCAGGTCGAGAACTACGTGGACCGGCTATCGGCCCGTGGGGCGGTGCACGAGGTGTACCGGTATGACGCGGGGCACGGATCGCTGGTGGTGGAGGAGCGGATCAAGCAGGTCCGGCTTGAGCTGGACTTCGCCGCCAGGCATCTGGACGCGTGAACCACCCGGGGACGACGCCCCGCCCTCGGCTCCCGTCCCGAGGGCCGGTCCTTGAGAACCGGTCCTTGAACTGGTTGATGACGCCATCCGCCTACCGCTCTACAAGCTTGATCAGTCGAACAAGGTTCCTGTTCGGGTGATCTCTCGGTGGTCGGGGCATAGCGGCAGGGCCTCTTGGTAGCTCGGGGTTGCGATCTCAACCGAGCAGTACCAGGAGGCCCTGTTGCCGCGGTCTGTCCCGTTCGCTTCCGTGGAGTCCAACGCCTTCGTCTCCTGTGTGACTGTCTCGCCCACAGGTTCGGCAACACGGCGGACGGGCCCGTCCGCGTCCGGTGTTACGGCTCCGACCTGTCCGCACCGTCCCCGTCCCCACCGTCCCCACCGAGATCGGCGGGCTCGTGTGGGGGGCGGGGGCAGGGGCAAGCCCGGCGTTCCGTACCTTGTAGGGGTGTACCGGTTCCTGCTGACCCCCCGCTGGTGGGGGATCAACCTCTTCGTCGTGCTGAGCATCCCCTTCTGCGTGTTCATGGGGACCTGGCAGCTCGGCCGGTTCGAGGACCGGGTGGCCACCCATCAGGCTGCCGAGCAGCGGCCCGACCCCGGCACGCAGGCGCCCGCGGCGCTCGATGAGCTGCTGCCGGTGGACGCGGAGACCTCTGGTCGGCAGGCGACGGCGACCGGGCGTTGGGGCAGGCAGTTCCTCGTGCCTGACCGGGAGCTGGACGGCAAGCGGGGCTCCTACGTGCTGACGCTGCTCAGTACCGGCAACGGCAAGGCGCTGCCGGTCGTGCGAGGCTGGCTGCCCACCGGGGGTGCGGTGCCCGCTGCGCCTGCCGGGGAGGTGACGGTGACCGGGGCGCTCCAGGCGTCGGAGACCGTCGGCACCGACGGAGCGCACACCGCCGGCGGTCTGCCGAGCGGGCAGGTGGGCATGATCAGCGCCGCATCGCTGGTCAACCTGGTGCCGGACACGGTGTACGACGCCTGGATCACGCTGCCCAGCGCATCGGACGGGCTCAAGCCGGTGCCCCCGGCGGCGGCGGGGGGTAGCACGCTCGACCTGAAGGCGTTCCAGAATCTGGGCTACACGCTGGAGTGGTTCGCCTTCGCCGGATTCGTGGTGTTCATGTGGTTCCGCTTCGTCCGGCGTGAGGCGGAGGCGGCCCGGGACGCGGCGCTGGGCCTCGAACCCGCCTGACCGTCTGAGCCCGGCACGGCACCCTGAGCCGCGCGTGCCAGGTGCTTCAGACTGCCCTGGGCGGACAAGCCGCCCGGATCTTGCCCGGCGTGGAGCCTCGGCGTGGCTCGGGCCTGGGACACGAGCCTCAAGCCGTCAGAGCCTCGGCCGCGTCACCCTCGGCCGCGTCGCACCCTCGGCCGCGTCACCCTCGGCATCGCTGTCGACGGCTCGACTGCGCGCCGGTTCCTCAGGTGCTCAACACGCCTGTGCGGTAGATGGTGCCCGCGCAGGCCTCCGGGATGGTCACCTCGGCCGTGGGGCCCCCCGCGGCGGCGACGTGGGAGACGGTGATGCTGCCGTCAGCCGGGCCATCGTCCGCGGCACCGAGCTGGGGCTCGGCCCCGGATCCGTCGGCCTCGGTCGCGACACCGGAGGAACCACCGTCGGCGGGAGGCGTCGAGTCGGGCGATGCGGTCGTGGTGGGGCAGGTCTCGGAGGGGACGAAGGCGAACTTCACCTCGTAGGAAGCGGCCGGCACCAGGAGCAGCGCGGTGGGCTCGGGTGCCGGATCGGGCAGACCTGTCGCCGCGTCGCCGGCCACGTGGTCCACCACGCTGATCTTCGCGGCGTCCGCGGCGCCCGCGGTGTGGAAGGCGACCGTACCCGCCTCGGTGACCGCGCAGCTCGTGCCGGACGTGTTGGCGATGCGGAAGGCTCCGTAGACCTTGCCTTCGGCATCCGGCGCGCCGACCTCCGTACCGTCCACGACGAGTTGTTCGGAGCCGCAGGCGGGCGTGGTCGGCGGGATGCTCGCCTCGGGCACCACCTGAGCGACCGGCGACTCGGAGGCGGTCGTGCTCGCTTGGGCGTCCGGTGATGTCGTCGGGCCGGGTTCGCCGGACCGTGAGCGCTCCTGCCCGGGGCGGTCACCACCCGACTCCATGTCACCCGTGCCGTTCCCGGCCTCGTCTCCGGTGCCGCCCTGGGCCTGTTCGCCGTGACCCGCATTGACCGGCTTGGCCGGGTCGAGCGCCCCGGACTCGGCGACCTTGACGAAGGCGGGGACGGCCAAGCCCAGCAGGACGACGGAGGCTGCCGCACCGACCAGCGCCTGGCGCTTGCGGGCACGCCGCGCGGGGACCGCCTTGTGCAGCCGCTCCAGAGTCCCGTCCGACGGGGCGAGGTCATCCACAGCCTCGTGCAGCATCCGCCGCAGGCCGAGCTCATCGAAGTCGGGTGCGGTCGGCGCGCTGTGGTCGTCAGGCCCGTGGTGCTCGCGGTGCAGTGGCCCGTGGTTCACAATTCCGTTCCCAGTCCGGTCGTCCTGATCGTGCTCGCGCCCGCTCATGCCGGGGCTCCCATGGCGACGCGCAGCGCCGCGATGCCACGCGAGCCGTACGCCTTCACCGAGCCCAGGGATATCCCCAGGGTCTCGGCGACCTGAGCCTCTGTCATGTCCGCGAAATACCGCAGAACGAGCACCTCGCGCTGGCGGCGCTGCAGTCCGCGCATCGCCTTGATCAGTGCGTCCCGCTCCAGCTGGTCGTAGGCGCCTTCCTCGGCACTCGCCATGTCGGGCATCGGCTTGCTGAGCAGCTTCAGCCCGAGGATCCTGCGGCGCAGCGCGGAGCGCGAGAGGTTCACCACGGTCTGGCGGAGGTACGCCAGGGTCTTCTCGGGGTCCCGGACGCGGCTGCGCGCCGAGTGGACGCGGATGAACGCCTCCTGGACCACGTCCTCGCACGACGCGGTGTCGTCGAGGAGCAGGGCCGCGAGACCGAGCAGCGAACGGTAGTGGGCGCGGTAGGTCTCGGTGAGATGGTCGACAGTGGTGCCTGCGGTCATCGTCTCGTCAGTGCCCCCGTGCGGGGACGGCGGCGAGGACTGCTGCGATGACGGCTGGAACGGTATGCGGGTGGGACGCGGGGCGGGCATCGGCGCGATCACCGGCATGCCGCCGGCGGCACGTGGCCGCCGGAGCGGTCGCAGGGCGCTGCCTGCGCCGTCGCCGGGCGACGGCACGAGACCGGTGGCGCGGGGGGACGGAAGCAATGCCGTGCCGCCGCGGACCGGGACCGCCGCTGTGATGTCGAGTACCTCTGCCACGCTTGTTGGACACGCTTCCCCCCGTCAGGGTTGTACGCGCAAGCCACCACTCTTGCCGGTGCACCTTCTGCCCTGTACACCCTGTATGCCCTCATGCGTATTTGCTCTTCCCCAATGCCCCATGTGACGCGGCACAGTAGAAGGGGCGACCGCAAAGACGCTGCCCCACCGACCGCCGGTTGCAGATGACGGGAAAGCGTCGTCGAACATGCCATCACCCCAGTTCAAGTGGTGCATGCAAGTGACGCGACCGGGCGACACAGCTCGACTTGACCACGGGGTGTTCACAGATCCTACAAAAGTTCGGCGACAAGGCTGTCAGGACCGCTCCGCAACCTTGATCACACTTTGGCGCGCGACTACCCGCGAGCGATGGCCTCGGCGATCTGGACGGTGTTCAGAGCGGCACCCTTGCGCAGATTGTCCCCGCACACGAAGAGTTCGAGTGCCCGGTCGTCGTCCATCGAGCGCCGCACCCGCCCCACCCAGGTCGGATCGGTGCCCACCACATCCGCAGGCGTGGGGAACTCGCCCGCCGCGGGATCGTCGAAGAGCACCACTCCGGGGGCGGTGGCGAGTATCTCGTGGGCCCGGCCGACATCCACCCGATGCTCGAAGCGGGCGTGCACGGAGATCGAATGCACGGTGACCACCGGCACCCGCACACAGGTCGCGGAGACCCTCAACTCGGGCAGTCCCAAGACCTTGCGGGTCTCGGCACGGATGGCCAGTTCCTCGGATGACCAGCCGCCCTCGGCGAGTTCCCCCGCCCAGGGCACCACGTTGAGGGCCATCGGGCCGGGGAAGGGGCCCGTGCCGTCACCGACCGCGCGGCGCACGTCCCCGGGATGGGTGCCCAGCTCCGTGCCGGCGACCAGCGCCAGCTGGGTGCGCAGTGCGTCGACGCCGTTCAGCCCGGCACCGCTTACGGCCTGGAAGGTCGTCACCGCCAGTTCGTCCACGCAGAATTCGGCGTGCAGCGCACCGACCGCGACGATCATCGCCAGCGTGCCGCAGCCGGGGCTCGCGACGATGCCGCGGGGACGCGTCCGCAGGGCGTGCGGGTTGATCTCGGGCACCACGAGCGGTACGTCCGGGTCCTGCCGGAAGACCGCCGAATTGTCCACGACCACCGCGCCCTTGGCGACGGCGACCGGCGCCCAGCGGGCGGCCACATCGGCCGGCACCAGGAACAGCGCCACGTCGATCCCCGTCAGCGCCTCATCGGAGAGCGCGACGACCTCGGACTCCGCACCCCGCACGGCCAGCTTGCGGCCGGCCGAGCGGGGGGAGGCCACCAGCCGTATCTCGCCCCAGACATCCGCGTGCTGCGACAGGATCTGGAGCATCACCGCGCCGACGGCCCCGGTCGCACCGATGACCGCCAGCGACGGCTTGTGGTTCACGGGCGGTTCGCCCGGCCCGCCGGGATCAACGCCCGGTGCCACCGTAGACGACCGCCTCGTCGGAGTCGCTGTCGAGACCGAAGGCGGTGTGCACCGCACGGACGGCCTCGTTGACATCGTCGGCCCGGGTCACGACCGAAATGCGGATCTCGGAGGTCGAGATCAGCTCGATGTTCACACCGGCGTCCGAGAGCGCCTCGAAGAACGACGCCGTGACGCCCGGGTTGGTCTTCATCCCGGCGCCGACCAGCGAGATCTTGGCGATCTGGTCGTCATAGCGCAGCGACTCGAAGCCGATGGCCGCCTTGGTGCGCTCCAGGGCGTCGATCGCCTTGCGCCCCTCGGTCTTCGGGAGGGTGAAGGAGATGTCGGTCAGACCGGTGGACGCGGCGGAGACGTTCTGCACCACCATGTCGATGTTGATCTCGCTGTCCGCGATGGCGCGGAAGATCGCGGCGGCCTCACCCGGCTTGTCCGGCACACCGACGACGGTGATCTTCGCCTCGGAGGTGTCATGGGCGACACCGGAGATGATGGCCTGCTCCACCTTGCGGGCTCCTTGCTCGGCGTGTGGTTCGTTGCTGACCCAGGTGCCCCTCAACCCCGAGAAGGACGAGCGGACGTGGATCGGGATGTTGTAGCGGCGTGCGTACTCGACGCAGCGGTGCAGCAGCACCTTGGAGCCGGAGCTGGCGAGCTCCAGCATGTCCTCGAAGGAGATCCAGTCGATCTTGCGGGCCTTCTTCACCACCCGCGGGTCGGCGGTGAAGACACCGTCGACATCGGTGTAGATCTCGCACACCTCAGCGTCCAGCGCGGCGGCCAGCGCGACGGCGGTCGTGTCGGACCCGCCGCGGCCCAGCGTGGTGATGTCCTTCTTGTCCTGGGACACACCCTGGAAGCCGGCGACGATGGCGATGTTGCCCTCGTCCAGCGCGGTGCGGATCCGGCCCGGCGTGACATCGATGATGCGCGCCTTGTTGTGGACCGAGTCGGTGATGACGCCGGCTTGGCTGCCTGTGAACGACTGGGCCTCGTGGCCCAGGTTTTTGATCGCCATCGCCAGCAGGGCCATGGAGATCCGCTCTCCGGCGGTCAGCAGCATGTCGAACTCACGCCCGGCAGGAATCGGGGATACCTGCTCGGCGAGATCGATCAACTCGTCCGTCGTGTCGCCCATCGCCGAGACCACGACGACCACCTGGTGGCCGTTCTTCTTGGCATCGACGATCCGCTTGGCGACGCGCTTGATGCCTTCGGCATCGGCAACGGAGGAGCCTCCGTACTTCTGCACGACAAGGCCCACGTGCGCTCCTCGCTCAGTCTGTGCCGCAGTCTTCACTGCGGTCGGCTCAGTCTAACGAGCGGCCCGGGAACGCCCCCTGTGTATCGCATCGTGAGATGTCCCGCTCACGGGGCGATATCCGGGCGATAGCCCGGCCTATCCCGGCGACAACCCACGGATGTCCCACGATCCCGCGGGCGGGGCGCTCCAGGCCGCTCAGAGCGTTTCTTCCCGAGGTCGGGCAGAGCACGCCCGAATGTGGCGCCCCTCACGCCAGGGAGGCGGTGGAGACCCACGGGAGCCGAGTGAGCACTGAGTGATTGAGGAGACGCGCGGAGACGCGCGGAGGAATGCGGAGACGCGCGGAGGAATGCGGAGGACCACGGAGGAGGACCCGACCGGGCGCAGTGGTCAGGGGGCGGTGGTCAGGGGGCAGTGGCCAGGGGACGGTGGCGGACGGTGGTCAGGGGGCGGTGCGCAGGCCCAGCGGACCGGCGATCTCCTGGGCCATCACGCGGCCCGCCTCCTCCGCGAGGTCGTCCTCCGCCAGGTCCTCGTCCGTGTCGAGCCCGTCCAGCTCCTGCAGCGGCTGATCGAGACGGACATGGGAGACCAGGGACTGGAGGGCACGCAGAGTCGCCGAAGCGGTCGGACCCCAGTTTGAGAAGTACGAGAACTGCCACCACCACAGCGCCTCGGTGGTCCGTCCCGCGCGGTAGTGGGCAAGGCCGTGGCCGAGGTCGGTGACGATGTCGGCGAGGTTGTCCGAGATACGGCAGGGCACCGGTGCCTTGCGCGGCTCGTACGGGTCGAAGACCTCCGAGAACACGTCGACCGGGTCCAGCAGCACCGCGAACCGCTCCCGCAGCTCGTCGACCTCGAGATCCGGTCCGGTGTCCGCCTCGTAGCGCTCCTCGGGGAGGATGTCCTCGTGCGCACCGAGCCTGCCCCCGGCGAGCAGCAACTGGGACACCTCCAGCAGCAGGAAGGGCACCGCGCTGTCGGGCTCGTCGCCCTTCGCCACTTCCGTGACGGCCACGATGAAGCTCTCGATCGAGTCGGCGATCTGGACCGCGAAGTCCGCCGGGTCCTGCGTGGTGGAGTGGAGCGTTGCGTCAGACATCGAGAAGTCGTCTCCCCTCGAAGGCACGCCCCAGCGTGACCTCGTCGGCGTATTCCAGATCGCCGCCAACGGGCAGTCCGCTGGCGAGACGCGTCACCTTCAGCCCCATGGGCTTGATCATGCGCGCCAGATAGGTGGCGGTGGCCTCGCCCTCGAGATTGGGGTCGGTCGCCAGGATCAGCTCGGTGACCGTGCCGTCCGCGAGCCGCGCCAGCAGCTCGCGGATCCGCAGGTCGTCCGGGCCGACGCCTTCGATCGGGCTGATCGCGCCGCCCAGCACGTGGTAGCGGCCGCGGAACTCGCGCGTACGCTCGACCGCCACCACGTCCTTGGGCTCCTCGACCACGCAGATGACAGCCGGGTCGCGACGCGCGTCCCGGCAGATGCTGCACTGCTCCTGCTGCGCGACATTGCCGCACACGGCGCAGAACCTGACCTTGTCCTTGACTTCGAGGAGTGCCTGCGCGAGGCGCCGGACATCGGTCGGTTCCGCCTGGAGGATGTGGAAGGCGATCCGCTGCGCGCTCTTGGGACCGACGCCGGGCAGCCTGCCCAGTTCGTCGATGAGGTCCTGAACAACGCCTTCGTACAACGGAACGCCTCTCCTGACTGAATCGCTTCGATGGTTACGGTAGTTGGTCCGCGTCCGGCTTAGAAGGCTCGTGAGAGCCTCGCGAGAACCTGGAGCGCTAGAACGGCAGACCCGGGATGCCGCCGCCACCGCCGAGGCCCTGGGCGAGCGGGCCGAGCTTCTGCTGCTGGAGCAGCTGCGCGTTCTCGTTCGCCGCCTGGACCGCCGCCACGACGAGGTCGGCGAGGGTCTCGGTGTCCTCCGGGTCGACGGCCTTGGGGTCGATCACCAGGGCGCGCAACTCTCCCGAGCCGGTGACGGTGGCCTTGACCAGCCCGCCGCCCGCCTGCCCGTCGACCTCGGTCTGCGCGAGCTCCTCCTGAGCCCGCGCGAGGTCCTGCTGCATCTTCTGGGCCTGCTGGAGCAGCTGCTGCATGTTGGGCTGACCACCACCGGGAATCACGGGTCACTCCTGGCTTCTCGACGACGAATGTTTCGGATGTTTCGGTAAACCGAGCCTACGTGGTCACGGGTCGGCTCGCCCCACCCAGTGGGCACCCGTTCGGCTCCGCCGTCCGCGCCAACTCTTTCGAGTGAGTTCGTGCCGGAACGAGCGTCCCCGCTCCACCGGGGCGGCCCCCTCGTGTGAGCGGAATTACCGGCGTCCCGGCCCCACAACCCGTCATTCGGCGATAGGAAGGCTCTGGGCACTACACCCCGCGGCACCCCACAGCGTCCTCGTACGACTTGCGTCACGCACGGTTAGCTGGGTCACGTCCCGTCCCGTAGTGACGCGTAGTCACCTGTAGTCACGCAGAGCGCAGAGGAGTGCCCCGGTGAGCCAGCCGGAGATGCAGCCCGACCTGACGGCCCGGCCCTTCCCGCTCGGGGACTGGGGGGAGCCCGCGGAGCGTCTGGACGAGCTGTACCGCTGGGTCGAGGCGAACGCCCTGCGCACCGCCGACTGGTATCTGCGCGACCGTACGCGCAAGCGCCGCTGGGCACGCGTTTTGCGCATCGGCACGGCACTCGGGGGGTTCGCGGGCGCCGCGCTCCCCCTGCTCCACCTCACCGATGTGCTCACCGGGGCGGCGACCTGGGGCTGTCTGTCGCTGCTGCTGGCCGCGACCTGTCTGGCCTGCGACCGCTACTTCGGGCTGACCTCCGGCTGGATGCGCTCCATGGCCACCGCCCATGCCGTGCAGCGCAGGCTCCAGGCCCTGCAGTTCGACTGGGCGGCGGAGAGCGTCCGCGAGGTGCTCGGCCCCACCGAGGGGACGGCGAGCGAGGCGGCCGAGCGGTGCCTCGGAGTGCTGCGGCGCTTCTCCGAGGACATCACCGAGTTGGTGCGGGCCGAGACGGCGGACTGGATGATCGCGTTCCGCTCGGGCCCCGCCCCGCTGATGATGCAGGCCGTCGCGGCGTCCCCGGCGTCCCGCCAGGACACGGGCACGGGCGCCGGACAGACCGCGGGCCGTTACCCGCTCTCACCGTCGACCCGGCCGAACATGCCGCGGCAGCGCCCGCCCGAGCCCCGGTGACGCCTCCGGCCGGTCACCCTGGAAAGCGGGTGACCGGCCGGAGGCTCACGATGGGGAAGGAGAAGGAACAGGGCCTGGGGTCGGCGCGCGACGGCTCCGGTGGGCTTGCTGACCGCGTAGCCGTTGCTGTGCCCGGTGCGGACCGCCTTCACCTTGACCGTGATCTTCTTGCCGCGCTGCGCGGTCCTCAGGACCAGCGGCGACTCGGTCCCCCCGGTGATCGCCGTACTCTGGGCACGGGCGGTGCCCCAGCCGTTGTTGACGACCTTCGGCGTGTGGCTGCCCGCGCGGGGCAGTTCACGTCGCACACCCGTCCGGGGTTCAGCTGAAGATAATCATGGAGCCCTGGCCGAGGCTGCGGGTCGCCGCCGCGTGCAGGCCGAGCCAGACGTGCCGCTCGCGGGCGAAGGGGCTCTCGTCGTACGGGATCGGGCCCGCGGGCTCCTCCAGTGAGGTGGGGCGGGTCGGCGGGGCGGGAGCGGACGGGGGGTTGGCGGGGTCGATGCCGATGGAGGGGGCCACCAGCTCGAGTTCCCGCAGCAGGCCCTGAGACGAGCCGAGCGGGCCGCCTGCGGCGAGGAGTTCCTCGTTGGAGAGCGGCGCGTCGAAGTCGACGGGGACGTACGCGCCCGCGTGGTCGTAGTGCCAGACGAGGTGGGACTGCTGTGCCGTTCCCTCGAACATCTCCAGTAGTTGCTCGTAGTCTCCACCGAGCTCGTCGACCGGGGTCACCGCGAGTCCGCACAGCTGGAGCAGATAGGCGCGGCGCAGGAAGTGCAGGGCGTCGTAGTCGAAGCCCGCGACGGGCGCGACATCGCCTGAGAGTCCTGGCATGTAGGCGAAGACGGGAATCGTGGGCAGACCCGCGGCGGTGAGGGCCTTGTCGTAGGACGCGATCTCTTCGGCGAAGGGGTTGTCGGGGCTGTGGCACAGCACATCGACAAGGGGGACCAGCCAGAGGTCACAGGCCAAGACGAGCTCGCTCTCCATCGGATCGTTCGGTGTGCGGTTTGTGCGATGGTCTTTATGCGCTGGTCGGGACAGCGTAGTGCCACGGGGCCGACCCGCACAGTCAGCGCGCACCACTGGCCAGCGGCGTTGGCCGAAGGTGCGCGGTCACTGGGGAGTCAGGGGCCGACCGGAGGCACTGCGTTCCCCGGGACGGCCGGGGTCCCTGCGCTGCCCGGGCACCCCGTGTACACCGGGGTATCCGCCGTGTCCCTGGCCGCCGTCGCCGGGGGGCGTCCGCAGGCCGTGCCCCGCGCGGCGTTCCAGGCGGTCGGCCCAGGCCTGGGCGTGTGCGTTGTGAGCCATGATCAGGTCGCGGGCCCTCCGTGCGTCGCCGCTGCCGACGGCGTCCGCGAGCTCGTCGTGCCCGCTCCACAGCCAGGTCCTCAGGTCGCTCTCGGCACGCAGGTGCGGCACGGCGAACACCCAGGCCTGTACGCGCAGCCTGTGCAGGAAGTCGGCGATGTAGACATTGCTCACGAGGGCGCCGAGCTCGCGCCAGAAGCGCACGTCGTAGCCGATGAGGATGTCCACGTCGGCGGCGCGGGCGGCCCGCGCGGCCTCCTCGGCCCGGCGCCTCACGGAGCCGAGGGCCGGTCCCGGCCCCAGATCGACGCGGGGGGCCCCGTCCCGGCGGAAGATGCCGTCCACGATGAGCGAGCGCGCCTCGACCATGCCGCGGAAGTCCTCGACCGAGAAGCGGTGCACCTGGAAACCGCGGTGCTGGATGGAGTCGAGCAGCCCCTGCGCGGTGAGGTCGACGAGCGCCTCTCTGACCGGCGTCGCCGACACCTCGTAGGTGGCGGCGATCTCCTTGACCGTGAACTCCTGCCCGGGCCGGAGGCGCCCCGCGAGCACCTCGTCACGGAGCGCATCCGCGATCTGCTGGCGCAGGGTGCTGCGCGTCACAGCTGCGCTCGCGGGCATGTCCTGGGTCCCCTCGGGTTGGTTCACGACACCTTAAGCCAGCCGGAGGGAACCCATCCGGTGTGCTTCGCCACGTGTGCGGCACGCGTGGCGAAGCGCGCACCGGTGCCGGGCGGGGCCGTCGGGTGCCGGGCCGTGCGGGCCGTGCGGCACGCGTGCCGGGCCGTGCGCCGCGCGTCCCTGGGTGTGTCCACCGTCGTCCCTCACGCGTACGAAGGACAGGGGCTCGGCAGCCCGGCCCGCCTCGCCCCGAGAAGCCCCGATGCCCACGGGGTGCGGGGCACTCCGCGGGCACCGGGGCGGGGGCTACACCGTGTGCTCGTCCGCCACCGAGAGGGCCGCGTCGAGGGCGGCGAGGCCCTCCTTGGCCTCGGCGTCGCTGATGTTGCAGGCGGGGACGGCGTGGGTGCGGTTCATGTTGATGAAGGGCCACAGGCCGTTCTTCTTGCAGGCCGCGCCGAAGGCCGCCATCGGCGCGTTCGCCTCGCCCGCCGCGTTGTACGGCACCAGCGGCTCGTGCGCCTCCTGGTCGCGTACGAGGTCCAGGGCCCAGAAGGCGCCCACACCGCGCACCTCGCCCACCGATGGGTGGCGGGCAGCCAGATCCCGCAGGCCGGGGCCGAGTACGGTCTCGCCCAGTTCGGCGGCGCGCTGCACGACCCGCTCGTCCTCCATCACCTGGATGGTCGCGACGGCGGCGGCGCAGGCCAGCGGGTGGCCCGAGTAGGTGAGCCCACCCGGGTACGGGCGCTTGTCGAAGGTCTCGGCGATCTCGGCGGAGATCGCGACGCCGCCCAGCGGCACATAGCCCGAGTTCACGCCCTTGGCGAAGGTCATCAGGTCGGGTACGACGTCGAAATGCTCGGCGGCGAACCATTTGCCGGTGCGCCCGAAGCCCGCCATCACCTCGTCAAGGATGAAGACGATGCCGTAGCGGTCGCAGATCTCCCGTACGCCCGCCAGGTAGCCCGTCGGCGGGATCATGATCCCGGCCGTGCCGGGGATGGTCTCCAGGATGATCGCGGCGATGGTCCCGGGACCCTCGAACGCGATCGTGTCCTCCAGGTGCTGGAGGGCCCGCGCGCACTCCTCCTCCTCCGTGCCGGCGTAGAAGGGCGAGCGGTAGAGGAACGGCGCCCAGAAGTGGACGACACCGGCGGAGGCGGTGTCGGAGGCCCAGCGGCGCGGGTCACCGGTCAGGTTGATCGCGGTGGACGTGGCGCCGTGGTAGGAGCGGTAGGCGGAGAGCACCTTGGCGCGGCCGGTGTGCAGCCGGGCCATGCGGACGGCGTTCTCGACGGCCTCGGCGCCGCCGTTGGTGAAGAAGATCTTGTCCAGGTCGCCCGGTGTGCGCTCGGCGATCAGGCGCGCGGCCTCGGAACGCACGTCGACGGCGAAGGCGGGCGCGAAGGTCGCCAGCTTCCCGGCCTGCTCCTGGATCGCGGCGACCACCTTCGGGTGCTGGTACCCGATGTTGGTGTAGACGAGGCCGCTGGTGAAGTCGAGGTAGCGGTTCCCGTCGTAGTCCCAGAAGTACGAACCCTCGGCGCCGGCGACGGCGAGCGGGTCGATCAGGCCCTGTGCGGACCAGGAGTGGAACACGTGGGCACGGTCGGCGGCCTTCACGGCCGCGCCTGCCTGCGGATCGGCATGAGGGGTCATAGCGGACAGCGTATGGAGCGGTTCAGGCCCGCGGACATGGCCACCCTGTATGGCCTCGGCCACTTTCATCGGCAGGGTGTCGTGTTCCCCGGGGCGGCACCCCTCGACCGTAATTGACAGCACGCTGTCGAAATGACAGGCTGCTGCCATGGAGACCAAGACCGTCCATCTCGCCGTGTACGACACCTTCGCCGACTGGGAGACGGGGCACGCCACCGCCTGGCTGGCCCGCACGGGCTTCACCGTCCGCACCGTGGGCCCTGCCACCGGACAGCCGGTGAACAGCATCGGAGGGCTACGCGTCCTGCCCGACCTGGCACTCGCGGACCTGCGGCCCGAGGACAGCGCGCTGCTGATACTGCCCGGGGCCGACCTGTGGGACGCTGACGACGCCTCAGGCGGCGGGCTCGCGCCGTTCGCCCGGAAGGCGAGGGAGTTCCTGGAAGCCGGGACACCCGTCGCCGCCATCTGCGGGGCGACTGCGGGACTCGCCCGCGAGGGGCTGCTCGACGACCGCCGGCACACGAGCGCGGTCTCGTTCTATCTCGCGGCCACCGGGTACGGGGGCGGCGAGAGGTACGCCGAGATCGACGCCGTGACCGACGGAGACCTGATCACCGCAGGCCCCACCGAGCCGGTCGCCTTCGCCCGCGAGATCCTCGGCAGGCTGGGCGCTTTCGACGCGGCCAGGCTGGACGCCTGGTTCCGGCTGTTCCACGACTCCGATCCCGCCGCGTTCGCCGAGCTCAACGCATGAGCGGCGAGCACAGGCGCCAGCAGTTGCTCAGCGCCACCGCGCTGAGCGTCTTCCGGCTGAACGGGCAGTTCCTCGCCGTCGCCGACGAACTGGCCCGCCCCGTCGGACTGACCGCCGCCTGGTGGCAGGTACTCGGCGCCGTACTGGACGAGCCTCTGCCCGTGTCCGGCATCGCCCGCACCATGGGCATCACTCGCCAGAGCGTGCAGCGGATCGCGGACCTCCTGGTCACCAACGGGCTCGCCGAGTACCTGCCCAACCCCGCACACCGGCGCGCCAAGCTGCTCCTCCCGACCGCCGAGGGCCGGGCCGCCATCGAGCGGATCGACCCCGGACACGCGGACCTCGCGACCCGCCTCGCCGCCGAGCTCGGTGATGCGACCTTCACGGAGACCGTGCGCGTACTGGAGCGACTGAGCGAGGCCATGGACACGCTGACACGCCACCCCACTGACCCGTCCGAGGGAATCTGACTCTCGACACCACGACACGCTCCTATTGTCCTATTTATGGCTTTTCTTGTGATTTGATGTGTCGCACTTCCGCCCCTTCCGGACTAGGGGCGTGACGGCCCGTCACACAAGAAGGAGAGCTACGTCGGATGTCTGAATCAGTGGGCACGGGTGCGGGTGCCGGTAAGAGCACCTCGCACCGTCCGAAGACGGCGGCGCTGAGCCGTCACTGGAAGGTTGCCGTTCTCGCCGCGGCCGGGTTCGCCACCATGGCGGCCACCACCACCATCGTCGGAATCCAGGACGCCGGAGCAGCCACGCAGGCCACGCCCGTCAAGGCCAGGACGGCGCCCGACGCCGCCCCGGCCGACGGCATGCCGAACGACGGCGAGCAAGGCGACTACTGGGCCAACGCCGGCAATCCCGACCACTCCGGCGAGGGCGGGGGAGGCAAGGGCGACGACTACTCCCACTCCTGGGGCAACAACGACTCGGGAGACAAGGGCGGCTACGGCGGCAAGGGAGACAAGGGGGGCTACGGCGACAAGGGAGACAAGGGCGGCTACGGCGACAAGGGGGGCTACGGCGACAAGGACTACGGAGGCAACGACCAGGACAAGGGCGGCGCCTCCAAGGGCAACGAAGGCAAGGGGAACGAAGGCAAGGGCAACGAAGGCAAGGAGAACGGCGGCCAGTCCAAGGGCAACGAAGGCAAGGACGACTACTCCGACAAGGGAGACAAGGGGGGCTACGACAAGGGGGGCTACGGCGACAAGGGCGGCTACGACAAGGGCGGCTACGACAAGGGGGGCTACGGCGACAAGGACTACGGAGGCAACGACCACGACAAGGGCGGCGACTGGGGCGGCAAGTCCGACAAGGACGACGACTACGGCGGCTACGGCGACAAGGGCGAAGGCCGCAGCGCCTCCAAGGGCAACGAAGGCAAGGAGAAGGGAGGCAAGGGCGACAGCTACGGCGACAAGGGCGGCAAGGGCGGTTATGACAAGGGCGACAAGGCCGGCCACGGCAAGAAGCAGGACAAGCGCGGTTGGTACGAGCGCAAGGTGGACTGCGACCCGAACGCCCTGATCGCGGCACTCGTCGACCTCAACAACAACACCGGTGGTTCGCTGCGCCTCGCCCCGAACTGCACCTACACCCTGACCGCCAGCACGGACGGCAGCGGCCTGCCGCAGATCATCCAGCCGATCAGCATTCACGGCAACGGATCCACCATCCAGCGCGCCGCCAATGCCGACCCGTTCCGCCTCTTCGACATCGGGTCCGGCGGCGAGCTCAAACTCAGCCACCTCATCCTCACCCGCGGCAAGACCGTCGAGGGAGAGGGCGGCGGCGCCGTCTGGGTCCGGTCGGGAGGGCTCCTCGAAACGGAGATGGTCGCCTTCGTCAACAACACCGTCGACAACATCGGCAGCGACAACGGTGGCGCCATCCTCAACGAGGGCATCACCAGGGTCAAGAAGACCACCTTCGAGGGCAACTCCGCCGAAGAAGGCTCAGCCATCTTCACCGATGACGCCGAGCTCGTGATGGACGACAGCAAGACCTACCGCAATATCGGCACGGACGGCTCCATCGAAACCGAGGGCGGTACCGCGACGATCACCAAGTCCGACATCAGCCACAACATCGGCGGTGGTGTCGAGTCCGACGGCGGCGTGACGGAGATCGAGAAGTCCCGGATCGCCTACAACACCGAGGACGACGGAAGCGGCGCCGGCATCGACCACGAGGACGGCGGACTCCTCGTACGCGGTTCCTACATCCACGACAACACAGCGACCGGCGAGGGCGGCGGCGCCCAGCTGTCGGACGAGGCGGTCTTCGAGGACAGCAAGATCACCGACAACGTCTCCACCGGGGACGGCACCCTCGTCAACGTCGGTGGTGGAGGCGGTCTCGCCATCGCGGAAAATGTCGACAAGGTCGCCCTGCGGCGTGTGAAGGTCGACGGCAACCAGGCACCGGCCAACGACGCCCAGGGCGGCGGCATCCTCGTAAACGAACTCAGCGTCCTCGACCTCACCGACGTCAAGGTGACCCGGAACATCTCCGACGAGGAAGCCGGCGGCATCCAGAACGACGGCGAGGTCACGACCCAGGGCAAGATCCGGATCATCGACAACGTCCCGACCAACTGCGAAGACAGCGGCAACCCGGTGCCGAACTGCTTCGGCTGATCCACCGTCACGACACCCACAACCGGACCGGGTGACCCGAGCGGCCACCCGCGATCCCCTCTCTCCCCGCCCCCGGCATCCGCGCCGGGGGCGGGCGCATACCCGTGAAACGCCGTATTAATTATCCTATTTATCTCTTTTCGCATGATCTACTGCACTTAGCTCCACTTCTTCCATACAGGGATACGACCGCACATCACACAGAAAGCGAGCACGCCGAATGCCTGCACCACAGGGCGCCCGAACCCGCCTCAAGACGGCGCCGCCGAGCCGTCACCGGAAGCTGACCGCCCTCATCGCGGCCGGACTCACCACCATCGTCGGCACCGCGACGACCGCCGGAGCCACCGAGGCCGGAAACCTCAAGTCCGAGGGCTCACCCGGGACTCCCGCCGCCACGACCGAGGGGCACACCGGCAAGGCAGACGAGGGCGGACACGGCAAGGGCAACCGCAAGGCAGACCACGATGGCACGGGAAGCAGGAGCGGCGAGGGCGACAAGGGCCGCC